>JAICWQ010000067.1 GCA_025934755.1 Chthoniobacterales bacterium | reverse complement strand
TTTTGAGTCCAGCGCGTCTGCCATTCCGCCACGCCGGCGTGTCGAAAGGAGCGAAAGAATATGAACTTCGCGCGGAAGCTCAACTCGCGAAAGCTTTAGGATTTAAACGTTTCCCACCAAATCGAGCGGCTGGAGACTGCGCGGTGGGCCAAAGATTTCGCGCAAAATAATCGCGTCCCGCAAACCGGATGTCGATCTCAGCATCGTCACGATGTCGATTTTCGAATCCGTCGATTTGGAGATTGGCTGAGTTACGATCGCGTACGCGTCCTCCGCCGCTTTCGTAACGGACGGCGGAGGCTCGGGCGCCGGAGATTCGTGTTCTTCGAAGACCGGCGGTTCCGCAACCTTCGGTCGAGCCATTCGCGTTTCGCCCATGGCTTTTTTTGGCGCGACGCGTTTCAGATCTCGCCAGGTAGGGTTCAGCACCGTTTCCCGGGGTGGTGAAATGGGGGCCACTGGGCGAGGTGGAATGTCCGTTCGCGGTATAACCGGCGGCGGTGGTTTCGCTGTTGCCGGTTGTCCAAGCGCTTCCAGAAATTTTCTGACTCGGTCTTCATCCGTTTCTTCGATCTCGCGCGGAATCGGACGAGACATTTGCGACGGGGGCGACGATCTTCGGGTCGTGTCTCCGGGTCGCTTGCGAAGCAATGTAGCGGGGCTGGTGAGGAGCTGAAAAAAGATCGCGACTGCGACGAATAACAGAAAAAGCAGATTATCGAGATGCAGCGCCGCCATCTTTTTACCTCCTAGCTTTCCGCTCTTGGTTTGTCCGTTCCAGCAATCGATTCGCGCATCGAAGTGTCGGACTGGATGTTCTTCATCCGGTAATAATCCATGATGCCGAGATGACCGGCTCGAAACGCTTCCGCCATCGCCATCGGCACTTGCGCTTCTGCTTCGACGACCTTGGCGCGCATTTCCTGCGTCTTGGCTCTCATTTCCTGCTCCACTGCGACCGCGGCGGCGCGACGCACTTCCGCTTTGGCCTGGGCAATACGCTTGTCGGCATCCGCTTGTTCGCTCTGCAATTTTGCGCCGATATTGTCGCCGACATCCACGTCGGCGATGTCGATCGAAAGAATTTCAAACGCCGTGTTGCTGTCGAGCCCCTTCGCCAGGACTGCTTTTGAAATGCGGTCCGGATTTTCCAGAACGTCTTTGTAAGAATCAGCCGAGCCGATCGCGCTTACGATACCTTCGCCCACGCGCGCGATGATTGTTTCCTCGGTCGCTCCGCCGACGAATCGGTCTAAATGCGAGCGCACCGTGACCCGCGCTTTCACTTTCGCGCCGATCCCGTCCTTGGCCACCCCGTCGATGGTCGTCCGGCCCATCGAAGGGTTAGGCACATCGATGACTTTTGGGTTAATGCTCGTGCGCACAGCTTCCAGCACCGTTTTCCCAGTGCCTTTCGTGGCCAAATCGATTGCGCAGGCACGATTGAAGTCGAGGGAGATGCCGGCCTTGTCGGCCGCGATCAACGCGAGGATGACTTGAGTGACATCGCCGCCGGCCAGGTAATGCGCTTCCAGCGGATCGCTGGCCACTTCAATGCCCGCTTTCACGGCGGTGATGCGATTATCGACAATCAACCCGACCGGGACGCGTCGCAGCCGCATTCCGATCATCTTACCCATTCCCACAGGCGCGTTAGCGATGCGGGCGCGCAGCCAGATCCCGAAAAAATTGAAGAGAATGATGGCGAAAACGAGACCGAAAACGGCCAGCACGGCGACTCCGACAAGATAAAGGGCGTCCATATGAGAAAACTAGACAGGATTAACGAGATTCACACGATTTTTGTTTCCAAAGAATCGATTCCAATCCTGTAAATCCTGTCCTTTATTTTACCGCAGCTTTTCGTTGCAATCGGCGCGAGACGGAATACGCATTGCCCGTTGTGACAACGACGAAGACAAAAGTCGCAGTGGTTGGCGCCTCCGGTTACACCGGCGAGGAGCTCGTGGGGCTATTGCTGGCCCATCCGAACATCGATCTGGCGGTTGTAACTTCTCGACAATTCGCGGGCAAATCACTCGCCGAAGTTTTCCCTCGCTTCGCTCATGACAAAAACTCGGCACGCCTGAAATTTTCCGATTCGGAGGCAAAACAAGTCGCGCGCGATGCGACGGTTGTTTTTCTGGCATTGCCACACGGGCTGGCCGCCGAGTTCGCGAAGCCTCTTCTTTCTGCCGGGGCGCGGGTCCTTGATCTCAGCGCCGATTTTCGAGTCAAAGACTCGGATGTTTACCGTGAATTTTACGGCCATGAGCATCCCGCTGCCGATTTGTTAGGCAAATCGGTTTACGGTTTGCCGGAAGTTTACCGCGACCAGATCCGGGAAGCCCGGCTCGTTGCCTGTCCCGGTTGTTATCCCACCAGTATCCTGATTCCTCTCCGCCCGCTGATTCGACGAAAAGCAATCGCTCGCAAAACCATTGTCGCCTCCAGTATGAGCGGCGTGACTGGGGCAGGGCGCAAGGCGGAAGTGGATTATTTATTTTCGGAATGCAATGAAAGTGTTCGACCCTATGGCGTTCCCAAACATCGGCATCTTTCGGAGATCGAACAGGAATTGTCGATTCTTGCGCGTGAAAAGCTGGTCATCCAGTTCACCCCGCACCTGGTGCCGATCAATCGCGGAATTATCTCCACCATTTACGCTGACATCGCGACCAACGTTGTAAAAATGGATCCGGCGGTAATTTTTCAAAGCGCCTACGGGCAAGAACCGTTCGTTCGTTTACTCGGCGACGATCGTTTGCCCGATACGAAATATGTCGCCGGCACAAATTTCATCGACATTAGCTGGAGGATCGACAGGCGCACGAATCGCATCGTCCTGATGAGCGCGATCGATAACACCGTAAAAGGAGCCGGCGGACAGGCCGTGCAGTGCATGAATCTAATGCTCGGCTTGCCCGAAACTGCCGGGCTGATTTGAAAAAGTCGCTTCGAAAAGTTGCCGGTTCGATCTGCGCGCCGCTCGGTTTCAAATGCGGGGCGGTCTTCTGCGACATTAAAAAACTCGGCACTGGAAAAGGCTCGGAGAAAGGCCGGAAAGATGATCTCGCGCTGATCGTTTCGGATGTGCCGGCAGCGGTTGCCGGATTGTTTACCACCAATCAAGTGTGCGCGGCGCCGGTCAAAATCAGCCGCCAACGTTCAGCTAAGAAGTCAGCGCGCGCGATCGTGGTGAATTCCGGAAACGCGAATGCCGCGACAGGTCAGCAGGGGCTTAAAGATGCGCGTTTGATGACGCAGGTGGTGGCGAAAGCGTTGAATTTGAACGAGCGGAACGTGCTTGTTTGTTCGACCGGCCGAATCGGCGTGCCGATGCCGATGAAAAACGTCGCTCGTGGAATTCGCGCCTGCGCGCCTGTTGTTGAAAGGTCTACCGCGAACGCCCGGAAGGTCGCGGAAGCAATCATGACCACGGACACGCGACGTAAGGAGATCGCGGTCGAATTCGAGCTTGGACGATCGACCGTGCGAATTGGCGGGATCTGCAAAGGCGCGGGGATGATTCAGCCGGGGATGGCAACGATGCTTGGTTTTATTACCACTGACGCAGCGATTGAATCCGCGACGCTGAAGCGCGCCCTCCAAATCGCTGTCGGGCAGAGCTTCAACCGCATCACGGTCGACGGCGACATGAGCACGAATGACTCGGTGATAATTTTCGCAAACGGCTTGGCCGGGAATAATAAACTGGTCACTGGCCAGTCACTGGTCACTTTCCAAGGCGCGCTCAACTTTGTTTCTCTCGAGCTGGCTAAAATGATTGTGCGCGACGGAGAAGGAACTTCGCGGGTCGTCGGTTTGCACATTCGCGGAGCGCGGAACGATCGCGAGGCAGAGCTTGCAGCGCGGGCGGTTGCGAACAGCGCGCTTGTCCGAACAAGTTGGTTCGGCGGCGATCCGAACTGGGGACGAATCTTATGCGCGCTTGGCTACTCCAAGGCGCGGATTAATGAAGCAACGGTCGACGTGGGTTATGCCGCGCCCGACGGCCACAAAATTCTTTTTGCATTTCGTCGCGGGCGTCCGACAAATGTCGCCTTGAAAGCATTGGCCAGGATCACTTCAGAGCCGGAGTTCGATCTTTATATCGATCTTCACTCCGGTCGCGGTGAGTTCATGATTTACGCCGCCGACCTGACGGAAGATTACGTCGCTCTCAACAAGGGCGACGTTACCGATCCGGCGACACTTGGCGGCTGATGAAAAGGATCATCTCGAAAGCGGCGACACTGCTGGAAGCGTTGCCTTACATCCAGCGGTTTCGGAGCCAGATCTTTGTCGTGAAATACGGCGGTAGCTTCATGGATTCGCCCGATGCGGACGAGCGGCATCGAGTCGCGCGCGACATTGTTTTTCTCGAGGCGGTGGGGATCAATCCGGTCGTGGTGCACGGTGGGGGCAAGGCGATCACCCGCGCTCTTGAGAAAACCGGCACAAAATCGCAGTTCGTTCACGGTTATCGGGTAACGGACGCCGCGAGCGCCGAGGTGGTCGATCGGGTTCTCTCACGAGAAATAAATCCTGAGATCGTGCAAGCGATCGAGGCATTCGGCGGCAAAGCACGTGGATTTGCGGGCCCCGACATCTTTCGGTGCCGAAAATTTTCTGTTCCCAACGATGAGGCTGATCTTGGATTCGTCGGTGAGGTTTCCGAAGTGAACGTCGAACCGTTGCGGGAATGCATCCGTCGAAGCACCACTCCAGTGATCAGTCCGACCGCGCTTGGGGAGGACGGAAAAGTTTACAATTGCAACGCCGACATTGCTGCCGCCAAGGTCGCAATTGCGTTGAAGGCCCGCCGTTTGGTTTTCATGAGCGACGTCCCCGGTTTGCTGCGGGATCCGAAAAAAAGCTCCAGCCTTTTAAGTCATCTGGCGGTGAGCGAAGTTCCGAAATGGCGAGCGAAGGGCGTGATCGGCGAGGGGATGATTCCCAAGGTGGACTCTGCCGTGGCGGCAATCGGGAGCGGGGTTGAAAAAGTGCAGTTCGTGGATGGCCGGATTGCGCATTCTGTTTTGCTTGAGATTTTCACCGATGCGGGCGTTGGCACCGAGGTCATGTTATGAAGGAAATCCTTCAACCTCCAACTGCCGCGATTGTGCAAAATGAGACCAAACGCGTTCGCGAATTATTCGACAAGAATGTGGTTCCGTCTTATGCGCGGTTCGATCTCGTCCTTGAACGAGGCGAGGGAAACTATGTTTGGGACGCCGACGGAAATCGCTATCTCGATCTTGCCGGCGGGATTGCCGTTTGCTCGTTAGGTCATGCCCATCCCGAAATCACAACGGCGCTGACCGAGCAGTCCAGGAAACTCATTCACGTTTCCAATCTATATTATACAAAGCCGCAGGGGCAGCTGGCCAAGCGCATAGTCGATCAGATCGCACCGGGCCGCGTCTTTTTCTGCAACAGCGGGGCGGAGGCAAACGAAGGGCTCTTCAAACTGGCTCGAAAGTTCGGACACGACCACGGCCGTTACGAAATCACCACCACAACGGATTCGTTCCACGGGCGGACTCTGGCGGGAATCGCGGCCACCGGTCAGGAGAAAGTGAAGAAAGGATTCGCGCCGGCGGTGGAAGGATTTCGGCAGGTTCCGTTCAACGACCTGGATGCGATGCGGAACGCAATCACGAAATCGACCGCCGCAATTTTGATTGAACCGGTCCAGGGCGAGAGTGGAGTGACGATTGCGACGCCGGAATATTTGATCGGACTGCGGAGACTTTGCGACCAGCACAATTTGCTTTTGATGTTCGACGAAGTTCAAGCCGGCCATTTCCGGACCGGGAAATTTCAGAGCTGGCAAACAATCGTGGCATCGGCTTCCGGCGGGCGTTCAGATCATCGGCAAGATGCCGATGCCACGATGCTGCCGGATGCGGTGTCGATGGCCAAGTCGTTAGGCGGCGGATTCCCGATCGGCGCATTTTGGGTGCGAGAAAAATATGCCGATGTTCTTTCGGCCGGCACACACGCCAGCACATTTGGCGGAACCCCGCTCGGGTGCGCGGTTGCCTTGAAAATTTTTGAAGTTATCGAGCGGGAAAATTTGGCGGATAACGCGCGTGAGACCGGCGCGTTTCTCCTGGGCGAACTGCAAAAAGTCCAGCAACGGTTCCCAAACATCGTAAAAGTTGTGCGCGGTTTCGGTTTTATGATCGGAATCGAATTGCAACCGGAGTTTAAAGCAGGGGAGATCGTGAAACAGTTGCACCGGCGAAATGTGCTGACGGTGCCGGCTGGCGCCTCGGTCATTCGTTTGCTGCCGGCGTTGAACTTGCGAAGGAGTGAAGCGGAAGAAGGATTGCGATTAATTGAAAGCTTAGTTCGCGACTTGGCGCGGGAGAAGAAGTAGAGGAAGAGGAAGAAAGAGTTGAAACACTTACTTAGTATCGAGCAGCTTTCGAGGACTGAGATCGAAGGTATTTTGCAGCGCACCGCTGAGCTCAAGTCGAATCGGGGCAAGATCTCGGCGCAGCCGTTGGCCGGACAAACCTGGGCCCTGATTTTTTCGAAACCATCGACCCGAACACGAGTCTCGTTCGACGTTGGAATCCGTGAACTTGGCGGCGAAACAATTTATCTCAATGCCGCTGACGCCCAGCTTGGGCGGGGTGAATTGATCAAGGATACCGCGCGCGTCCTGGCCCGGATGATCCACGGCGCGGTGATTCGCACTTACGCGCAAAGCGACATCGAGGAGTTTGCGGAGTTTTCCGGTGTGCCGACGATCAACGCCCTCACCGACGACGAGCACCCGTGCCAAATTCTCGGCGACATTTTCACGATCATCGAAAAACGCGGGGCAATCGACCAGCCTTCGCAAGGCTTCGGCTTGGCGGGGAAGACGGTCATCACCTACATCGGAGACGGCGTTTCGAACACGGCTCGGTCATGGCTGTTCGCGGCCGGCAAACTCGGTTTCGAATTGCGCATTGCTTCCCACAAAAAATATTCGCCGAAAAAGAAGTTACTGGAGCGGGCAGGCGGCCGGGTCAGCTGCACCGACGATGTGGCAACCGCGGCAAAAGAGGCAGACGTTCTCTACACCGATATTTGGGTTTCGATGGGGAAGGAAGCGGAAGAGGCTCGCCGCGAAGCCGAGCTCGGTCCCTACTGGATCAACGAATCGGTGGTGAAACTCGCCAAGCCTGACGCGCTGGTGATGCACTGCCTACCG
Source organism: Chthoniobacterales bacterium (assembly GCA_025934755.1). Classification (GTDB taxonomy): domain Bacteria; phylum Verrucomicrobiota; class Verrucomicrobiia; order Chthoniobacterales; family UBA10450; genus AV40. The sequence goes on along the minus strand of JAICWQ010000067.1, from coordinate 6,561 downwards.
GCGCACCGCGGTCAGGAAATCGACGAAAAAACTTTTGAGACCCATGCGCAGACGATCTTTGATCAGGCCGAGAATCGATTGCATGTGCAAAAGGCGATTTTAGTTGAGCTATCCAAATGACGCGGTCGAACCTGGATTTCGATGGGAGAGCTTTTTGCAGGCCCCGCAGATGCTGTAAATAACCGGTTGGCCGTGGCTGCTTTCTTTAATGGTCCGCCCACACAGCGCACAAACGGTTCGCCCATCGCTTTTTTTTTCGCCAGCGTCCGATTCGCGTCGGTTGTTGTCTCGCCCAGGTGGCATCTCCCAAGCAAATCGCGCCTCCTGCCAGAAATAGGCGTTAAATTCTTTCTTTCCAACGCGGCTGCTAAACTCACGCCATCGGCAATTTGGTCAAGCCGGGAAATTGCGACCTAAAACCTCTTTTTCAGTGCCACATACCAGGTGCGCCCCCTGATGTTCGCCGTGCTTTCGTCGTAACCGTTCTCAATCGCCGCCGCGACAAATGGAGGCTGTTGATCAGTGAGGTTGTTGATTCCAAAAGTGACCGTCGTGTTATTCAACCAGGAGCGCCATCCACGCGGCCGATATTCCGCGCGGTTTATTGGCATCTTCGTGGTCGAACCAACGCCGCCGTTTTTGGCGTAACCGGCGACGTCGCTGATGGTTGAAGCGGCCACAGAGTTGAAAGTGTAACTCATGATCCAGTCGGCGGTGGTCCATTCCCGGACCTTTCGATCGCGATGATCAGAAGTGAATTCAACGTTGTCCCAGTATTGGCCGGCGAAGTGGACCGTAAACCCGGTGTCGAGTCCGGCGAATGCAGAGCCCGACGGGCCATCGTAGAACACGCTCGCGAACCAACGGTTGTGGGTAAGGGCGCCACCAGCATTGTTGCCGAGAAATCCGCCGCCAAATTTTCCAACAACATTTCGTTCTGGTCCGTTTGGGACCGCTTGCAGAACTGCGCGGTCGAGATAGGTGCCTTTGACCGTGGCCGTGAGAATGCCCCAGTCACCGTGTCCCAACGTTTTGGTTTCAAGAGAATAGACAGCGGAATAATCCCAGCCTTCTTCAATCATTCGCCCCAAATTTTGTTCGGGGAGCAGCAGAAGAACGATTGGCCCGAATGGATCGCCCGGGCCCGTCGACGGTCCGCGGATAACTTGAGTGGGGAACTCCTTCTCATGATCGACGAGGAATTGCGGATCGAGCTGGAGGGTTACTCCGCGAATATCGATATGATAAAAGTCCGCGGCCAGGGTTAATCCATGCAGGGCCGACCACCATTTGCCCGGCGTTGTGACAGCGCCATAGGTCCATTCGTAAGCTGTTTCGGGCTTGAGGTCCGGATTGCCGCTGAACCGGGTCAAAACTTCCGGCTCGCTCACCGGACTCCGAACATCGCGGACGGTGAAAGCAGTTTCGGACTCTCCCCGAAACAAATCGCCCAGGGTCGGCGCATGGTAGGCTTCGGAATAGGTGCCTCGAAAGGTGAGACCGGGATCGATTGGTTGCCAGCGAAAGGAAAATTTAGGTCGCTCGGCTGATCCGAAATCACTGAAGTTCTCATATCTTTCCTGGTAACCGAGTTCGAGGCTGAAAAGGCCCGGAACATTCCAGACTGGGCTGGTTAATGGCACCAGAACTTCCCAGTAGATCGACCAGACGTCCCGGCCTCCGTGCGTCGGATTGAAGTTGTTTGCACCAATTGTTTCGCCAGTGGCCGTCAATGCGTTAGGGGTATCGCGGGCGCTCTCGGTCCGGTGTTCGCCGCCAATCGCGAAAGCAACCGGCGCGGCCGGCAAGTCAAAGAGAGCGCCGTAAAGTCGCGAGTCCTGTAATGTGAGCGAAGTCGTTCCGGTGTGAATCGTTGTCGTGAACACCTGATCAATGGCGGTGCGAGAATTCTGATTGATCCCGAACGGATTGAAAGCGGTGGCCGGATTTGGATCGAGCAATGCCGCCCGTAAGCTCGCCGTATTGACCACGCCGCTAAACTGTTCGCTTCGATCGTCTTCGCTGTAACGAAAGGCACCCTCCCAGTTCCATTTCGAAAGATATTCTCCGAACTCGCCCAGGTTGCCCTTTAAGCCACTGGTAAAAACATAATTGCTGGTCGCGATCTTGTCGGTCCTAAGTCCCGCTTCCAATCCGCGATAACGAACGCCGGTGACGAATTGCGTGCCGGGCGGCGCAGCGCTGAAGCGACTTGCTGGAATCTTCGGATCAAACCCCCCGGCTGAGGTGTAATCCGCCACCGTGAACGGATTGAATACATTTTGAAGTGGCACACTGATGCCGACGGCACTGATTCCACCGGGATGGACCGCGTCCGTGAATGGATCCGGCGTAAATGGAGATGGCGCGAGGTCGCCCTCCCAGAATCCGCGCATGTATTTGAAATCCGAGAAAAATGCCAGGTATCTGTCGCAGAGTTTATCATCGACCGATCCAGCGAGGTATTGGCGGTCGGCCGCGCCCATCGCGCCGCCGATGTCGGCGAAGTTAAAGAGTCGTTGTTCAGGAGGAAGAGTGTCCTGAGCGATGTATTGCGGATCACTTTCGACGTTTGGGAAAGCGTGAGGAGTTGGTGACTTCGCACCGTTATTGAGTTTCGGCTGGTAAATAAATCCACCAATACGTCCGGCAAAGTTAGCGCTACGGCTTTCGATTCCGCCAAACGATCTGTAGTCAGCATCATGTGAGACGTCCGCGTCGCGCGCGAAAAGCGCAGCCCGATTGTAGGTCTCAGCGTAGATCACCATGTCGATGTTCTCGTTGCCGGCGCCGGCCAGAAGATAGGTTCTCTCTTCTGATTGATCATTGGCGAAACCAAGATTGGTGTTGCCGTAGCTGCTGTAGATTTCCATCCCCCGAAATTTGTGAATGAGGTAAATGTTGAAAACGCCGGCTACGGCATCGGCACCGTAAATTGCCGAGGCGCCGTCCTTCAGTAATTCGGCGCGATCGATTAATCCGATTGGAATCGTATTCAGGTCGACCGTATCTCCGGCAAAACCCACCGGCGCAAGACGTCGTCCATCTTGAAGGACAAGTGTCTCTTTCGGAAGGATGCCCCTTAAATTCAATTCCGCCCGGCCATCGCCTCCGTTTACGGTGTTTTCAGTGACCGACGCCCCCATCGCCTCTGGTAGTTTTTGGATGAAATCGGTAGCGGTCCGAACCCCGAGCCGGGTGATGTCATCTCTCCGATAAACATCGACTGTGTTTGGGCCCACTTCTTCCGAAGTCGGAATGTTCGAGCCGGTCACGATCACCTCCTCGATCGTTACGCCCGGCTGCCCTTGACTTTGCGGTGCCGGTTCCTGCGCTCGGATTTCAGAAAGTAGAGAAAACGCTCCGGTCAGGATCGCGAACAATGTTTGGATCTTGATCACGTCGTTCGTCCCGTGAGTTAAGCGCCGTTCATCGCACGTTTTGTTGCACAGTCGCTCGAACTGGTTTTCTTGAGGGCCGCCAAAACTTAACTGCTCTAGCGTGACGGTTGGGAAACGTTTCTGACAGGAGCCGCAGGTTCCTCTGGTCTAAATAGTCTCAATAGCTCCGGTGAGCTCGCTCGAGAGTCCTGAAGCTTGCCGTCGAAATACACTCGAACGATGAAGCCGCCGTAGCGTCGTTCCTCCGCCGGCGGCGGTTGGCCTTTGGTCCGGACGTAATTTGCCGCGATAAACTTTGCAGTCGCATCGGTCCAATCGCGGTTCGGGGTAAGCCAGTTGTAGCCGACTTGGGCATTGGTCGGCACGAACTTGTTATCATTTGTTAGATCGTAAAACGAAACGCTTATCCTGACGACGTGACCGTTTTCGGTTTTCGGCGCCGGCTTCACCCCGATTTTAAGAACGAAATGATCCTGGGCGTTAGAATCCGCGATCTGCGACAACTTTGTTTCGGTGATTGCCAGTATCGGATGATAAGACACGCCGGTGCGTCGCAGAAGAGCGGGGAAGCGGGCATCCGAGTGAAGCGGCCGAAACTCAGGGAGGAACGCGATCCACTGCAAAATTCCGGAGTGCTCTGAAAACGCCCGCTCAAGCCATTGAAAAGCTTCGTCATTTTTTCCGAGCGCAACGTCAACCGCCGCGATCGATGGAGCAGGCACGTAGCGCCTTTGCCTTTCCTGGACGAGTTGGTCGAGAATCTTTTGGGCGCCGGCTGGTTTTCCCATGCGGACATAGGTAATGGCGAGACCAGTGCTGGGCAGGTGTCTGTCCCTTTCTGCCTTCTCATAAAGGTCGATTGCCTCGGGGAAGTTTCCATTTTCTCGATAGGCTGCGGCCAGGCTCGAATCGAGATAGAAATAATTCGGATCCAGTCGCAGCGTTCGCTGGCCTTCGACAATTGCGTCCTGGATTCGGTTATTGGCCAAATACGCGGCGGTCGCGACGTAACTGATGATGGGAGAAACCGGATCTAATCTTTTGGCTTCCAGAATGAGACGAAGCCCTTCCTGTGTATCGCCACGAAAAAGCGGGAGTAGTGCCGAGAAAAAGTGTGCAGTGGCGGAATTGGGATCGAGCTGGAGCGCCCGCTGTAACTCCGCGTCCGCGCCGATTAGATCCCAATCAAGGACCCGTTTGACCTCGCTAAGATAGCAATGGGCTTCGGCATCTTTCTCGTCGAGCGCAATGGCCTTAAGGGCTGCTTGTTTCGCTTTCGGATAAGCGTCCAACGGCTTCACGTAAACGCCGGCGAGAAAATACCAAACTTTTGCCATTCCGGTCCAGGCACTCGAAAAGCTCGGGTCTTTGTCCAGCACTCGTTGAAAGAGATCGAGCGCGTGTTGAAGATCGGCTTCGCTCGACTTATTGGAAAAATAAAGTCCCTGCAGGTAAAGGTCGTAAACTTCCGGGTTCGGACTTTCGTGGGCGGGAAGCGCAACCGCGAGTTTGATCTTAAGAGCATCGACGATGGATCGAGTAATTTCATCCTGCAGCGCAAAGACTCCCTGCAACTCTCGGTCGTATGCTTCCGTCCAAAGCTGAAAACCCGTCCGGGTATTGATCAATTCGGTGGTGACCCGAACGTGATTGCCATCGCGTCGCACACTTCCTTCCAGCACATTTTCGACGTTCAGTTTCTTTCCTATCTCGCTGACGCTTGCGTTTGTTCCCTTGAATGAGAACGAGGAAGTCCGGCCGAGGACCCGTAACCCCTCGACCTTGGCCAAGGCGTGCAGAATCTCTTCGCTGATTCCGTCACAGAAATATTCCTGGTCCCTGGCCTGGCTAAGATCGACGAACGGCAAAACCGCGATGCTTTTCTCCCGAGGATTGACCGCCGATGTCCGGAAAACATTTTCACGAAACAGCCAGATCGCCGACGCGCCGAGCAGGAGGCCGATCATTGTCGCGCCGAGCAGCTTTGGATTGCGACGCGACCATCTCCAGGTTCGAGCGGGAATCCCAACCGGCCGGGCCGCGATCGGACGGTTTTCAAGCCAGCGTTTTAGATCGGCAGCGAGATCGCCTGCGGACGGATAACGAGCTTTCGGGTCCCGCTCCAAACAACGCGCGCAAATTGTTTCCAAATCGCGATCGAGCGAGGGTTTGATAGAACGAAGTTTGGGCGCCTGGGTATCGGCTGCCTGTCGAAGCACGACAAGCGCATTGTCTCCAACAAACGGCGGTCTTCCGGTCAAAAGATAAAATAGGATTGCTCCAAGACCATAAACATCCGCCGCCGGAGTCAGATCAGCGTTCGCGCTGGTTGCCTGTTCGGGTGCGATGAAACCCGGAGTGCCAATTGCAGTCAGGGTTTTGGTGAGATCGTTGTTCGCATCCAGAGACTTCGCCAGGCCAAAGTCGCTCACCAGCGGTTCGCCGCGGTCGTCGATCAGGATATTTCCCGGCTTAAGATCGCGGTGAAAAATTCCGCGACCATGCGCGTACTCGACTGCGCTGGCTACTTTCTGCATTAGTTCCACACATCGCCGCGGTTCGGACTGCAAGCTCTGCCCGATTTTCTGAAGGTTGCCGCCTCCGACGTACTTCATGCTGAAAAACGGGAGCCCGTCGTCGCTCTCGCCCACGTCGTAAATCGGCAAAATATTCGGATGATCCAGATTTGCGGCCGATTCGGCTTCGCGCCGGAAACGCGCCAGCGCGTCATGTGAGCCGGCGTGAAAACTCAGGATTCGCTTTACCGCGACGATGCGTCGCGAATGCCGCTGACGCGCGCGATAAATTACGCCCATGCCGCCACGGGCGATTTCCTCCAGAATTTCGTAACTTCCCATGCGCCAGTGCCGGTCGGGGACTTCCGCCTCGTCGAGTACCCGCTCAAATGTTTCGCTTGATGCCTGAGTATCAGTTTCCAGCCCTTCGCCCAACAGACAGTTCACGCACAAGCCATTGTTCAATCGGGTTCTCGTTCCGCACTCCTGGCACTGTTCCAGAAGCTGGTTTGGTTTGTCCGTGGGCCGGGGCGAGTCGGGAAGGCTACGCGAATTTTCCATTCGATTTACGCGGTTGCAGCTGCGAGCGCAGCGCAAAGATGGCGAATTTCGTCATCCACTTCCGCCGGGTTTTCGACAGTGTG
>JAICWQ010000257.1 GCA_025934755.1 Chthoniobacterales bacterium | reverse complement strand
TCACGCACGGTGAGCCTTTTGACGAAGCGATATCGCAAGCGTTGGCTGATGGATAACTGACGACCAACACCGCCGCGCCCTTCTGCTTTAATTTTTCAATCACGGTCGCAACGTTCTTGCGAATCGTCTCCATTGGCACTCCGTGCTTCGCGTCGTTGACGCCAACCTGAACAATCACCACGTCGGCTTGTCCAACACTGCCCACATTCGCTACCGCATCTTCGGTTGTGCGGCCATTCACACCGTCATTCTTGACCGTAACGTCGTAACCTTTCTGCCGCAGCATCGCTTGGAGCTGGGCCGGATATGTTTCATTCCGGGCGACTCCTTTGCCGTAAACCCCGCTGTCGCCGTAGGCAACAATTCGACTGGGGCCCGCCTGCGCGGCCAGGATGGAAACGGCGAACGCCAGGAAACTTGCCAAGGCGCGTCCAGCCACGGTTTTCGATTTCATGTTTTTGGAAATGGTTTACGACTTCGGATGTTGGGCGAAAAACTTCCGCATCGCGTCGGTGACCGAAAAATGGTTGGTGTTTTGCAACTTCGGCCAGATGTGAATCCTGTAAATCCTGTCGATTCTTTCTTCATACCGCGATCGGCGCCTTGATCGATGGATGCGGGTTGTAATCGACAAGCTCGAAATCTTCGAATTTGAATTCGTGAATGTTTTTCACTGCCGGATTGATTTTCATCCGTGGCAACAGCCGGCATTCGCGAGTGAGCTGTTCGCGCGCTTGATTGAGATGATTGTTGTAGAGATGCAGATCTCCGAAAGTGTGGACGAAATCGCCCGGAGTGAGGTCCACGACCTGGGCCACCATTATCGTGAGGAGCGCGTAACTCGCGATATTGAACGGCACCCCGAGAAACAAATCGCAGCTGCGTTGATAAAGTTGACAGCTCAACTCGCCTCTCGGTTCGCCGTTGGACGAATCCGCCGTAGCCTTGGCGGAGGAGGAAACGTAGAACTGAAACAGAACGTGGCAGGGCGGCAGCGCCATCTTCTCGATCTCCGCCGGGTTCCAGGCGCTGACGATTAATCGCCGGCTGTTCGGATTTTTTTTAATCTGCGCGATTACGTTGTCGATCTGATCGACTCGCACGCCGTTTTCGCCGCGCCAGTCGCGCCATTGTGCGCCGTAAACGCGGCCGAGATTTCCTTTGTCGTCGGCCCATTCGTCCCAAATCGTCACCCCGTGCTCGTTCAGATATTTGATGTTGGTGTCGCCGCGCAAAAACCAAAGCAGCTCGTAAATGATCGATTTGATGTGGAGCTTCTTTGTCGTCAGCAACGGAAATCCCGGGCCGGTTGGCCGCAGATCAAAGCGGGTTTGAGCGCCAAAAACTGACACCGTGCCGGTGCCCGTGCGATCGTCCCGGGGCTGACCTTCTTCGAGAACGAGCCGGAGAAGATCGTGATATTGCCGCACGGTTTAAAAGTATCGCGAAGCGTCGGCCGGGAAAATGGAAAATGGATGCCCATTCGTCTTCAAAGGGCACAACGAGTGCTTAAGGGGACCTATGCCTATGGAAGTTAGAGCCTTGGGTCGCCTTTGGCCCACGGCGATTTGCATTGCAACTGTCCTTTTTTTCGCCGGCCCTGTGTCGGTCCGCGCTTCCATCGTTTTCAACTGGCCCGACG
>JAICWQ010000102.1 GCA_025934755.1 Chthoniobacterales bacterium | reverse complement strand
TGGGATATCGGTCTCATTAACACCGCGCTTTAGCGCGGTGAAAGAACGGCCAAAAGACACCCTAGCCGTTTTAACGGCTTTCGTCAGAGCGCCACTGCAGTCCGTGCCTCTCGATGAATTCCTTCAACTCTTCCGAGAACGTTCGCACATGATGATGCTCTTCTTGAGTCGCAATATACTTCGCGACCGAATCGACATTCGATTCCGAAACTGAGAACGCGCCGTAGCCGCGAGCCCACGCAAACTTTCCCCTGACAATATCGTTGCTGTTGATCCAGTGCGACGAGCTGCCTTTGAAAAGCTGAATCAAGTCTTCAATTGAGAGGTTCGTTGGCAGATCGATTAGTGCGTGAACGTGATCTGCGTTTACATGATTGATCTTCATGTAGGTCTTCTTCTCCTGTGCATGCTGGGTGAGAAACCGTGAAACGCGCGCAGCCGCTTCTTTGTGGAGCGTCCTTTCGCGATTGTGGGTGCCCCAGATCAGATGTAGCCAGCAACGCGAGTACGAGTGGAGGGACACGAGACGCATTGTAAGCCGTTGAAACGGCTGATGTCGATCTTACGCTGGTTGATCACCGGCCTGAAGGCCGGTGTTAATGAGAGGCAGCAACTCGATCACGTGTACATGAACGCTGCCCATTCACGGACTAACAATAGCTACTTCTTAATCGGGACCCATTCGTTCCGGGCGCGGGAATCGGCCACGGCCTGGACCACCCGCATGTAACGGACGCCGTCCTCGAAACTCGGTCGCGGGCGGATGCGGCCTTTTGATTTCACCGCCGCGATGAAATCGTTTTCCACGCTCCACTCGGTCACCAGATCTTTCGGGACCTCCATCTCTTCCATTTCGCGGCCGCCGTACTTCACGCTCCGAACATGTTCGTTGGTGAAATCGTAAAGCAAGGCCCCGCGGTCGCCGAAAATTCGCAACCGATCGTTAGGCGCGCCGGCATGGACGCCGCTAAATTCGAGCACGCCTTCGGCGCCGCTCTCGAAAATGCAAAGCACGTTCAACATGTCGGGAACGATCACGTGATAACCGCGCCGCTCGGCGGTCAGAATTTTTCCGCGGGCGAACACGCCAACGATGTCCCCGAGCCAGCGTTGCATGACTTCGACGTAAATTCCCAGGGTCAGCACGTTCAGCCCGCTGATCTCGATCTTTTGCCGCCAGTGCGCGGGCGCTTCCGGATTCAAATACTGGCCATTGAAACTTTGCATGCGCACGTCGTGCGGTTTGCCGATGAAATTTTCGGCGAGCAGCTTTTTGATCAGCAAATCGGCCCGCATTCCGAACGGCGGCGGACAAAGCATCGTCACCAGCTCCGGAAAACGTTTCGACACCGCGAGCATTTCTTCCGCTTCGGCCAGGTCCATTGACATGCGGGCCTGACAAAAAACGTGTTTACCGGCTTCGAGGGCAGAGACCGTGACCGCCGAATGCATGTAAGGCGGAGTGCCGATCCAGATGATATCGAGATCGGGCAAGGCGAGCAGATCGGCCCAGTTTGCCATTGGCGTCGCGCTGGGCAGATTTTCCTTACAAAACTTTTCGCTGCTTTCGTAGGTCGAATTAGAAACGGCAACGATGTCGACCTCCGGATGTTTTTTCAGCGCGGGCAGATGCCGCGTTTTCACGATGCCACCCGCCCCAACAATACCAATTCGGAGTTTATTCTTTTGCATTATTCAGCCTGTCCGATATCGATCTTGCACCACCTTCGCGTGGTTGTGCGAGTCGAATTTGACGCGCGTTGACCGTTATCTGTTCAACCGGCAACAAAAAGTTCCATCACCCACTTCCAAGCCCATTAAAAATCCAATCATTAACGTCCAAACCGGCTCCCCCGATGGTTTGATCGTTGGATATTGGGATTTCCTTGGTGCCTGGACCTTGGGATGTGCTGTTTTTGTTTCGGCAGGAATTCCAGTTGACCCGACTGTTCCTGATGGCATCTTGTGCGCCCCCTATCCAAGCACCATGTCGAGAGTTTGTGACATTACCGGTTCGAAGCCAACGCGTGGCAGCGTGATTCATCGCCGCGGTATGGCCAAGAAAAAGGGCGGCGTTGGCCGGCACGTGACCAAAAACGTGGCCCGGTGGTTCGCGCCGAACTTGCACGAGCATCGGGTCTGGGTGCCGGAGTTGAGGAAGTTTGTCCGCGTTCGCGTGACCGCGCGGGGGTTGAAGACGATCAACAAAAACGGCGCCTACAAAGCGCTGAAAAAAGCCGGCGCGATTTAGCCAGACTGGCGAATCGCGTTGTCCTGGCGCAATCGACGCGCTCGCAGAGCGCGTTCCACCTAACTTCCGCCGATTTCGGGAGGTGGAGACTCGATCGCGCCTTCATTCGCAGCCGACACGGCTGCCTCTACCGTTTCGTTCCTCGGCGCCGCAAGCGCGCTTGCGTCGTGTTCTTCTTTTTCCGCCGCTGGTGCGTTCTCTTTTTGGTCTTCGGCGGGCACGGCCGCCTCTACACTTTCTTTCTGTTTTGTTTTCGCGCGAGGCAAATCGAGCGAGCCATCGTTGAACTCGATGACGTAACCGGCGTTGATCAGCCAGAGCAGATCGGACGCGAGCGCGAGCTTCGCTTTTTCGGCATCTTCCGCTGAAAGATCTGCAATCATTTTATCGGCCAGCTCTTTTCGGCCGATTCGCGGCTGCGCGCCGATCGCTTCCAGAATCGCCCGGACTTGTGGAGAAACGCTGGTTTCCTCGTGCCGAAACTGACGAGGATAAATCGGCGAGACGAATAGCATCCCCCGCCGATGCCGGAAAACGTGAAGCCCGGTGTCGCGAAATCGCGCAGCCAATTCCTGCATCATCGGCGACGGCGACCTCGTCTCGCGGTTCCATTCGTTCTCGATGACCTTGTTCAATACCCGATCGTGCATTCGCCGGCTGGCCGGTCCGTCGACGACGACTTCGGAAATCGGTTTCACGATTCCGGGCAGATAATGTTTCTCGAAATGCCGTTCCGCTTCGGTAATGGATGAAAACGTGACCGGCGGTTCCTCGCGCAAGGTCGAGTAGGTCGTCACTTTGCGCGCTTCTTCCTTCCATTTCTCAATCTCCGCCGGGTCGGTGACAATTTGGACCTGACGTTGAAAGTCGGAGAAACTCATTCGGCGGCTGAATCGTTGCTCGTAAAGATTTCGCAACCGGCGCTGGTAATCGTGGTGATTGGTCGGCCCCAATAGGGAGCCGCTCAATCGATCCCGGGCAACGTTGGTAAAGTTGCCTTTGATCGGCTCGGTTTCAGTGACCTCGATCTTGTAAAAATCCAGGTGTCCAAAACGAAACGCGCTCCGTTCCAGAAAATTTCGATCGACTGAGATCGCGCCGTTTTCGCCAAGTTGAAAGAGCGAAGTTTCCGGCGGGGCGGACAATTTCACATCGTGACGCGGCGCTTTTTCCAGGAACAACCGAGCGAGGGCAAAGAGCGAATATGCAACCGCGCCGGACTTGATCTGCTCGACCACGCTTTCGAACGCAGTGGGCCGCGGAATAAATTTGACCGCAATCGGAGGAAGCGGTTTGTCTGCGACGGGCTGACGATACGGTTTGTGATGATGATCTTTGTGTCGCTGGGGTCCGCCCCGGCCGGGACGGCGATCATCCCGACGCTGAGGTCTTCGATCGCCCTGCGCGGGACGTTCCGACCGTTGCCCTGGCCCTGGCCGATCGAATTCCCGCCGCGGTCGTCCGGGCTGCGAACCTGGCCGCCCGGCTGCATCGCTATGCGGAACATTGCGGCCGGGTTCGAAGTTCGGCGTTGAGCGTTTTCTCTGTGGCCCGCGATCACGTCCTTCGCGACGATTTCTCCCACGTCGTTCCTGACGATCTTCGCCATCGTGCTGGGCATAACGTTCGGTCGTTGGCGGCTCATTCACCCACGCCGGCAGCATTTTCAGATCGACTAATTCGTCGAGTTCGACAGACCTATCAGGCACAGTTGTTCTCTACGCCAACACGCAAATAAAACCAGCGTGTTTAGGGGGTTTCGAGCGCGCAAAAATAGGTGATTGTTTTACTTGCGGTGCGGCGGCGGGTAGGTTAACCGTTGCCCTCCAACCCAAAAAAGTTTTATGGCTGACAAAACGATCGAGGAAAAGGTCAAGGACATCATTGTCGAGCAACTCGGGGTCAACCCGGAACAGGTTACGCCGCAGGCGTCGTTTATCGAAGATCTGGGCGCCGATTCACTCGACATCGTGGAATTGGTGATGGCTTTCGAGGAAGAATTTTCGGTCGAAGTGCCGGACGAAGACGCGGAGAAACTGCAGACCGTCGGCGACGTCATCAATTACATCAAAGAGCGGGCCAAATCAGCAGGCGGCGAGGCCGGCGGCGGAGCGAGCGCTGGCAGTTAGTCTGGCCGGCGGCTCCGTTAATTTTGACGCGGCGACACTTCGGATCGCCGCCGGAAAGCTCAAATTCCAAGACCCAAATCCCAGGAATGACCAAAATCGAATCTTCAAAACCCAAGGTGACGCTGTTGCAGCTTGGTGATTGGAATTTCCCTGGAACGTGGAGCTTGGGGTTTGGGGTTTAATCCCCGGTTGCGCAGGCGCGCTACGCGCCCAGACTAACGACAATGGATTTGGGCCTCCTGGAAAAGCCGTTGTTCCATCTCTTTGGACACGACGTGTCCTTTCTCGGGCTGATTGCTTTCGTGGTTTGGTTCGGCTTGGGCGTGCTGATGGCTCGCACTTTGCAGAGCGACCTTGTTCGGCGCCTGTTCAGCCGGCTCAAGATCGATGTCAATCTCATCGCCATTATCACCACCATTCTGAGCGTGGCGGTGTTCGTGTTTTTCTCGATCACTGCGATCAATGCCGCCGGCGTGCCGCTTTCCTGGAACGCGCCGCTGCCGGGCGTCAGCCTGAGCCTGTTTCAAATGTTCCTTCTCATCGCGTTACTGATCGCGGTCTTCTGGCTCTCGTCGCGAACCAAACGTTTTCTTTTTAACCGTTTTCTTGCCCAGAGCGGACTCGATCGTTCGTTGCAGTACGCAATCGCGCAAATCGTCAGCAACGTCGTTCTCATCGTCGGCATCTTCATCGTCCTCGACAATGCCGGCATCCATTTGGGAGCGCTGGCAGTGTTTGCGGGCGCGGTTGGCGTCGGGGTTGGCTTCGGCCTGCAAAACATCGCCAGCAATTTCATCAGCGGCCTGGTGATCCTCGCCGAACGGCCAATTACGATTGGCGATCGGGTCGAAGTCGCGGGCATCGTCGGTCAAGTCCAACACATTCGCGCCCGCAGCACCGTGATTGTTACCAACGACAACATCACGATGATTGTGCCGAACTCGAAATTCATCGACTCGCCCGTTACGAATTGGACCTACGGCGATCCGCGCGTCCGTTTTCGGATTCCGATCGGAGTGGCCTACGGGAGTAACATTGACAAAGTTCGCGAAGCTCTGATCGCAGCCGGCAAAGAAAATCCGCACACGTTATTGGATCCGGCCCCAAGCGTGTTCCTGGAAAAATTTGGGGAGAGCTCGATCGAGTTTGAGCTGGTGGTTTGGAGCAGCGAGATGAGTTACCGGCCCCGGCGGTATCGCAGCGATTTGAATTTCGCGATCGAAAAGAGACTCCGTGCGGCGGGAATCGAGCTCGCGTTCCCTCAACGCGATCTGCATTTCCGCAGCGGCGTCGTCAAAGTGGAAAACGTGACCGCGAAAGAGCGAGATGGAGCCTGAGCTGACGGTTCCGTTTTCCGAAGGCCTCGCCAAAATTGTCCGCCTCGGAGCTTTGCGGGGAAGTGATTTTTGGAAAGCTGCCTTTGCGAACCAGTCGAAAGACCATCGGTATTATGAGCTGATCGACCGGACTCTGACCGGCCAGTTCGACCATTACTACATCGTGCTGGAAGACCGCACCGGTAAAGTGCGGGCCGTTCAGCCAGTCTTCCTGGTCCGGCAAAACCTGGTCGAAGGCATTCCCGGCAAAATTCGCGCGATCGTCGATCTCGTCCGGAAAAAATTCCCCCGTTTTCTCACGATGCGCGTTTTGATGATTGGCAGCGCAGCCGGCGAAGGTCAGCTGGGCGCCATCGAATCAGGCGATGAGCCCTGGCTGGCGAAGGCGTTGCCGTCGATTCTTCGATCCTTCGCCAAGCATCAAAAAGCGTCCCTCATCGTCTGGAAGGATTTTCCCGCGAGATATCGGCCCGTCCTGGCCGGGCTAACCGGAAATAACAATTATGTCCGGGTGCCGAGCATGCCGATGACCCATTTACGGATCGATTACAACAATTTCAATGAGTATCTTGCGCAGATCGGTTACGTTTCGCGCAAGAGTCTGCGCCGAAAATTTCGGAAGACGGAGCGCGCGGCCAGAATCGAAGTGGAGGTCGCGACCGGCATCGAACGGTGGATCGACGAAATTTATCCGCTCTACCTTCAGGTCCACGAGCGGTCGCCGATGAAATTCGAACTGTTAACCCGGGAATTCTTCATCGAGATCGGCAAAACCATGCCCGACCGGGCGCGGTCTTTTATCTGGCGGCAATCGGGAAAAATTATCGCGTTCAGCTTGTGTCTGGTTTCCGGCGATACCATTCATGACGAATGCCTCGGTCTGGATTATGAAGTCGCGTTCGAGCTCCATCTCTATTTCTACACACTTCGCGACGTCATTAGTTGGGCAATGAGTCAGGGTCTGCGCGCTTATTCGAGCGGTCCGCTCAACTACGACCCGAAGCTGCATCTCGGTCACGAACTTGCGCCGCTCGATCTTTACGTGATGCACCTGCGACGAGGATTGAATCCCATTTTCCAATTCGCAGTGAAATATCTGGAACCTACCCGGCACGATCCGGTCTTGAAAAAATTTCCAAACGCGGGTGAGCTTTGAAATCCTAACTTTGCCTTTGGCAAGCGGAGCGCTTGCCCTACAACTGACTCGACGCCATGACAAACGATCGACCTTCCGGCTTTGCCAATCCCTGGTTTCAGTTTGTCCTGAACATCATCGGCGTTGTCGTCTACGAGTTGTTGTTGAAGGCCGGGGCCGCTGCCAGCGCGGATCCCTCAAAAAACTGGTCGTGGATCGGGGTTAACGCCCTTGCTTCGCCACTCACCTGGCTCGCGATCGCGGTAATCGTCGTCGACTTGGTGATCTGGCTTTACATTTTGAAATACATTCCGCTGTCGATCGCTTTTCCATTGTCGCGGACGGTCGACGTATTGGTGCCGATCAGCTGTTGGCTCGTCCTGAGAGAGATCATTTCGCCGCTGCGTTGGTGCGGCATCGCCCTGGTCATTGTGGGATTGGTGATCGTAGCCAAGCCGGCCGCGGAATTGGAGGAACGTTTATGACGGCGGTGGCCATCTTTTTCATTTTGCTGTGGCTGATCACTTTCGTGACCGGTCAGCTTCTTTTTAAGAGGGCGATGGATGTCTCGCGGACAGTGGGATTTCGAAGCCGACGGACGCTTTCCATTCTGAGCGGCGGCATTGTTGTGATGACAATTTCGTTTTGTCTAAATCTCGGCCTGCTTCAGCGATTCGATCTCAGCTATCTTTATCCCTTCCAAGGCTCGAGCATCATCATCATCACTTTGTGTGCGGCCCTGATTTTGAAAGAACGACTAACGGTGCGGCTAATGATTGGCACACTATTGATCACCGCGGGCGTCGTGCTCGTTTCAATGAGCTAACGCCGGCCACAAACGCTCAAGCGAGGAAAGGTTCGTGCGCTTGATTTGCGCGACGCCGGGCAGTTCGAGCTTTGGATGGTCCCAATTCGAAGCGAATTCCTGTTTCCAGCGAGCGTACCTTGGTTTGGAATACGCGCCGCAAATGTCACCGGCGATGATCTGACCTTGTCCGCGCAGGGTCGACAGAGCCCACTCGAGGTCGGCGACGGCGAATCGGCCGTTCTCCCAATTGGTGACCGCCTCGTCAGGGCGCAGGCAATCCATATCGATGGTCACGTAAAGATTCGCGCCTTGAACACTCTCCGCGAATTCTTCGAATCGCTCTTGCCAGTTGTCCCGCAAGATCGAATTGGCACGGTGTTGATCTTCAACCGGACGATGGTCGGCCCAGGGATGAACTTCAAGTTTGCCGTCGCGCTGCGCCGAACGGTTCGCAAAAATGTTGTGCGGCCACCAGCATTCAAAATTTCCGCAGCCCCAAACGGCGATCCGCTGGAGAAGCGCAAGCTCGAGCGCGCGATTGATCCATCCGCCACAGGCCCACCGCGGCGGGGTGATCGCCCAGTCGGGATGATTATCGAACGAAACCAATATGAACGGCTGGGCGACCCGGCGAAGCCAGAGCGCGGTCAAATAATGAAAATCACCCGAGCCGTAGAGATTGAATGGCGCAAGCCGCTCGGAAACTTCGCGATAAAAATCTTCAACCAGGCGCGGTGGCGCGCAAAACCGTAAACGCGGGCCCCAGTCAGAGGCTTCAATGGCAGGCAATTGAAGCGGTTGATCCGGCCACGCGTCATCGAGGCGCAAGTAGATCGAACGCTTCAGAAGTTGGTGTCGGTTGACCCCGAGAAGCCGTCTTGCGCTTGAGCGGATTGCACATCCTGCTGAACTTCAGTCGAATTCGGGTCCAGATGTGACGCTTCGGAAAACTGAACCCGGGCCTGTGACATCTGACCTTGCTGGGCATAAACTTTACCCAGGAGATCTCGCGCTCGCGCTTTCTTACCGTCGATTTGCACCGCTTCGACGAGCAGTCTTCTGGCCTCGTCCAGTTCTCCCTTTTTCAACAACAATTCGCCAAGGCCCAATCGCGCATTGAATGAATTCGGAGAGTATCGGAGGGATTGGCGCCACTGTTGGATCGCCTGATCGATTTCTCCTGCGCTTTGCAACAACGCGGCATAGCCGTTGTGAACGCGCTCCGATTTCGGGGCCAACCTGGCGGCAGCCTGATAATCAGCCAACGCTTCTTCCTGCCTTCCAAGACGCAAGAGGGTGTAACCGCGATCATAGCGATATTCGCCATCATCGGGTTTGAGTTGGACAGCCGCGTCGAACTCCGAAAAGGCGGCGTCGACTTTTGAGTCCGCAAGCAAAATCGCCCCGAGCTTGTTGTGACTCGCAGCCGAATCGGGATTGATCTTCAGCTCCAAACGATACTGTTCGGCGGCCTCCGAGCCCCTGCCGGATCGGTAGAGAATGTCGCCATAATCATTATGTTCTCGCGCACTATTAGGCAGGTCTGAAACCACCCAGGCCTGTCGCACATCTCGAGGAGGCGCTCCTCGCATTTGCAAAACGCCAAGAATGGCGAGCGGAAGAAAAAATGCCCCGACCCATTTCCCGGCGTGGGTCGCCCATGCCGGCAATAAGCCGCCCAGGGAAATATCGGCCGTGCCGCCGGCCAGTCCGAGCGATTCGCGAGTGGAGCGCTCACGCACCTTCCAGATAAAGCCGTCATAATAAAAATGAAGAAGGCCCGAAGCAGCGACGATTCCCATCAGGAAACGTTTCACGTTGCCTACGTGCAGAAAAGAAGTGGCGTAACCAAAGGACCCGTAAACCAGAACCAGTGCGACATACAATCCGATCAGCGCGCCGCTGCGCCGGAAAATAAACCGCATGAATCCGCCAATGGTATTGTCCTTCTCGACCCGGTTCCGATTATAAATCCAGACCAGCGAGAGATATTGCACATCGTGAAAAACCTCGAACAAGGCAATTCCGGCCAGAAGATTCGTAATAAGATCGTTGCAGTACCACCAAAAGCCGATCGTGGTGATCAACAGGGCAATTTTGATGGGGTTGGGACGCTCACCGTGACGCCATGCTTGAGCGAGGTTAAATAGGAAGAGCACAGTCGCTACGACGGTCAGACCAAGGACCAGATACTGCGCGGAAACGATCAACGATCGAGGCAGGTAGGGTCCGCCGGTTGAATAGAAAATATTTAAAGTGGTAGTCATCCGGGCGGGCGAAAATAGGACCGCGGCCGCAAACCACGTTCCGCAAAGCGCGAAATCCAACCGGCGCGTTCGGGCAGCGAAGGAGCCGGCCTTAGCATCGTAGATGCGGCAGAAACCGTAGGTCTGCATCATGCCGTGCCAAACGCCCCAAAAGAACACCACCAAAAAAATCGCGTTTAAGTTCCAAACATAAAAAGCGATGCAGGTCGTCAGGAGGAAGATTGGCGCGAGCACAAATCGCCATCGAAATCTTTCAAACAGTGCGCGGTCGCCATACGCGCGGATCATTCCCGGCAGATGGTGCCCCATCGAACCCATTGCGGCGACGAAGAGATAAATGTCCTGACCGCTCCAACGCGCTTGGGCAACCGCGAACAGCGGCACCAGCAAAAGCGGCGTCCCTACATAAAGAACCAGGTCTCGCCAGCCATTGAGAATCCACAAATTCTTCCTGGCTGGCGCCCGCAGAGTTGCGTCAGGGTATAACGTTGCGCTGATTGGTGGCATCGAACAACGATTGAAACTTTAAACTTTAGCGGGGGGCGTGCGATTGAAACCGGCTGTCGCTTTGTTTGGCGGCCTGAAGGATTTCGCCAACTTCGGTCAAAGTTGGATCGATTCGGAGCGCCTCCTCGTACTCTATAATCGCCTGACTCGTTCGTCCTTCTTTAAGCAGCAAACTTCCGAAGTTGCTGCGAATGTCGGCCCGGTTGGGGTTGAGTTGCATCGCGGCCAGGTAATGAGCCTCGGCTTGTTTCACGTCCCCTTTGGTCAGAAGTGCGGTGGCAAGCTCGGCTTGAGCGTCCACAAATTTCGGCTCCAACTCGACGGCGCGCTGATATTGCGCGATTGCGCCATCGAGGTCACCTCGCTTATCCAGGAATGCGCCATAGGTGTAAAGCAGGCGCGCCGACTTTGGTCCGACGCGCACCGCTTTCTCGTATTGTGTCCGGGCTTCGTCGGTTCGCCCGAGACGTTCCAGCAGATACGCGTAGCCTGCGCGGACTTCTCCCGAATTGGGTTCGAGCTGGAGCGCTCGTTCGTAGTGAATTTTCGCCTCA
>JAICWQ010000061.1 GCA_025934755.1 Chthoniobacterales bacterium | reverse complement strand
GCCACGGCCTTGGCGGCGATGACATGCATCAGCGGGCCGCCCTGCAGGCCGGGGAAGATCGCCGAATTGATCTTCTTGGCGATGTCCTCATCATTGGTGAGGATCAGGCCGCCGCGCGGGCCGCGCAGCGACTTGTGGGTGGTCGTGGTCACAAACTGTGCGTGGGGGACCGGACTTGGGTGCTGGCCGCCGGCGACGAGACCGGAAATGTGGGCCATGTCGACGAATAAAAGCGCGCCCACCGAGTCGGCGATTTGGCGCAGCCGCGGAAAATCGATGATGCGCGGATAAGCGGATGCGCCCGCCGTGATCATGGCCGGCCGAACTTCTTCGGCCTGTTTCTGGAGCGCATCGTAATCGATCTGTTCTGTTTTCTCGTTCACGCCGTACTGTGAGACCGTGTAAAATTTTCCTGAAAAATTCGCAGGATGTCCGTGAGTGAGGTGGCCGCCATGGGCCAGATTCATGGCCAGAATTTTGTCGCCCGGTTTCAACACCGAGAAATAAACCGCCATGTTTGCCTGGGCGCCGCTGTGCGGTTGAACATTGGCGTGCTCGGCGCCGAACAATCGCAGCGCGCGATCGATCGCGAGTTGTTCCGCGGTGTCGACGTTCTCACACCCGCCGTACCAACGTTTCTTTGGATAACCCTCGGCGTACTTGTTCGTTAAACAGGAACCCTGCGCTTCCATCACGGCGCGGCTGGTGAAATTTTCCGACGCGATCAGCTCGATGTTTTCTCGCTGACGTTTCTCTTCGGCTTTAATCGCGTCGTAGATCTCGGGATCGACTTTGCGAAGCGCTTCCATTGAGCTGCCCCCGTATGAGCCCGATCCGGCGCCGGCTTGAACTGGACGAAATGGTTCGCTCATCGAGTACGAAGATATTCCGCGATTTCGCGACGCACCAGGAGGAACCAGTTCACTTTGCTCGACGAAACTGAGAACACTCGGCAGCGCCCTCTTGATCGTGCGCGCGCAATCTTCGTAAACTTCGCGTCCCATTCCGATCGGATCGGGCACATCGCGCCAGCAAGTCGAACCGGCCTCTTCAAATTCGCGCAGCAAAAAGGTTTTCTCCGCCCCCTGGGGGAAGAGCATGTGAATCGTCTCGAGATGCGTGCCGGTCATCGCGAAAATGTGGGTCGCGCGATCAACCAGGTCAGCCGTAAGCGGTTGGCTGCGCAGATCGCTGATATTTACGCCGTCGGATTCGCAAACCTGGACCGCGTAAAGACTTGGCGGCTGGCCGCGCACCGCATGGACCCCGGCCGAAGCCACTTCGATGTCCTGGCGATTTCCAAGCAGACGGCGGAAAAGTCCTTCCGCAATCGGGCTGCGGCAGATATTGCCGGTGCAAACAAAGAGGACGCTTTTCACGGGTCGCGTCGCGCTCGCGAACGCGAGAACAATTTAGGTTTGAACAAGAAGAAGGTCAAAGGTGGATCGAAGGTGGATCGCGACCTCCGGGCGCGATTAGAAAGGTTTGCTGATCTAATCGACGACCTTCAGTTTGCCTTCGACCCGATCTGAAATCTTCACTCCAAAAAGATTTGCCCTCACCTTAATCCTCTCCCAATGGGACGGGAGACACCGATGAGCGTCGCTTATTTCAACTTCTCTCCCTGAGGGGACAAGCCGCGGAGCCGCAGGTGAGGGTTCTTTCCAGGCCAGATGGATTTAGCTTTGACGGTTTAGTCAGCAACACGCTGCTTCGGGCGACTTCGTCGCGATTATCTAGCAACGCGCTCGAAGATCGCGTTCCACCCTTCTCGGTGTATAAAGACGCGTGCGCTCCATTTGGAAAAAAATCCGGCATCGGCTGGAGTGGGTTGGTTTGCTTTTTGCCGCCAAGCTCATTCCCATGCTCTCACGCGAAGCTTGTTATCGCCTCGCGCTTGGGCTCGGCAGTTTGATGTCGGTCCTCGACCGGCATGGACGGAAGGTTGCGTTGAGCAATCTGGAGGTTGCGTTTGGGGACCGATTCTCTCCGGGCGAACGCGAGCGAATCACGCGAGAATCCTTTCAAAATTTCGCGCGCACGATGCTGGACCTTCTGTGGAGTCCTCGTCTGACGGCCGACAATTTTTCGAAATACATCGAGCTGGAAAATTTCGAGGAGACTGCGCGCTATGGACCAGAGCGGTCCATCATGATCGCCTGCTATCACTATAGCAATTTCGAATGGCTCAGTTTGGCCTGCGGTTTTCTCGATCTGAAAGGCACAATTATCTCACAGGAGTTCAAAAATTCGTTGCTCGATCCGATTTTCAAAAAATTGCGCGAGCAGTCCGGTCACGAATTGATTCCGCGACAGGGCGGGATTGTCCGGCTTTACAAAGTCATGCGGCGCAAAGGGCGCACTGCGTTGCTGGTGGATCTCACCCTGCATCCGCGGATGCCATCAGTCGCGATCGATTGTTTCGGTTTGAAAACGAACGTGACCTCGGCCCACGCGTGGCTCAACGAACAGACCGGGGCGCCAATTATTCCGGCGCACACCGAGCCGCTGCCAAACGGGCGGTACCGGTTGGTGTTTCATCCAAAGATCGAAACCGCCGGCCGCGATCATCAACAAATCGCCCAAGCCTGTTGGGATTCGTTTGAAGCGTATGTGCGAAAAAATCCCGCGCCCTGGCTTTGGATGTACAAACATTGGCGTTACAAACCGGCGACGGCGGATCGGCCGTATCCATTTTATTCGCGCCCGCATCGCCGTTTCGACAAGCGGATCGCCGGCCAGGCGGAGAACAAGGCGGCATCGGCTTCCAGCTGACGTTCTGCGGCTCATCGGCAGGATGCCGATGCCACGTTCGAGGGTTGACAAAACTCGGCGCTCCTTTTCAAGTACCGCCATGCGAATCGTTTCCCGTTTAGTTTTGGCCGTTGCCGTTCCAGTTGCGTTGTCACTTTTCACCGGTTGCGAAACCACCGGCGGCGGAACGGCCTATAAAGGCGGCAGGTCCTACCACGTCGTTGCTTACAAGCCGCATGATCCGTCGAAAGTGCGAGTGGCGCTTTCGAAAGGAACTCAAACCGTTTACGTGATGGAAGGCGACAGATTGTTGATGGCGGCCCAGGCAAACGTCGGCCGCGGTGGATCTGAAACGCCGTCGGGTCATTATTCGATTATCAACAAGGACAAGACGAAGCGCCGCGTGAGCGAGCCGGATGCGGGGTACCCGATGGCTTATTGGTGTGAATTCGCGCCGGCCTACGGGTTCCATGAAGGTTTTGTCTGGTCGACGCCGCGAACGCATGGATGCGTTCGATTGCATCGCGAAGCGGCCGCCCGTCTCTATGCGCTGGTTCACATCGGCACGCCGGTAAGCATCGCCCAATCCCAACCCGAAGACGCGAAATACGCGAAGGACGTGGTTCGAATCGATCAAAGCCGCGATCCGAATCCACCGCGCTCGTTGCTCATGTCTTCCGCCTGGTTCCAGGATCCTCCGGGGCCGCTGTTAATCGATCAATAAGCGCGGGCAGATAGCTGCGAATGCCGGCTGAAAACCGGTGGTAACGTGTTAAGCTCTCCGAAGTTGTGAGCACAAACCTCATTTCCAGCGGAACAACGGCCCGCGAGAAGGTGAACCTGCGGACCCCCGATGTGATGGCGGCCGTCCAGGAACAGGTCGAGCAGCATTACCGCAGCGATATTGTCGATAAAGTCCGTCGCGCGGGCGGCATGATTAAAGTCGGCGACACCACCGTTCGGCTGGCGAAGCAATTTGGTTTTTGTTACGGGGTGGAGCGGGCAATCGATCTCGCCTACGCCGCGCGCAAAGTTTTCAAGGAGCGCCGGCTCTTCATCGTCGGCGAAATCATTCACAATCCTGAGGTCAATCATCAGATCGCGTCCCTCGGGATCAAAAATCTCACCGGCCAAAACAAGCAGGCCGACATTTCAGATCTCCAACCGGACGACATTGTGATCGTGCCGGCATTTGGAACTGAATTGTCGATTTTGCAGCAAATCAAAGAGCGCGGCTGCCAGATTGTGGACACGACCTGCGGCGACGTGATGAGCGTTTGGAAGCGGGTCCGTAAATATGCCAGCGAATCCGCGACTTCGATTATCCACGGCAAGGCCGAGCACGAAGAGACAAAGGCCACCAGCTCACGAGCGCTTGGCGACGGCAACGGTCATTATCTGGTGGTCCTCACCCTGTCCGATACCGATTACGTTTGTAATTACATTCGCCACGGCGGGGACAAGAAAGAGTTTCTCGAGAAATTCAAAGGGGCTTATTCGCCAGGGTTCGATCCGGATGTGCATTTAAAGACTGTCGGAGTCGCAAATCAGACGACGATGTTGCGCGGCGAGACGGAGGAAGTTCAACGCCGCATTCGCCAGGCGGTGGCGGACCGTGACGGACATGATGAAGGGGCGAAAAACTTTCGGTTTTTCGATACGATTTGTGGCGCGACTCAGGAACGTCAGGACGCGTTGCGTGAATTGCTCGATGTAAAGATGGACTTGCTCCTGGTGGTTGGCGGTTACAACAGCTCGAATACGTCGCACCTTGCCGAAATGGGCGAGGAAAAATTGCCGACTTACTTTGTGCTGAACGCTTCGCGATTGGTGTCGCGCACTGAAATCAAACATTACGATCTGCACGAAAAACGAGAGGTCGTTTCCCATTTCTGGTTGCCTCCCGGTCCGGCCATCGTCGGAATTACTGCGGGCGCGTCTTGTCCCAACAACTTGATCGAAGAAACGCTGATCCGGTTATTTGAGCTCCGCGGCATCCCCCGCCAGCAACTCGAGCTGGCGGCGTAAAGAGTGGAGCGGCCTCTTCCGAGGGGCGGTTATTTTCAACGCTCGGCCAGTTTAATCCAAACGTGTTCAAGGTAGGGGCCGTTGCCCTCAACGGCCCGCGGGCGATTGAGGGCAATCGCCCCTACCTGATCATTAACACCGCGCGTCAGCGCGGTGTTACCATCGCCGAAAGGCAAAACCGTTTAACGGTTTTCCTGTCACGCTTCACCAGCGCACCTCACTGAAGTCAGGTGTTAATGAGATGAATCGGCTTCGGCCAGGAGTGCGAGGTAGCGGCGATTGACCTCAATCGCCATGGCCGTTCGGTGAACGGCCTCTACCTGACCCAAACGCGTTCTGAGAAGGGCGTTCCACCCGCAAAACAGACAGGGCGTGCGTTCTAATTATGAGATATGGCACGAGCAATCTGGAAAGGCAGCATCAGTTTCGGGTTGGTCAACATTCCGATCGGGCTTTACCCGGCGACCCGGAAAGAGGACCTCAAGTTTCGTCTCCTTCGCAAAGCCGATTTGAGTCCGGTGAATTACAAGCGAGTGGCGGAGAAGGACGGCAAAGAAGTTCCGTGGAACGAGATCGTCAAAGGTTACGAATACGAAAAGGGAAAATACATTGTGCTCAAGGACGAAGATTTTCAGCGGGTTGATGTTGAGGCGACTCAGACGGTCGATATTAAGGATTTCGTCGACGAGGATGAGATCGACCCGATCTTCTTCTACAAGCCGTACTATTTAGAGCCGCAAAAAGGCGGCGACAAAGCCTACGCCCTGTTGCGCGATTCCTTGAAAGAAAAGAAAAAGGTGGGAATCGCAAAGGTCGTGATCAAGACCCGCGAATATCTCGCCGGGGTGAAACCCGAAGATGGCGCGCTCGTTCTCGAATTAATGCACTTCGGCGACGAATTGATCGATACCAGCAGGCTGAATATTCCCAAAAAGGCGGAGGTTGGTAAACGTGAGCTCAAGATGGCGACCGCACTGATTGACAGTATGAGCGCGAAATGGGACCCCGAAAAGTACAAGGATGATTATCGCGAAGCGCTGATGCACGTGATCGAAGAAAAAGTGGAAGCCGGCGGTAAAGAAATCGAAGAGAAGCCGCGAAAGGCGGCGAAGCCGACCAAAGTCATCGACCTGGTTAAAGTTTTGCAGCAAAGCCTCGAGCAAACCGGCTCGAAGAAGAAAAAAACAGCGCGCGGCGGGAAACATCCACACCGCCACAAAAAAGCAGCGTAGTTGGATGCGGGCATTGGCCGTCGTGGGATGATTCGGCCCTCTATTTGCTCCCATCCAAGGCTCATGAGAATGGCACTGGATTACAATTCACACCAGCCGAGGCCGTTTCAGGTCTCGCGCCTCAGCAGGATTATCCAGTCGGTCATGAGATTTTCGGTCTGAGCGCCTTTATCGGGTTTAACCACGACTTGCATTAAATCACAAGCAAGTCCTCGTTCGTAGTCGGAATCCTTCGATTACCAGCCGTTCGAGTTAATTGCAGCATCATCGTTTGCCTCCGATCTTGACATTAAAGATCGGCGTCGTGCAGCCTGAGCCACGCATGAACTCGCTGAATCGGTTTGCAGATCCGGTCTTTTGCATCACTCGACTGATTGTTGGTTTGCTCTACGCCTGCCACGGCGGACAAAAGATCCTTGGATTTCCGCCTGGCGGACACGGCGTGCCGCCCGGCGCGATGGGCATCTTTGCGGGATGGATCGAACTGGCGGGCGGATTCATGATCGCGTTCGGATTATTGGCGCGACTGGCCGCCTTTATTGCGGCAGGCGAAATGGCCGTCGCTTATTTCACTGTTCATGCAAAAATGGGCTTCTTTCCGATTCAGAATCATGGCGAGCTGGCGGTTCTTTTGTGTTGGTTCTTTTTGTTCGTAGTGCTTCACGGAGCGGGAAGTTGGAGTTTGGATGCCTTGCTATTCCGCGAACGATCTTCTCCGCTGCCGAGCGCAGCTTCAGCAGCTTAACTGTGTGAACTCCTTGGATCGATTTGCGGTCCCGGTTTATTCCATACTCCGATTGCTCGCAGGATTGATGTTCGCCTGTTGGGGCGCAAAGCTCGTTCTTGGCATGTTTGGCGGAACTCCTTTATCCGTTAAACCGATCTTGATCGTCGCGGGATGGATCGAGCTCGTCGGTGGGCTTTTGATTGCGATTGGTCTACTGACGCGGATCGCCGCTTTCATTTGCAGTGGCACCATGGCAGTCGCTTACTTCATGGCCCATGCTCCGAACGGTTTCTTTCCAATCTTGACCAAAGGCGAACTTTCAGTGTTTTACTGCTGGTTCTTTCTGTTCGTATTCATTTACGGCGCTGGCCCGTGGAGTCTTGACGCCTTGATACGAGCAAAATCGAAATCATCATGAAACAATTGCTCTTTCTAATTATCTGTCTCGCCGCCATCCGTTTGACCTCCGCCGAGGACATTAAGGACTTTGGCCGCGACCGGTTAAACAGTTCGCCGCGTCACGCGGACTGGGTTGACATCAAGTCCGGCGATCGAACCATCAAAGCCTTTGTGGTTTATCCCGAATCGAAAACGAAAACGCCGGTTGTGCTGGTGGTCAGCGAGATTTTTGGTCTGACCGATTGGGTGCGAAGTATGTGCGATGAGTTGGCGGAGAACGGCGTGATCGCGATCGCGCCCGACTTGCATGGCGGCCAAAAATTCGAAGACCTCGATGGCGCGCGGAAGGCGACCTCGGCCTTGCCGGAAGAGCAGGTGCAACGGGACCTGGATGCAACTGCGGATTATGCGTTGACGAAAATCCCCGCGGCCAACGGTGCGCTCGCGGTGTGTGGGTTTTGCTGGGGCGGGGGATGGGCTTTCAGTTACGCGCATATGAACCCGAAACTGAAGGCGGCATATTCTTTCTATGGCATCGCGGTCGACAATGCGGAGGATGCGAAAAAGATCGCCTGCCCGGTTTACGGATTCTACGGGGAGAACGACGAGCGGGTCGACGCGACAATTCCGAAAGGTGAAGAGCTAATGAAAGCGGCGGGAAAGAAATATGAGCCGGTCATTTACAAAGGGGCCGGCCATGGATTTATGCGGTCCGGCGAACCGAACAATCCGGACAAGCGTGATGGCGACGCAAAAGCGCGCGACGAAGCCTGGGCGCGATGGAAAACGCTGCTAAAACAGTTGTAGACTGAAAAACGTATGCGTCTGCCCCTCGTCGCAAACATTCTTGCGTTCTTGGCTCTGTCAGGCCTCAGCGCAGTCGCTGCTGGAGAAGTAAGCGGACCGTTCGCGAAATCCATTTCGTCGTCAGATGTTACGCAAATCAAGGCCACCATCTCCAAGGAACGGAGCGTTTCGCATAACGTGAAGAAAATTGAGGCCGTTCGTCCGGACAAAGTTGTTATTCAAACAACGGCCAGGACCGCAGTGGACGAAGACACCACCTACGATTTCAATGTCTATCGGCGCGCCGGCAAGTGGACGATCGATCCGAATTCAATTCAGATTTCGATCGAACAAAGAGACCTCCGGACCAACGGTCCAACTTTCATCAGATGATTTTTACGGCGTCAGGTAGCGGCGACTGACCTCAGTCGCCATTTCCAATTCCCCCCGGTTGAGCAATTTTCTTCGCAAGCCTCTCGACCACAGCGTTCATTTCGCCGGGCGCTTTGGTGCAACCTATTTCATCACAATGTGCTGTAGTAAAAGACGGCACAATCAGCTTTGTCGGAAACACACCGCGCAACAGATCTTCAAGACGGCGAAAATGTACGACGCGGGTGGTATTTGGTATGCTGATTTGATGCTTCTCATGCCAGATCACCTCCATGCCCTAGTTGCGGTCGACGGCGCAGCTTCGTTATCCAAAATAATTTCCGACTTCAAACGAGCCACTTCGAAGTTTGGACGCATTCGCTGGCAGAGAAACTTTTTCGATCACCGATTACGGCATGATGAAAGTCTCGAGGAGAAGGCATTGTATATCCGAAATAACCCTCTTCGGGCAGGGCTCGTGCAGAACGAAGAGGATTGGCCGTATGTTCTCGATCGGACAGCTATTGAAATGGCGGTTCGGTGAACCGCCGCTACCTGATAGTGGATTAGGTAGCGGCGGCTGACCTCAGCCGCCATTTTTTGCGCTCAATAATTCGTTCACCAACGGTTGCGCGTCGTAGACTTTTTGCAGCGCTTCAGTGATCGCCGCCGAATCGACCGACACCGCGCGGGCCTGTTTGTCGCTGAATATGCAGTCGAGCACGAGCGATTGAATGTTGCCGTCGAAAATGATGCCGACGAATTCGCCGGCCTTGTTTACCACCGGGCTGCCGCTGTTGCCTCCAATAATGTCGGCGTCGGAAACGAAATTGAACGCAGTGTTCGGATTCAGTTTCGATTCGCGATCGAGCCAACGTTTCGGGATATCGAATGGCGGCTGGTTTTTGTGGTCGGCTCCACGCTGATAAAGTCCGCTCGTAATCGTGAGCGCGGGAATCTGTTTGCCGCCCTGTTCGTATCCGCGCACGGTTCCGTAGCTAAGCCGAAGGGTGAACGTCGCGTCCGGGTAACTGTTTGTGCCTTCCGCGGCGAACCGCGCTTTAGCAAGCCCGGCATATGCCTGTTGCTTTATTTCATCCTGCGCTTCGTAAACCTTTCGCGCATCACGGGCCGGGCCATCGACCATGCGCGCCAGCTCGATCATCGGATCTTTCGCCGCCGAAACCGCGGAGGCGCCGCCGAGGTAGAGTTGTTTTCGGAAAGCGGCGTCTTTCAATTTCGTCCCGTTCACCAGCTCCGTCGCGCGATCGACCGGCGATTTGCCGGCAAGCACTTGTTTAACCAGCGGATCATCCGAACCGAATCGTGTGGTCATGTCGGTGAGCGAATCGGTCAACTTAACGATTTCAAAATCGTCATAGACCGGGTGCGATGATAACACTTCGAGCTCGAGCGAGTCCTTGTAGCTATCGCGGAATTCAGGGAAACGTTCGCCGTTCGGCTTTGTCATTTCGTCCCCGTGACGGAGAACGCGACGCGCAAATTGAAAGAGGGTGCTGTTGAACGCGCGCGGGGCCTGATATCTCGCTTCCGGCCGGCCGCGGAATTGCTCGAAGTATTCATAAACGGGCAAGACTTTGGCGGTTGCTTCCTGGGCCTGCTTGATTTTGTCGAATAATGCAGGCGCCTCGCTCGTACCGGTCAGCTTCTTTTGCCTCTCCTCGATTGCGCGCCAGATATCGGGATCAAGGAGGCCGGCGAGATAGCCGTCGTAGCGCTTGCGGTTATTTTCGACGCTGCGCGTCTGCTGCTCGGCTCGGCGTTTGTTTTCGAAACTGCGCGCCGACCAGGCGTGAAGGTAGGTCTCGCGCCGGTAAAACATGTTGAGGAGAGACGGCACCTCCTGATCGCGCAGCTCCGCGAGCTCACTCACCGCAAGTTGTCGGTCCGTCCGGCCGGGATTTCCGCTTACGAATGTCAGCTCGCCATCGGCCGGCCCTTTCGTATTCCACTTCAGGTAATGCTCGATCTTTGCCGGTTGTCCGTTTTCGTAGGCGCGAAAGATGCAGATATCGAGATCGTATCGCGGATACTCGAAATTGTCCGGATCACCACCGTAAAACGCGATCTGCTCCTCCGGCGCGAACACCAAACGCACATCATCGTAGCGTTTGTAGCGATAAAGCTGATACTGGGCCCCCTGATAGAGCGTAATCACATCCGACCGCAGACCGGTTTTCTCGCGTGATTCCTTCTCGATTTCCGCAATCGCATTGCCGCGCGCCTTATTCGCGTCATCGGCCGACATCTCGGGCTTCACCGCTGCTTTCACTCGATCGGTGACGTCCTCCATCGACATCAACACGTTCAGCTCGAGGTCCGTGGCTTTGGGTTCCTCCTTCTGCGATTTCGCGTAAAAGCCGTCGCGCACGTAATTGTTCTTCTCGGTTGAGATTTTCTGAAGAGTGTCGAGTCCGACGTGATGATTGGTGATGCAAAGGCCGTTCGCGGAAATGAACGAGCCACTGCCGCCGGAATTGAAACGGATGCTCGATTTTTGAAGATGCTCGAGCCATTGCGGCGTCGGCTCGAAATTGTATTTCTCTTTGAGTTGCTTGAGCGGCGGATTATTGAACAGCCACATTCCCTCATCGCCGAATGCGCGATCGCTTAATCCGGCGGCCAATAGACAAATGAGAGCCAGCGAGGACGTTTTTCGCATCCATTGAGAATAGCCGCGATGCAAATGGCGACAAGTTAACGCTTGCGGCCGCGCACGCGTCCCGGAATGGCGGCCAGGCTGATGGCCAGAAGCACAATGAGAACGAAGGTAAACTCGGCAATCAACAAAAGGGTTGATCCGAATTGCGCCAGTTCGTGAAGCATTGATTCTTACGACGGCGATGGCGCTTCGCTGGTTACAAGAATTTGTATCGTCGATAGACTTCGTCTGACGCTCACTGTTCACTTTCGGCAAAGCGCGATTTTTCTACCCCGAACCGGTGAATCGATGATCTCCACCTCACGAAAAAGCGGCTGATGATCCTGGAGAATCCGAATCAGGGCTGGAGGGGTGAAGACGAAAGTTTGTCCGCCATCAGTCTTCTTCGACGTTGCCTTTCTCGAGCTGACACCCATCAAGGGCAGACGATTGTAATGTTTTGGGAATCGAATTCGCGTGGTCTTGCAAAATTTAGCGTCCTCGATTGTGGGAAATTCGATAATGAGCACTTCCCTGGCGAGCGGCGCGAGGAGATGAATCGCGTGGATCGGATCGTCCAAATGATGGAGGACGTTCAAAAGACAAACATAATCAAACTTTTCGTCGAGAGAGTGCTGAAGAATGTCGCGCTGGAGAAATTCGACGCGGCTGCCGATTATCTGCTTGAGTAAACAAGCTTGCCGAAATCTTTCGACATCCCGCTCAATTCCCAGGACTCTGGTCGCTCCCCTGGTTTCAGCCTCGAAACAAAAATAGCCAAGGGCGGAACCGACATCCAAAACGCTCTTGCCGGCGAGCGATTGTGGAAAAATCAAGTCCCGGGTGCGGCGGCGGTCGCGACCGCGGGTATGCAATCCATACGGAAGATTGACGCGATGGTAGGCAAAACGTTCCTCCGCCAAAATCTTTTCGATCTGTTGCTTCGAATAATTGGGGTTAGTCACGTTTCAATGAACAATCTCGAATGCAGCAGCCCGGTCGAGAACTGGATAGGTTGAACCGGTAGCATCCACAAACGTGAACGGAATCTCTTGTCGCTCCAATTCCGAAACCCAGGCGCGGTAAATGTCGGGAAAATTCAGCTTCTCATAGAGCGACTTCCAATACGCGATATTGTAACCGCGCCGGCCGCCTGCTCGCTCCCAAATTAAAGCCGGGCTGGCGACGAGGACCACAGCGCGTTTGGGCTTATCTCTGGTCCGGCGCGAAAATTCATTCCACCACGGGTCGGCCATAAACTGGAGTGAACGCGTTTGATATTCGCGCTGCGAGGTCGCGCCGGTGGCTTCGCTTCTCGCAAAAAGTGAAACCGGCCGCAGCATATTGTAATGGACAATGCAATTCGCCTCCGCCAACAACCGCGGATCAGTTGCTGGGACGTCCATGGGTTTAATCAGCAACTTCTTTTTCGGGCGAAATCCGGTCAGCGCTGGAAATTGTTCACTTTCGATAAAAGTGCTTTTGCCCACCGATGTGGGCCCGCTAATAATCCAGAGCATTTGCTGAAGGTAGCGGCGATTGACCCAATCGCCATGGCGGCTCGGTGAGCCGCCGCTACCTACTTGGGATGCAAAGATAGCGGCATCGCGTTGCGGTGTCCGCGGACGCCGCAGCGCGGCGTCCCTACCTCAAGTCCTGCCTAAAGCGCGCGATCATATTTGGATCTTTTGCAAGCAACGCTTTTGAACGAAAAATCCGCGCGCCTTGAGACAAAAAGAACTCGTGCAATTCGGGGGTGAAAAACGAGGAACCGTCCGGTCGCGGATTAAAATCGAGAAGTAATCTCCCGTTCGGCTCGAGCAAACGCGCGCGGACGTCGTCGAGGAAGAATTTCCAATCACCCAGCGACCATTCTAGTTGGTCGCGAACTTTTCCAATCCGCTGAAAACAAATCCGATGTGCAGTGACGAGATCGAATTTGCGGCCGAAGTCCGGAAGAGGAGTTTGTCGCTCGACCCGACCAATCAGCCGTGGCACCCCGAGCAACTTTGTGGCCGCACCAAACAGCGGTTCGCTGTCGGTGTCGAATCCGACGACATCGTGTCCGAAATGCTTGCAGACGTAGAGAAAATATCCCGCACCGGACCCAAGATCGAGAATGCGCAACGGCTGGGCGCGGTCGAGCCAGAGGTCCTGCGCGCGCTCGACGTTGATATCGATCCAATAAACAATGTCCTCGAAACGATTGATCTGGGGCGAATCCGGCCGATACGGGTACTTGTGGCGCAAATCTCTAAACTGAATCCAATCGATATCGTCCAGAATCGGGCGCTTATTGACCGGGTGGGTCAATCGGCTGAGATGTTCCGACGCGCTGGCGAGAGCGTCGCGGGAAAACAGCTTCTGAAGCTTGCGTGAGAATCTCATTGCGGCCAGCTAATGCTGCGCGTAAATGACGGACTCTGCTGAGCAAGCGTGATCATGCAACAGGCGAAACGAATTCTTCTCATCGGACTCGGGCGTTGGGGCGCGAATCACCTCCGCGTCCTCCAATCGATGCCGATCGAGCTCTTCGTGGCCGAAACGGATCCGGTGAAATTGAATTCGTCAGGCGTGCCGCAGAGTCACCGCAGCGGCGACGCCCGTTCCTTCTTTCCAATCGTCGACGCGGCAGTGGTGGTCACCCCCGCGCAAAGCCATTTCGAAATTTGTCGGGGGCTGATGGAGTCCGGTAAAGATGTTTTTGTCGAAAAGCCGATCACCTCGACCTCGGCGGAGGCCAGGACGCTGGTCGAACTCGCCAGAAGTTCGGGATTAGTATTGCAAGTTGGTCACATTTTCCGGTTCGACCCGGCATCGGTTTGGATGAAGAACGCGATAGCACAGGGCCGATTCGGCGAGATCAAGATGTTGCGGGCGAACTTCAGCGGATTCAAACGTCCGCGGATGGACACTGGGGTGACTTTTGCCGATGGCATTCATTTTATCGATTTGTTTCGTTTCTTGCTCGGCAAGTCGCCGCGGCGCGTCCACGCGGTGATGAGCAACTTTATGGGGCGAGACGGTGAAATGGACGACGAATCGCTCATTGTCCTGGAATACGACCTCGGCGGCAGCGCGCCGATTCTGGCGACGGTTGAGGCCGGGTATCACGTGCCGGGAAAAATGCGTCAACTCACTATCGCCGGAAAAGATTTGTCCGCCGTTTGTGATTACAATGTGGCGCAGTACAAGATTAAAACCTTCGAGAACCGGCATATTTCCGATAAGGGGGAGATAAAAGCAATGGAGGGTGCCATGCATCAGCTTGAATTTCCTCCCGAAGAACCGCTCCGGGCAGAGTTGACCGCGTTTTTGGACGCGGTCGAAACCCGCCGTTCGCCAATGGTCGATGGCACGGCCGGAATGGAGGCGGTTCGGGTAGTGGAAGCAGCGCTGGAATCGGCGCGCACCGGCAAATGGATCGACCTCGCGAATGAGTGAAATGAAAAAAATCCCGTTATCGAAAGTCTTTGTAAACGACGAAGTGCGCGAAGCCGCTCTGCGGGCCATGAATTCGGGCTGGTATATTCTGGCGAAGGAGTGCGAAGCGTTCGAAGCCGAGCTCGCGGCTTACGTCGGAACCAAAGAAGCTGTGCTTTGTTCGAACTGGACCAGCGGGACCCTGATCTTGCTTCACGCAATGGGCGTTTGTCCCGGCGACGAAATCCTGGTTCCGTCCCACACCGCGTTTCCGTCTATCGAGCCGATGGTCCAGCGCGGCGCGAGGCCGGTGTTTGTCGACATCGATGAGACGTACTGCATCGATGTCGATCAAATGGAAGCGTCGATGACAGAGCGCACGGTGGGAATTCTTCCCGTCCATCTCTACGGGCATCCGGCGAATCTGGAGCTGATGCGGCGGGCGCGGCGTCGGGGGATCGCCGTCGTGTTCCATCTCCACAATTTCGCCTACAACACGCGCGCGGCCTTCGCCGACGCGTCGGCGGTGCTCGTGCCGACCGATCACAG
>JAICWQ010000120.1 GCA_025934755.1 Chthoniobacterales bacterium | reverse complement strand
GCCGTAGGCGCGGCCTGTTTATAGAACATCGTTTACCCAGGAAGAAGCTCCGGCAGGAGCGACACCTTTCTCTGTCATGGCGCTCCTAAAGGAGCTTCACCGGGAATCACCGCCCAGGCTATAAACAGGGCCGCGCCTACGGCGCTCAAAATCAATCAAACTGACCCACGACCATTTTTTTGCGGAAAAATATTGACGCGAGATCGATGAAAAGTATTTATAGTCACGCTCGATGAATCGGCCCTGAATGAAGTTCCTCCTAAAGCGCGTCAGGCAATCTGGAGCAGCTAACTCAGGCATTACGGGCGCCACGGTCCTTTTTGTCTTCGTAATTTTGAGCGCCCTTTTCGGCGCTCCCGCCCCGGTCCGTATTAACCCGCAGCCGACAGTGGTAAAGCAAGGACCGGTTTTGTCCGCGAGCGGCTTTGCCAGCTGCACCAATCTGACCTGGACTCAGCTTTCGCCCACCGGCACCAGCCCGGATATTAACTCGCAGACATTCGTGTCGGACGGCAGCGGAAACTTGATCATGTTCAGTGGCTGCGGTCCGACCGGCTGCAAAACCTCCAACGCCACTTTTGTTTTGCGCAACGCATTCGGTGTCGCTGGCCAGCCGAACTGGGTGCAGCTCTCGACATCCGGAGGACCGCCGAGCGCACGCAACGGACATTTGATGGCCTACGATTCGAGCCTGAACGAGCTGATCGTGGCTGGTGGTTGTGCGGGCGGTTGCACCCCACTCAATACCGACATGTGGAGTCTCTCGAACGCGAACGGATTGGATGCCGGCACTCCAACCTGGACGAATCAGGGCACTGCCCCCAATCCAGGATTCGCCTTCTCCCAACTCGGCGCCGTCGATTCGGCGAACCATGTGCTGATGGTTTTTGGCGGCCAGAATGGTGGCGGATCAGGTTGCTCAACTTCCGGAAGCACCGAAACGGTGAACACATCGACATTTGCTCAGGCGACGCTCACTACAACTGGCGGACCGCCGGGTGAGCGTTATGTCCCGCGCGGTGGATACGATCCGGCGACGAACCAATTGATCGTTTCCGATGGAAATAGCTGTTCGGACAACGATCTCTGGGCTCTTACCAACGCGAATGGGTCGGGAGGATCGCCGGCTTGGAATGACCGACTGGCTCAAGGTGGAGTGAATCAGCCGCCGGTCGGTAGTTGGCCCGCGGCTTACAGCCCGGAGCTCAATACTCTCTTCTTAGTAGAACAATCGAATGGCTCGAATCCGCCAAACCTTTGGCAACTCGCGAACGCCAATGGTTTCGATTCAAACAACAATCCAACAACGCCAGTTTGGTCGCAGATCACAACAAATGGCGCTCCGGCCACTGGGTCCCCCACCGGAATCGCCTACGACTTTGGGAGTAATCGTCTCGTCGTTCAGATTTCTACGTCGAGCGCAGTTCAGTACTGGGTCATCAGGTGTTCGACCGCGCCAGAGGCCCTCGTCATTAACGCCGGGGGGGGCAGCGTTCGGACCGGTAATGGATTTACCCTCGGCACAAACTTTACCGTCGGAAGCCAGGACGAAACGGTTTCCGCTCTTGGCGTGTGGGACGGAGCGAATCCTAGCGGCACTATTGGCGATGGTTTGCAGGCCAGTAAGCCGGTCGCGATCTGGGACAGCGGCGGGAATATAGTGGCCTTGGCCACAGTCCCCGCGGGAACAGCCGGACTTCTGATCGGCGAATTTCGCTACGTCGCGATTAGTCACGTCACGTTGCTCGCTAATCAGCAATACACACTCGGCGCATATTATGCGTCGGGCGATCCCGACGACCTTCGCGATCAGGGTGGTGGACCAACCATGAGCGTGGACTTCAACAGCTATCTCGGCGCTTTCACTGGCTCGAATACTGTCGGTTCTATTTCCGACCCTACCGGACACACAGCTGGCACTGCCTACGTGGGTCCAAGTTTCCTTTACGGCGGAACGTGCGACCCGCCGCCTTCAGGGATGCTCGATTGGTGGCCGGGTGATGGCAATGCCAAGGACATTCAAGGCGGTAACAACGGCCAACTCAAAAACGGCGCGACCTTTGGCACTGGCGAAGTAGATGGGGCATTCATACTTGATTCAAGCAAGAGCCAATATGTCGATGTCGGCCCAATCGATCTTCCGGTCACCTTTACGATCGACGCATGGATTAATCCTTCCAATACGACTACGAATGTCCAAGAGGTTGTCAGTAACATACACAGCACATTCTCCGGTAGTCAGGGATATCATTTGTTTGTTTTCCATGACGAGTTGGAGTTACAGGTTTTTGGCAGCTCCGGATTTACAGATTACCTTGCCAACAACCATCCTATCGCGGCGGGTGCGTGGCAACACGTTGTCGCGACTTACGACGGCAACGCGGCGGCCGGCCAGAAGGTTCAAATTTATGTCAACGATGTGTTACAGCCCATCCACGTATTTGGTGACTCTGGCGGGAGTCCGGGGCACAGTGACAGTTCCGCGAAGATAGGCGCAGACGGTGATCTAGGTACCGGCGTTTTCTTTGACGGCTCGATCGACGAAGTAGAGTTCTTTAATCGCGTTCTGACGCCTGCTGAAATTGAAAGCATCTTCGACGCCGGTAGTTTGGGTAAGTGCAAGCCGACGTGCGTGACTCCGCCTAATGGCCTGGTCGGTTGGTGGCCGGGCGATGAGACCGCCACAGATATTGAAGGCGGAGACAACGGCACGCTCAACGGCGCCACGTTCGCCAACGGCAAGGTGGATCGCGCGTTCAGCTTCAATGGAGTCGATCAGTTTGTTTCGTTCCCGAGCCTGCCTTTAACCGCGACTGACAACTGGACTTTGGACGCATGGATTAACCCGGCAAGCCTCTCTCAGCTGGGCCTTGCCGTGACCAACGGTTTTGATAACGGTTCCTCTGACGGAGACGGCTATTCGTTCGGAGTCGGTGACGGAAGCGGTGGCGCGGGCAGTAGACTGACGGGACTCTTCAATGGCGTGGCCTGGCTTGACAGCGGCTTCACATTCTCCGCCGCCAACCAGTGGTACCACGTGGCGATGGTCCGATCCTCAGGTACCACGATGTTCTACGTGAATGGAGTGCAGACTCCGAACGCATTCACTACCAGCCCCCGTGCGCCGACGCGATCCTTCCGTATCGGTTCTCAAAATGGCGTTCGGTTTTTCAACGGGCTCGTGGACGAAGTAGAAGTTTTCAATCGCGCGCTTAGCGCGAACGAAATAGCAGCCATCTACAACGCCGGCAGCGCAGGCAAGTGCAAGACCATGCGCTTTTACGTTTCGAACTTCGGCAATAACACGATCGAGAAATTCGATATCAACGGAGTCGATCTTGGCACCTTCGCAAACTCGGGTTTGAATGGCCCTGTTGGTCTGGCGTTCGACAGTAGCGGAAATCTCTACGCAGCCAATTTCAGCAATAATACCATCGAGAAATTCGATTCAGCCGGAAATCCAACGCTCTTCGCAAGCTCCGGTGTGAATGGCCCTCGTGGTCTCGCCTTCGACACCAGCGGAAATCTCTACGCGGCCGATAACGACAACACGATCGAGAAATTCGATTCGGCCGGAAACCCAACGCTCTTCGCAAACTCCGATCTGAACCTGCCGGTTGGCCTCGCCTTCGACAACAGCGGAAATCTCTACGCGGCCAATAACGCCGATAACGACATCGTGAAGTTCGACTCGGCCGGAAATCCAACGGTCTTCGCAACCTCCGGTGTGAGTGGCCCTCGTGGTCTCGCGTTCGACAGCAGCGGAAATCTCTACGACGCCAATTTCAACAACAGCATCGAGAAATTTGATTCGGCCGGCAATCCAACGCTCTTCGCAGCTTCTGATCTGAATGGCCCTCGTGGTCTCGCGTTCGACAACAGCGGAAATCTCTACGCGGTCAATGGCGGCGATAATACGATCGAGAAATTCGATCCGGCGGGCAACGGAACACTTTTTGCCAACTCCGGCTTAAACAGTCCATTTTTCATTGCCACCCAGCTCCTCTCACCGACCGCCGCCTGCATCCAGTTCTCGTCACCGAGTTATTCTGTTAATGAGACTGCCGGCAGCATCACCATCTTTGTGACTCGCAATGGCGATACCACCGGCAGCGCAACCGTGCATTACGCGACGGCCGACGGCACGGCAATTTCCCCGCGCGATTACAACGCTGCTTCCGGCGATCTGACTTTCAATCCCGGCGATACCAGTCTGCCAATCACGGTCACCCTCAACGAAGAAACTGACCCGAACGACGAAGATAATGAGCCGAATCCGTGGAACTTCACCTTGACCTTGAGTAATCCGACCGGCGCCGGGCAGATCTTGAGCGGGCCAGCTACGGCAATCGTAACAATCATCGATGATGATGCCGGTTCCGAACCTTCGCCAACGCCAACACCTACACCTACACCTACACCTACACCTACTCCTACTCCGACCCCGACACCTACTCCGACTCCCACTCCGACCCCAACACCAACTCCGACACCGTGTCCACATGGTGGATGCGGTCCGAGCCCGACTCCGACTCCAATCAGCAGCCCGACACCCACTCCTACTTCGACACCGACACCAACTCCGTTAGCAAGCGCGACACCTAGTCCTACACCGACGTCTACACCGACACCGACCGCGACACCAACCCCAACGCCAACCCCGACAGCGGCGCCTACGCCAACGCCCACGCCATGCGGCCGTCGTGGATGCGGTCCAAGCCCGACGCCTACGCCAACTCCTACTGCAACTCCGCTGCCAAGTGCGACACCTACGCCTACTTCCACACCTACTCCTACACCGACGGCCCCACCTTCCTCGCCGACCCCGACTCCGACTCCAATACGCAGGGGGCTGTGACCGAACGAAGAGATGTGGTTCAAAGTAAGGCGCGCGCTCAGCTGCCTCCTCTTCCAATGGGAGAGGATCGAGGTGAGGGCAATTCGTCCAAGCGGCGATTGTCTGTCTGTTTTGAACGCGGTTTCTGGTCGGCTCGAACTAACGTCGCCGGTCAAATCGCGATGAAGGTAAATATTCGGAGTCGTTAGGCCCTCCGATTCGTCGGGCAAGCGCTTAACGATCGGTAATGGGTCAGTTACGATGGAAGCGCCGTAGGCGCGGCCTGTTTATAGAAGATCGTTTACCTGAAAAAAGAGCTCCGGCAGGAGCGGCATTTTCCTGCTCGTGACGCTCCTCACGGAGCTTCGTTCGGAAATTACTGCTCAGGCTACAAACAGGACGCGCCTACGGCGCTGAAAATTAGTTAAATCACCCGCGACTCAACAATCGTGTAAGGCGATGTCTCGCGTGAAAAAAAAAGATTGAAGTGCTATGGCCGGTTAGGCAAAACAGGCTTTGACGGACGGCGTCTCCGGAAACGGAGCGCCTCAAATGAAATTCCTCCTCCAGCGCGTTCGTCAGGACGGCGCGAATAATTCGCGCGCCACCCTGTCTGTCGCCGTAGCAGCCGTCATCATTCCGCCGTCTGCCGCCGATGTGCACCGCTCAAGAAAGCGAAACCTATGAAGCTCATCTCCTTCCGACTCAAATCGAATCGAACCCTCGCCATCGCGATCGCAATGATCGCGATTTTTTGTGCGTTGTTTGCGGTCGATCATCATGTAGCCGCGAACTCTTCGGCCGCTCGGCAAACCACATCAATACTGAATTCGCAGTCGGTTTTTAAAATCGTTAGCCTGACCGCGAATCACGTTTCCTCGATTGACGCCGAGGCGCAGATCGAAGATGACCGCGGGGGCATTGCCGTTTCTAGCTCAAAAGCATTTCTGAACGGTGACGGTGGCGTCGGCATTTACAACCGCTTCGATCTTTCCAGCCCGAGCGCGATCCCGACTCTCGACGGCATCGTGACCGATCTTCATTCACAAAATGTTTACACGTTCGCCGACGGGTCGGGTAATCCAGTCCCGGTAAATGGGGTCAGTTCTGCGGTAATCACTATTTCGGAATTGGTGCAACTCGATCCCGGTACCGGAGCATTAACGGGAACTGTCATTAATCTCTCGGACCCAATTGTCATAACTTACACTCCTTTTGCGTCAGGAGATGAAGCCGCAGTCTTTTCGGGATACGACCGGATTGTGATCGTCGATTCGCCAAACGCCGGCGCGACGGCATACAATATCGATCTGCCCAGCGGCAATGTGACGAGTCTCGGTGCGGTTACGGATCCGAATTACGCGAATCGGTCACCGGCCGAAAACTGGGCCACCCACGGCGTGGCAGAATTTTTTGGCGGCGATGTTTATATCGATTACATCGATGGATCCGTATTTCCGCGAAACACAATTCTTCGAACGAATCTGACGACCAACACGAGCTCAACCGTCGTCAATTTTTCGCCGAAAGACCTCGGTGACGCGGCCGAGTTTACGGTCGTTCCAACGTTGAACCGCTGGTATTTCCATTACGAGGGCTGTACTGATTCCATCGCCGGACCGACTAGTTGTAATGAAACGTTCGGTTTTGCCGACGCGACGACTGCTCTCGCCACGACTTGCGCGGAGGCGCCGCCGGGAATGGTCAGTTGGTGGCCCGGTGACAATGGTTATCTGGACATCGCAGACGGCAATGATCTCACGGTGTCCGGTAGCGGTGTTGGATTTGCTTCCGGAGAGGTGCATCAGGCCTTTAGCTTTGATGGCAACGGTTTCTTAACCGCCGGCCGGCCTTCGAATTTGGTCAGCTTGGGCAATCAAGTGACGATTGATGGCTGGATCAACCCCTCGAGCTCAAATAGTACGAACGAGGCGGTTTATTTCGGCAAACCTACTTCCGGCGGCAATGACTATGATTTGTTCTGTTTGTTCGGGCCGACCTGCCAACTCACCGGCTCAATAAAAACCAATGGAGTCGAGAACTTCCTCCCGACTGGAATTAACCCGCCGGCTAACGCCTGGAGCCATGTCGCTCTGACTTACGATGGCGCGACAATGACCGTTTACTTCAACGGCGTGGCCGTGGCGTCGCAATCGGTCACTGGAAATATTGACGACTCCGGTCAGGCGTTTGACATAGCCGGCGGAGATGGCCTCAATTTCGTTGGCTTGACCGATGAAGTGGAAGTATTCAATCGCGCCCTGACCGCGACCGAGATTCAAAGCATCTACTCCGCTGGCAACCTTGGTAAGTGCCGATCCTGCACGACTGCGCCGGCCGGAATGATCTCGTGGTGGCCGGGCGAGGGGAATGGGCAGGACGTTCAAGGCCATCTCAACGGGAACCTGAACGATGTTTCCTTCAGTTCGGGAATGGTCAGTCAGGCCTTCACCTTCAACGGCACCGACAGCTACGTCCAGATTCCGGACAGCGCCCAATGGAATTTTGGCACCAATGATTTCACCTTCGATTTCTGGGCCAGGGGCACCTCCAACAGTAAAATGTACGCTCTGTCGTTCGAGCCGAACAACGCTTTCACCGGTCAGAACCTCGATTTCGACTTCAACGATCCTTCCGGCAATTCCGGCAACGGGAGCGGCGTATGGGTGTTTTGGAATGGGGGCGGAGGTAACTCAATCCAGGTGGGCAATATCGGTGATTACACCAACGGAGACTGGCACCATTTCGCGCTTATCAGGGCCGGTTCGACCTTCACTCTATATATAGATGGCGCAAATGTCGGCACGACGACCGATTCGCAATCGATCAATCTCGCGGGTGGAAATGACGATTACATCGGCGCCAATTACAACCAGGGAATTACGGATTTTTGGGACGGACAAATCGATGAAGTGGAGGTGTTTGATCGCGCCTTGTCCCAAACCGAACTGCAGCACATCTACGATGCCCGCGGCGGCGGGAAATGTCCCTGCGTGACCCCGCCGAGTGGAATGATTCATTGGTGGCCGGGCGATGATTCGGCCGGGGATTTAGTCGGCGGCGCGCTCGGCACACTTCACGGCGGTGCCACCTATGCCAGCGGCGAAGTGCATGACGCGTTCAATTTTGATTCTTCGCAAAATCAGTATGTCGACGTCGGAGCGGTTAGTTTGCCCGGCAACTTCACCATCGATGCCTGGATCAATCCGATCGATCTGAGCACGACCCCTGCGATCATTTCGAGCGACGACGGCAGCAATGGCTACGACTTTTTCGTCGAGGCGG
Organism: Chthoniobacterales bacterium; assembly: GCA_025934755.1. Lineage (GTDB taxonomy): Bacteria > Verrucomicrobiota > Verrucomicrobiia > Chthoniobacterales > UBA10450 > AV40. Next base: position 1,571 of record JAICWQ010000120.1, on the reverse strand, counting down.
ATGGAAGTTTGATCGTGGAGTTCTTCAATCCCAATGGTGAGACTTCGTATCGATCTCCGGCCGGCTCGGTGTCGACTGGCACCTGGCAACACGTCGCTGTCAGCTATTATGGGAGCGGCGCGAGCGCAACGGAGGCCGAATTTTACGTGAATGGCGCGCCCGTACCGACTGACCGGTTATCGGATGTCGGCGGTCCGGCCTCAAGCACAGCTACCACAAAGATTGGCGCGTATGCCGGAGATCCGGCACAAAATTCATTCAACGGCCGGATCGATGAAGTAGAAGTGTTTGATCGCGCCCTAACCGACGATGAAGTCGCTTCGGTCTACAACGCGGCCGGAGCGGGCAAGTGTAAGCCGACCACTTTCTGTTACAACGGCCACCAGTATTTCCTGACCAGTAAGGCCGAGAACTGGACCGATGCCGAGAACGAAGCCGTAGCCGACGGCGGACACCTGGTCGCGGTTAACGATGTCGACGAAAACAATTTTATCATTAACGAATTCCTGCAGGCTGGTTTTGCCCGGAGTCCGCTCTGGATCGGATTGACTGATGTTCCAAACGGAGCCGGTTCGGAAACCTACACCAATTGGACAAACGGCGATCCCTTAACCTTTACATTCTGGCACCCGGGCGAACCGAACAATGCGGGTTCGGGTGAAGACTACGTCGCCATGAACTGGTACATCGCCAACGACATCCCGGGAGTACCTGGAGATTGGAATGATACCCCCAATGGCGGGACGGTTGGAACTGGCGGAGCGGGCGACGGTCCGTACTTCGGAATCATCGAACTCCCAAGTAACTTGTGCGCGCCGCCGACACCCACTCCCACCCCGACACCTACCCCGACCCCTACACCCACCCCGACTCCAACACCCACGCCGACTCCAACACCCACCCCGACACCGACTCCGACCCCCACTCCTACACCGTGTGGCCGTGGCGGTTGCGGTCCCACCCCAACTCCTACCCCGGCATCAAGCGCTACACCCAGTCCGACCCCGACGCCCACACCGATCTCGACTCCAACTCCCACGCCGACAGCTGCACCTTCACCGACACCAACACCTACCCCGTGCGGACGAGGTGGCTGCGGCCCAACACCGACGCCGATAGCAAGTGCGACACCTAGCCCAACGCCAACGCCAATTCCGACATCAACACCTACACCTACACCGACGCCGACTCCATTGCCGAGCGCGACACCTACTCCAACTCCGTGCGGACGCGGTGGCTGCGGTCCGAGCCCAACTCCGACCCCCACAGCAACGCCGCTAGCAAGCGCAACATCTACTCCGACGCCCACTCCCACACCGACGCCCACTCCCACACCGACGCCCACTCCCACACCAACACCAACCCCGACTAACACTCCGACTCCAACCCCGACATCTACGCCGTGCGGGCGTGGATGCGGTCCCAGTCCGACACCGACGCCGACGCCTACCGCCACGCCGCTAGCGAGTCCGACACCGACGCCCACTGCGACCGCGGCACCGCTTCCTACTGTAACGCCGACGCCAACTGCACTCCCGACTGCGACTCCTACGCCGGGTCGCGGTTAGACG
>JAICWQ010000128.1 GCA_025934755.1 Chthoniobacterales bacterium | reverse complement strand
GCGATGGAGCGATTGGCAAAAAATCAGCCGGTCATCACCCTGACCGACGACCAGAAGAAGCAGCTCGCCGAGATCGATTCCCAATTCAAATCGCGGATCGCCGAGAAAGAGCTCTTCCTCAAAGGTGAGATCGCTAAAGTGCAGGCATCGGGAAAGCTCGAAGAGATCGAATCCCTCGAGAAGCAACTGCGCACCGAAATCCGTCGTTTACAGGAAGATTGCGAAGCAAAAAAAGACAAGCTTCGCGCGAGTTTTGCAGGTAGCGGCGATTGACCTCAATCGTCATGGCGGTTCGGTGAACCGCCGCTACCTAAAACGCGACTCGCGCGTCAAAACGCAAAATACACCAACAGCACTCCGGTAATTAGCCCGGTGACAATGCTCGTCGGCACGACATAAGGCGCGTCTTTGGATTTGAAAGCGCCTTTCGCGAGAAATATCACCAATCCAAAAACAAAACCGTAAACCGTTCCGAATCCTGCGCCGCGCAACCACGAGCTCCCCGGCCCCAACGAAAAGCCGGTTAACAGACTGATTAGGATTCCTTTCAATGTCGCGGCCAAAAGAATTTCGAACTTATAAGGTTCGCGTGGCTCAAAGAAAATGCCGACACCATTGAGCGCACCCATGACCGCACCAACGAGAAGCACAACTGAGAAGTTCATTCAGGAAATGCCAAGGCGAATGCAGGCACTTGTTCTCGTCAGGCGACTCCGCACATTGCACCTAATTCGGAACAGCATTGCCGGCTTGTGTCATCGCCTTCGGGGAAGTCGATCCACCACCGCGTTTGGGCAAGTCCGGATCCAAAAAGCCGAGCATGTGGGCGCGCTTGATCGTGCGGACGCCTTCTCGTTTTTGCAGCTCGGCGATGTTTCGGCGAAATCCCTCCATCTTTGTCCAATGCACTTTTGGCCGAAAATGGTGCTCGGCGTGGTACCCGTTGTAGAAGAACAGCCAGTTGTAGATTTTTCCGTAACTGCTCACGCCCCAGGCGATTGGTTTGTCGGGGTTTGCACCGTAGTGGCGATAGTAACCGTTCAAATAACTGAAGCAGTGACCAAGATACCAGAATGGCAGGAAATAAAGGATCACGAAGCGCCAGTTGAAGATGAACATGGTGAGCAAGGTGACGGCGAATGCGGCCAGCTCGAGATTTCCCCAGAGCACGTCATTATTGTTGCGCTTGCGGAGTTCGTTTCGGATCGCGCCGACGTCGTCACGGAAAAAACTTTTGAACACGTAACCCCACGGATTTTCTGCTTCGCCGTGGTGGCCGTGCCGATAAATCGATAACCAATCGATGGTGTCGCCGGTCTCATCCTGCCGGTCCGAATTGCCTTTGTGATGCTGCATGTGGACCGCGTCGTACATCGTTTGGGAGAAACAGCAGGCGACTGATTGGGTAATTCCAAAGGCGCGATTGAGAAAATTCGAACGGAAGAACGGGTTGTGAATGAAGTTATGGCCGACCCCGTTGATGTTGGCGTTCACCATCAACGAATAAAGAAAGCCAAGGACCAGCATTACCCACAGCGGAGCGTGCGGATACAAAAAGAACAGCCCGATAAAATAGGCGAGGTGAAAAAGCCCGGCCGCCGCCGGCAGCACGTCCCAGCGGGTATGGGCGAAGATTCGCGAGTTGGTGGCGGGTCGCTCGATGCGAATAGCGTCGGTGTTCACGGAGGTCGTTACCAATCGCGGAAGAGCGGCTTTCTCGCAAGTTTTGATCATTGCCAATCGCGAACGTGCACGGCAATTTAACGCCTCATGTTCGCTCTTCAGCCGGAAATGAAAGTGTTCAGCGGCAGTGCCAACCGCGATTTGGCGGAGAAGATCTGCAAATATATCGGAACCCCGCTCGGAAAGGCGACGATCAGCTCCTTCCCCGACGGCGAGACCTACGTAATGATCGAGGAGAACGTCCGCGGCCGGGACGTTTTTCTGATCCAACCGACCTGTCCGCCGAGCAACGAGCATTTGATGGAACTGCTCATCATGGTGGACGCGGCCCGGCGGGCGAGCGCCGACCGGATCACGGCCGTGATTCCATTTTTTGGCTATGCCCGGCAGGATCGCAAGGACAAGCCCCGGGTGCCGATCACCGCCAAGCTGATCGCGAATCTGTTACACGCGGCTGGGGTGAACCGGGTGCTGACGATGGATCTCCATGCCCAGCAGGTGCAGGGGTTCTTCGACATCCCGGTGGACCACCTTTATTCGCTGCCTGTACTAATTAAGTACCTGCGCAAAAAGTTGAAGGGTAAGACCGTGGTGGTCTCGCCGGACATTGGCGGTCTAAAGATGGCGTCAGCTTATGCCTCCGCCCTCGGTGCCAACCTGGCCATTGTCGCCAAAGAACGCAAAAGTGCGACCCAGACTCAGGCGTTGTACCTGATCGGCGAGGTCAAAGACTGCGATGTCCTCCTGGTGGACGACCTGACCGAGACGGCGGGCACCCTGACTTCGGCGGCGGAGATTTTGAAGAAAAATGGGGCCAAAAGGATCTTTGCCGGGGTCTCCCATGCCGTCCTGGTGGACGTCGCCATTGGCCGGTTGCAAAAGTCGAAAATTGAGGAATTAATAACGACCAACAGCACGCCGGTCCGCTCGGTGGAAGGATTTAAAGTCACCGTGCTCAGTGTCGCCGAGCTTCTCGGGGAAGGGATGAAACGAATCCACAATGACGAATCCGTGTCGTCGCTGTTCAAGATCGACAATTAAAATACCATGGCCAAGCAAGTTAAGTTGAAAGCGGAGCCGCGGGACGCGACGGGGCGTTCGGCTGCGCGCAAATTGAAAGCCCGCGGGATCGTTCCGGCGGTCATTTATGGCGGCAAACACAAATCGCAGGCGTTGCAGATTCTCGAGCGCGACATCAACGCGATGCTGAGCCACGCCTCCGGCGAAAACATTTTGGTCGAACTCGAAATCGCGGGGGAAAACCGCACCGCGCTCTTGCAGGAAGTCCAACATTCTCCGGTCCGGGGCGACGTCGTTCATGTCGATTTCCACGCGATCTCGATGGACGAGAAAATCGAGGCGAGCGTGCCGCTGGAAGCGTTCGGAATCGCAACGGGGGTGAAGAACTTTGGCGGATTGCTTGAACAAAACGTGCGCACCCTGGCGATCGAATGTTTGCCGCGCGATTTGCCGGACAGAATCACGGTGGACGTTGCCGCTCTCAATATTGGCGATGCGATTCACGTTCGTGACATCAAACTGCCGGACGGTGTTGTTGCGAAAGTGCCGGCAGATTTGACCGTCTTTTCAGTGGTCGCGCCGGTCGCTGAAGAAGAGCCGGTCACTCCCGAGGCTGAGGCTGCCGCCGCGGCTGGGCCGGAGGTCATCACCGCCAAGAAGGAAGAAGGCGAACCTGGTGCTCCTGCCGCTGGCGGGAAAGGCGCGGCTGCGCCGGCTGCCAAAGGCGGCGCTCCCGCTCCAAAGGAAAAAGAAGCCAAAAAGTAGGTGGAACGCGTTCTCCGAACGCGTTTGCATAGTATGTCCGGCTTCGACCGCTAACTAAAATCGTCTTCGGAGAAGCCGATCCACCATGCCTATTCGTCTTGTCGCCGGTTTGGGCAATCCTGGCGCGGAGTACGCGCGCACGCGGCACAACATGGGGTTCATGGTGGTCGATTTTCTCGCCTGTAAAGCCGGACTGACTTGGGAGAAATCAAGTAAGGGAGATGCGGCGACGGCGAAGTTGGGAAACGCGCTTTTGGTGAAGCCCGCGACCTACATGAATCGCAGTGGCCATCCGGTTCACGCGATTGCGCAGTTCTTCAAAATCACGCCGCCGGAGATTCTGGTGGTGGTCGATGATTTTTCGTTGCCGCTCGGCCGGTTGCGCATCCGAGAGAGCGGGGGACCAGGCGGTCACAACGGACTGGAATCGGTCATCGTCCAGTTTGGGACCGAGGAAATCGCTCGGCTGCGTATCGGAATCGGTCCCGCGCCGGCCGACGGATCGAGCGATTATGTGTTGAGCGACTTTTTCGAGGAGGAAAAAGCATCGGTGCAATCGACCATCCAGCGAGCGGCAGAGGCGGTGAAATGCGCGATTGACAAAGGCGTCGTTTCCGCGATGAACACTTTCAACCCCGAAAGTCTTCGGGGTGAACAAAAACAAGAAGAAAAACCATGAAGAACCGTTACGAAGCCCTGCTGGTCCTCAATTCGCAGGGAAAAGAAGACAGCGTCCACGACATCGTCGATCGGCTGGAGTCGGAGTTCAAAAAAGAGGGCGCAGAGATTGAGCAGGTCCAGAAGATGGACAAGCGGCCATTCGCCTACACTGCCGGCCCGCTCGATGCCGGATTTTATGTGAACTTTGTTTTCCATGCCGAGCCCGGCCTGGTCACCAAGCTAAAATCGAAATTCAAACTCGATCCGGAAGTTTACCGTCAGCATTACCAGCGGTTGCGGGAAAAAACCGAAAAGAAAGAACGCACGGAAAAGCCCGCGAAAAAGTTGGCGCGCCCGAAGTAAATCAGATACTTCTGGCGGATGGCCAGTTTCAATAAAGTTATTCTCCTCGGAAATCTGACGCGCGATCCTGAAGTGCGTTACACCCCCAAAGGCAGTGCCGTGTGCGATCTCGGCATTGCCGTCAATCGTTCCTATACCCTCGACAGCGGCGAGAAACGTGAAGAAGTCACCTTCGTCGATGTTGTTTTATGGTCCCGGCTCGCTGAAATCGCCGGCGAGTACTTGAAGAAAGGCAGGCCGATTTTCATCGAAGGCCGGCTCCAACTCGACACCTGGGACGACAAACAAAGCGGGCAAAAGCGCAGCAAGCTCCGCGTCATCGGCGAGACGATGCAGCTTCTCGGCGGCCGGCCGCCGGGAGCGGGTGGTGGCGCTGCTGAAAGCGGCGAAGAAGGTAAGCCGGCTCGCGCCAAAACAACGCCGCCTCCAAAAGCTCCCACCGCTAACGAACCGGACGACGACGAGATCCCGTTCTAGGCGGACGTTGTAGAGGCGCTTGTCTCAAGCGCCTGTTTAATTAATTCGGTGCTTGAGAACAAGCACCGCTACAACTCACTCTGCTTTGTCATGCCTAATCGTCCCCCACGACTGGAGCCGTTTCAAAGGTACGATCCGCCGGTTTACTTTGTTACGTTCAACACCCATCGGCGACGAAAACTGTTACCCAATCGAGAAATCCATCATCGGTTTGAAGAATTCTCGAAGGCAGCCCTGCCACGTGGAATCGCCGTCGGGAGATATGTTATCATGCCAGATCACGTCCATCTGTTTGTCGCGGGCCACTACGATTTCGTGCTAGATCAGTGGGTCCGTGCCTTAAAACGAACACTGTCGACTGTAATCTACGCGGACCGGCCCCATTGGCAGACCGGATTTTTCGATCATCTCATCCGCCATGAAGAGAGTTATGGACAAAAATGGGAATACGTTGTCGAAAATCCAGTCCGCGCGGGCTTGGTCAGGCTCTCCGGTGACTGGCCGTGGCAAGGCGAGATCGAGATGATCTGATATGAATTCCACCGAAGCCTGCATTGCGCTGAACATGCTGCCCACCATGGGCCCGGTGCGTTTGCGAAAACTTCTCGAGGTTTTTCAGACGCCGGAGCAAATTCTGGCCGCCAAGCGCGATCAACTCCGAAAAGTCGAAGGCGTCGGCAAGGAAGTCGTCGATCAAATCTCCAATTGGGAATCGATCGTAGATATTCCGGCCGAGCTGAACCGAATCAAAGAGTTCGGCGCCACAGTCATCACCCAATGGTCACCGGAATATCCGAAATCGCTGCGAGAAATTCATTCCCCCCCGATTGTTCTTTACGTTTGGGGTGAAATTCAGGAGCGCGATCATCATGCAATCGGAATCATCGGCGCGCGACGCACCACTCATTACGGAAGCGAATCGGCAAAAAAACTCGCGTATCAATTGGCCTATGCCGGCCTGACGGTGATCAGTGGTCTGGCGCGGGGAATCGACACCGCAGCCCATCAGGGCGCGATCGCTGCGAAGGGCCGGACAATCGCCGTCATCGGGTCGGGATTATCGAAGCTCTATCCACCGGAGAACGAGGCCTTGGCGGAAAAAATTCGCAACGGAAACGGCGCGGTTGTGTCTGAGTTTTCAATGGAAATAGAACCTGATCGTCAAACGTTCCCGATGCGAAACCGGATCATTTCGGGCTGGAGCCACGGCATTCTGGTGGTTGAAGCCGGCGCGAACAGCGGCGCGTTGATCACTGCCTCCCAGGCGCTGGAGCAGGGTCGCGCGGTTTACGCCGTGCCCGGCCATATCAATGCTCCGAGCGCAATCGGATCGAACCGCCTCATCCAACAGGGGGCCAAGCTGGTCATGGACGCCAACGATATTCTCGATGATCTGCAAATCCTGGTGCCCGAGGCGAAAGCTGCCCCTGGCGCAGCCACTCGGCCGCTGCCCCAATTGACTGCCGAAGAGCGCCGCGTTTACGACTCGATTGAGGCCACTGAAACGCCCATCGACCGGATCGCCTCCGAATGCGATTTGCCAAGTTCGACAGTCTCTTCTATTCTCCTCGCCCTTGAGCTGAAGCGACTGGTGAAGCAGTTGCCCGGAAAGTATTTCGTGAAACTTGCCTAGCCTCGTCCGCTACCTGCTCATCCCCCCGTTTACAAGGCGTTGATTTTCAAATGGCTAAATCTCTGATCATCGCGGAAAAACCGAGCGTGGCGAATGACATCGCCCGGGCTCTCGGCGGTTTCCACAAGGAAGGCGATCACTTCGAAAGCGACAAATATGTGATCTCCTCGGCGCTTGGACACTTAGTCGAACTGGCGCTCCCGGCCGAGCTGGACGTGAAACGCGGGAAGTGGAGCTTCGCAAACCTGCCAATCATCCCCGAACAATTTAATTTGAAGCCGATCGAGAAGACGAAGGCGCGCTTCAACATGCTGAAGAAGTTGATGAAACGCGACGATGTCGATCTTCTCATCAATGCCTGCGACGCCGGCCGCGAAGGCGAGTTGATTTTCCGTTATTTGGTCCAACTCGCCGGGGTCAAAAAGCCCGTCCGCCGTTTGTGGCTGCAATCGATGACAGCCGATTCCATTCGCGACGCGTTCAATCATTTGCGGTCGGAGGAAGAAATGGTGCCACTCTCAAAGGCGGCGGTATGTCGTTCGGAAAGCGACTGGCTGGTGGGAATCAATGGAACGCGGGCGATGACCGCGTTCAACAATCGCACGGGTGGCTTTCAACTGACCCCGGTGGGTCGCGTGCAAACGCCCACCCTCGGGATCCTGGCCGAGCGTGAGGACAAGATTCATCAGTTCAAAGCGCGTTCTTATTATGAGGTGTTCGGCGATTTCGAGGTCCAGGCCGGCGCCTATCGCGGTCGCTGGTTCCGCGAAGATTTTGCCAAGGATGGGGATGAAGACGCTCGCGCCGAGCGGATTTGGGAACAGGCGCAAGCCGACGAGATCAAACAACGTTGTCTCGGCAAAACCGGAGTCGCAACTGAAGAGAAAAAGCCGGCGACCCAGGCGCCGCCGTTGCTTTATGATCTGACCAGCTTGCAGCGCGATGCCAACAGCCGTGGCTTCAGCGCAAAGCGCACCCTCCAGATCACGCAGCAACTTTACGAGCGTTTCAAAGTCGTTACTTATCCTCGGACCGATTCGCGCTATTTGCCGGAGGATTACATCCCGACGGTGAAGGCCACCCTGAGCAAGATCGAGAATACACACGCCCGGACGGTTCTTGACAATCAATGGGTCAAACAGTCGAAGCGAATTTTTAATAACGCGAAAATTTCCGATCACTTTGCGATCATTCCGACCGGGACGGTGCCGCATGGGTTGGATGAAGTTCAGCAGAAAATCTACGACATGATCGTCCGACGGTTCATCAGCGTCTTTTTCCCGGCGGCCCAGTTTGAGGTGACCACGCGGATCACCCGGGTCGACAAGGACGCTTTCAAGACCGACGGCAAGATTATTAAAGACCCGGGTTGGCTCGCCGTTTACGGACGCGAGGCAGCGACTGAGCAAGGCGAGGAATCGCTGGTTCCGATCACCCCGAACGAACCGGCGAAAGTGCTCGAGGTTGAGGTAGTCCATAACGAAACGAAGCCCCCTGCGCGATTTACCGAAGCGACATTGCTTTCGGCGATGGAAGGCGCCGGCAAGCTGGTGGAAGACGAGGAGCTTCGGGAAGCGATGCGCGAAAAGGGCCTGGGTACGCCCGCCACTCGATCGGCAATCATCGAAGGTTTAATTCATGACGGCTATGTTCATCGAGAAGGCCGCGAGTTAATCGCTACCGCCAAAGGCCTCGCCTTAATTACGCTTTTGCGGGGCATCGGCGCGGACGAGCTCACCTCGCCGGAAATGACCGGCGAGTGGGAATCGAAACTCAAACGAATGGAGAAAGGCGCGATGAAGCGCAACGACTTCATGGCCCACATTCGAAAATTCACCCGCGACGTCGTGGAGCGGGCGAAAAATTTCGAAGGCGACAGCGTCAGCGGAAACTTCGAGCCGCTCGAGGTGAAATGCCCGAAATGCGGCGGTGGACCGTTCGAGGAAACGTATCGGACCTTCAAATGCCAATCGTGCGGACTGATTGTCTGGAAAACAATGGCCGGCCGTTTGTTCGAGCGGTCGGAATTGCAAAAGCTTTTGACCGAAAAGCGCGTGGGACCTTTGGAAGGATTCCGCAGCAAGATTGGCCGCAAATTCAATGCAATCGTGAAGCTCACCGACGAATTCAAGCCCGAGTTCGATTTCGGCGAGAACGGCCACGATCAGCCGATCACGATCGATACGACGAAGCACGAACTGCTCGGACTCTGCCCGGTTTGCCAGAAAGGCCAGGTCTATGTGCTGGATCGCGCTTACGCATGCGAAAACGCAGTTTCGAAGGAGAAAACCTGCACCTTCCGTCTCAGCAAAACCATTTTGCAGCGCGAAATTCCAAAAGAGCAGGCCCAAAAACTGATCACGACTGGAAAAACCGATCTGCTGCCGAAGTT
>JAICWQ010000018.1 GCA_025934755.1 Chthoniobacterales bacterium | reverse complement strand
GCCCCGGAGAATCTTCCCGAAATCGCGAAGCAGCTCGGGGTGATGAACATTCTGGAGGGCAGTGGTCAGAGGTCTACGACCAGGTCCGGGTGAATGTGCAGCTTATCAATGCGATGACCGATGCGCATCTTTGGGCGGACATCTACGACCGCAAGCTAACCGACATTTTCGCGGTTGAGAGTGACATCGCCAAGACCATCGCCGAAACCTTGCAGGCGAAACTCACCGGGTCGGAAAAGAAACTCATTGCCAAGGCGCCGACGACGAATAACGAAGCCTACGAATTATATTTAAAAGGCCGCTTCTTCTGGAACAAGCGCACCGCGCCAGAGATACGGAAATCGATCGATTACTTCAAGCAGGCGACTGCTCTCGATCACAATTACGCCCAGGCTTACGCGGCGGAGGCCCAGGCATGGCTGATCCTACCCGCCTACAATGGAGGGGCTCCGAAGGATTGCGGACCGCCGGCTGAAGCCGCGATCAAAAAGGCGCTGGCCCTGGATGAAACTTCCTCCGACGCCCACACCGCGCTCGGCAATTTTCGATCTGTTTACGAATTCAATTTTCCCGACGCGAAGAAGGAATACGAGCGCGCGCTGGAACTCAACCCGAACGATTCAACCGTTCATCATTGGTACGGTTCCGATGTGCTGGCGGCGTTGGGTGACAGCGAGAAGGAAATCGCAGAAATGGAACGCGCGCGAGAGCTCGATCCACTCTCGCTCGTCATCAATACCAATCTCGGCGCCGCGTTTATGCACGCTGGCCGTTGGGACGAAGCAATCGATCAGCTGCGCAGGACGCTGGAGATGAATGGAAGTTTCTACTTTGCCCGCTGGTCGTTGGGGGCCGCACTCGAAGGCAAGGGAGACCTTTCAGCGGCTATGGCGGAATATCAAAAAGCGATGGCTCTGATTGATGATCCTATCGCCCCTGCTTATTTGGGTCACCTGGATGGAAAGCTTGGCCGGCGAGACGAAGCGATGAAAATCCTCGGAAAACTGCAGGAGAAAAGTAAGTCTGAATACATCGATCCGTACTATCTCGCGATTGTATATCTTAGCCTGGGTCAGCGGGATCAGGCTCTCACCTACCTGGAGAAATCCTATCAGGATCGTAACGGGAACAACCTCGAATATATCCGCGTCGACCCGTTCCTCGACCCACTGCGCGGCGATCCGCGGTTCGAGGCGCTGGCGGAGAAAATCGTTCCGGCGCGCGAATTCCACGCGCGTGCAAAATGAAGATCAATAATTTCTTCGCCGAATTGAAGCGGCGCAACGTTTACAAAGTCGCGGTCGCGTATGCGGTCGTGGCGTGGCTCGTGATTCAGGCGGCGTCGATTTTCTTTCCCGCGTTCAACGCGCCGCAATGGGCGATGCAAATTATTATCCTTGTCCTTGTTATCGGATTTCCGATCGCGCTGGCCTTTTCCTGGGCGTTCGAGATCACGCCCGAAGGAATTGTGCGCGAATCGGAAGTGACGGCCGACCAATCGATCACTCATCATACCGGTCGCAAGATCGTCGCCTTGACAGTTGTGCTGGCTGTGATCGCAACCGGTTTACTGATCTTCCGATTGGTAGGGACGGACCGCCGGGCCGTCCGCTCTGAGGAAAATACGGAAGACGGACGCCGCGGCTCGGCGTCCCTACCAGTTTCGGACAAATCGATCGCGGTGTTGCCGTTCGATAACTTAAGCGGCGATCCCCAAAACGCCTATTTCAGCGAAGGCGTTCAAGACGAAATCCTGACGCGGTTGGCAAAGATCGCGCAACTGAAGGTGATTTCGCGCACATCGACCCAGCGATTCAAGAGCGCGCCGGAGGATTTGCGGCAGATCGCGCAACAGCTTGGCGTCGCAAATATCCTCGAAGGCAGCGTCCAGAAAGCGAATGACGAGGTCCGCGTAAACGTGCAGCTCATTAACGCGCTAACTGACGCCCATCTCTGGGCCGACACTTACGATCGCAAACTGACTGACATTTTTGCCGTCGAAACTGAGATCGCGAAAACGGTGGCCGATGTGTTAAAGGCAAAGTTGACCGGCTCCGAACAACACGTGATCGCCGCGCGGCCGACCGAGAATGCTGACGCATACCAGCTCTATTTGAAGGGCCGATTCTTTTGGAACAAGCGCACTGGGAGCGATCTGAAGAAGTCGATCGATTACTTTCAGCAAGCCATCGCGGTTGACCCGAACTATGCCCTCGCCTATGCCGGAGTCGCCGATGCCTACGCCTTGATACCCGGCTACTCGGCAGGGACTCCGGGAGATTGTTATCCGAAAGCTATAGCAGCGGCGAAAAAGGCCCTTAAGCTGGACGATACTCTGGCTGAAGCGCGCACGTCATTGGCGCTGGCGATTTGGTATTACGATTTCGATTTTTCTCAAGCCAACAGGGAATTTCAACGCGCCATTGCGCTGAATCCGAATTACGCCAGTGCTCACCAGCAGTACGGGAACAATACTCTGTCCGCCCTGGGTCGGTTCGACGAGGCGATTGCCGAAGGAAAGCGAGCCGCCGAGTTGGATCCTCTCTCACTCGTGATCAACGCGGATCTGGGAGTAAATTACTATTATGCGGGTCGCTCCGATGAAGCGATCGCCCAGGAGCGCAAAACGCTGGAATTAGATCCTGGTTATTACTTCGCCTACCTCAACCTTGGGCAGGTGCTGGAAGCGAAAGGCGCCCGTGACAAAGCGATTGCCGAGTACGAGAAGGCGAAGGAATTAAATGATGATCCGTTGGCGCTCGCGCTGCTCGCCCATGCTTACGGCCGGTCGGGTAACACGATGGAGGCCGAAAAAATCCTGGATCAATTGAAAGCCCTATCCAAAGCGCGATATGTCTCAGCCTACAGCTTTGCCATCGCTTATCTTGGACTGGGCAACAAAGAGGAGGCGCTCCGCTGGATTGAACAAAGTTATCAGGATCGGGCCGGTGCTGACATAGGCTGGATTAGAGTGGACCACCTTTTCGATCCACTGCACGGCGATCCGCGTTTCGAAGCCGTCGCCGAAAAAATTATTCCAGCGCGTGAATTCGGATCGAAGACCACTTCGAAATGAAGATTGACAATTTCTTCAATGAACTGAAACGACGGAATGTGATCCGCGCCGCCGGACTCTATTTGGTCGGCGCGTGGTTGCTGACGCAGGTCACCAGCACGGTGCTGCCCATGTTTGGCGCGCCCGATTGGTTACCGCGCACGATTGTTGTTCTGCTAGCCATTGGTTTCATTCCGGCCTTGATTTTCAGTTGGGTTTTCGAGCTGACGCCACAAGGTCTGAAGCGCGATGAGGATGTGCCGATAGAGAAATCCATCGCGCCGCAAACGGGACGGCGGATGGATCGCATGATCATCGTAGTGCTCGCGGCCGCACTTGCCTATTTCGCGGTCGACAAGTTTGTGCTCAGTCCGCGTCGCGAGAAATCGATGGCCAAAACGCAATCGTCGGAATCGAGCGCCGCGCCTAACGAGAAGTCGGTCGCGGTATTGGCGTTCGATAATCTGAGCGACGATAAAGGCAGCGAATATTTTTCCGATGGAATCAGCGAAGAATTGCTAACGGTGCTGCAAAAAATTCCCGGACTGCATGTCGCGGCGCGGACGTCGGCGTTTTCGTTCAAGGGTAAAAACGCGACCGCACAGGAGATCGGACAGAAACTCGGCGTGGCACATCTGGTCGAGGGAAGCGTGCGCAAGGCCGGCGACGTCGTGCGCATCGCGGCGCGCCTGACCCAGGCCAACACGGGCGAAGAGCAATGGTCGGAAAATTACACTCGCAATTTGAAGGATGTCTTCGCCGTCCAAACCGAGCTTGCCCAAACGATAGTCGAGCAGTTGAAAGGTCGACTCGCCGGTGGCGCCGCAAATCCGGAAGCCAAAGCGGCGATTCAAGCCCAAGTGCAGGCCGCGGAGAAGGGTGGGACCAAGAACGTCGAAGCCCATGAATCCTATTTGCAGGGCCGCTTTTTTCTTAATCGCCATTCAGAAAGGGAAACAGATCAAGCCCGTGCTGCTTTTGAACACGCGGTGCAGCTTGATCCCAAGTTTGCGCTCGGATGGGCAGGGCTGGCCCAGGCTCACGTCTGGGATTGCAACTATGCCACTGAGGGCGGTCAGAAAGGCTTCAACGAACATCTCGCAGCTGCGCGCGATGCGGTGGAACGAGCCCTAGTCCTCGAACCCGGCTTGCCGGATGCCTTGTATCCGAAGGCGATGATCGAAACAAATTTCGATTATAATTGGAAAGGCGCGTCCGAAACCATGCGCAAGGCCCTTGCTCTGGCGCCGCAGGATCCGGCGCTCCTGATGTGGGCGGGAAGTCTTGCTGGCGCTCGCGGCGAAGACAAAGAGGCTCTCGAATTTAATCGGCGGGCGGTTGGGTTGGACCCAGTGAATGCCCAGGCCCGGGCGCTTCTCGCTTCCGCTCTATCGGGATTAGGGCGTCAAGAAGAAGCGCGAGCGGAGTGGGCGCGGGAGACTGAATTGAATCCGTCCGCGCCGAATTCCTATGCCGGCATGGGTTTGACCTATCTTTTAGAAGGTAAATTTGAAGAAGCAGCCGCAGCAGCGCAAAAAGATACGGCCGATTGGGCGCGGCTTCTCATCGTGAGCTGCGCGCGGTGGGCGCAAAAGCGAATTCCTGAATCTGACGCGGCGCTGGCGGAGTTGATCGCAAAAGCCAGTGAAACTGGTGCGTATCAGATCGCCGAAGTTTACGCGTATCGAAATGACAAGGATAAAGCGTTCGAATGGTTGGAGCGCGCCCGCCGGCAACGCGACGCCGGTTTGCCCGGCTTACGCGCTGACACCTTGCTACCAAATCTTCACCGCGACCCGCGTTGGGATGCGTTTCTGCGCGAGATGGGCCTGGCCGACGACCAATTGAAATGACTGCTTCGCGCTAAGGCGACCATGAATTTCTTTTCGGAACTAAAGCGGCGCAACGTTTACAAGGTTGCCGTTGCCTACGTGGTCGTGGCGTGGCTGCTCATTCAGGCGGCGTCGATTCTGTTGCCGACGTTTGAGGCGCCGACGTGGGTAATGAAGGTCTTGGTTCTGGTCATTGTCCTTGGATTTCCAGCAACGTTGATTTTCTCGTGGGCGTTCGAACTCACCCCCGAAGGAATCAAGCTGGAATCCGAGGTCCAGCCGGCGAAATCGATCGCGCGAAAGACTGGCCGCAAAATTGTTGCTCTTACGGTCGTGCTCGCCGTAGTCGCGGCCGGACTATTCGTCTTTCAAATGGTAGGGACGGACCGCCGGGCCGTCCGCTCCGCTGACAACAAGGAAGACGAATCCGGCAGAAGCCCGACGGCGTCCCTACCTGTCGCAAACAAGTCGATCGCGGTATTGCCATTCGATAATCTCAGCCGCGATCCCGACAATGCTTATTTCTGTGAAGGCGTGCAGGATGAAATCCTGACCCGATTAGCCAAGGTCGCGGATTTGAAAGTGATCTCGCGCACTTCGACGCAGCAGTTCAAAAGCACGCCGGAAAATCTTCCCCAGATCGCAAAGCAGCTTGGCGTGGCCCACATTTTGGAAGGGAGCGTGCAGAAAGCGAGCGATCAGGTGCGGGTGAATGTCCAGCTGATCAATGCGGTGACCGACGCGCATCTATGGGCCGATACTTACGATCGCAAACTGACCGACATCTTCGCGGTCGAAAGCGACATTGCGAAAACAATCGCCGAGACATTGCAGGCTAAGATCACCGGGTCGGAGAAGAGTTCAATTGCAAAAGTGCCGACGGTGAACCCGGAAGCGTACGAGCTTTATCTTAAAGGCCGGTTTTTCTGGAATAAGCGATCCGGCACCGATCTGCGCAAAGCGATCGAGTTCTTCAATCAAGCGATCGCCAAAGATCCAAACTATGCGCTCGCTTACGCAGGCTTGGCCGATTCCTATATGTTACTTCCGAATTATGGCGGAATACCGTCATCGGAAGCGATCCCCCCGGCGCGTGCCGCGGCGACGAAAGCGCTCGCTATCGACGATTCCTTAGCCGAAGCGCATGCTTCTTTTGGTTTACTCGACACCCTCGACCTTCGTCTCGAGCGCGCCGTGACCGATTTCGAGGAAGCCGTCCGCTTGAATCCGAACTACGCCACTGCGCATCATTGGCTCGGGCTCGGCCACTTGTCCCTCGGTCGCTTCGATCAGGCGATTGCGGAATTCAAACGCGCGGCCGAGCTCGATCCCCTCTCGGTCATCATTAACGCTGATTTTGCCTGGACATATTCCTGCGCGCACCGTCTCGATGAAGCCGAGGCGCAGGTCCGGAAAACCCTGGAGATCGATCCGCGTTTTTTCCTCGCCCACTATTATTTGGGTGGAATCCTGCAAGCCAAGGGCCATCTCAAGGAAGCGATTCCCGAATACCGGAAGGCGTTCGATTTGAATGGCGATGCTTACTCACTCGCCATGCTCGGCCAGGCCTACGCCCGGGACGGCCAAAATGGTGAAGCGCAAAAAGCGCTCGCCAAGATGAACGAATTGGCCAAGTCGCGTCACATCGCGCCCTATGCCTGGGCCCTGATTCACCTGGGTTCGGGCGAAAAGGAACGCGCGCTCGACGAGTTGGAGCACGCCTATGAAAGTGGTGACACGAATTACCTTTTCATAGCCAGGGTCGATCCATTGCTCGACGATTTACGCGGTGATCCAAGATTTGAGGCGCTGGTGCAAAAGATAATCGCACCGAAGAATCAGCAATGAGGCCGAACCGGGATTCGACTTGTCACGCCGTAACCTCGGCGAAGGCGGAAGCGCTCGGGCAAAAGATCCTGGGGCCGAAAAAGTAAATAGCCGAGAAAGGCAGAACCGATTGTTAGCTTGCGATCGGCCTTACCATCATTGGATGCGCGTCGGATCGGTGAGCAGGGCCACCGCGACCGTAATCAAAGCAAAAACCGCGAACGCGGCGTGATACCGGCGATTCCCGGTAATTGCGGCCAGGACCGACAACAAGACAACAGGCAACGGGAAGATGATCGCCGGATTTAGCCAGCTCTTGATTGGCAAGAAGCTCAAGTTACAAAGTAATCCCAGGGTCCAGCCAGCGGCGTTCGCCAGAAAAAAGAAGCGCCGGTTCTTATAGTAATGAGCGTCGAGGTCGGTTTGTTCTCCTGACTCCGGGACGCGCGGAAACAGCAGGACAGTTACGAGGAAGATTGAGGCGACCAGGCCGACCAGGAGAAAAAACGAAAGAACGCTCCAGCTTTTCTCGTTTCGTAAATCCCACATCGCCCACCAGCTGTTGATATCGACCAGCAGAACAGTTACCACCCAGAGCGATTGCACCCAATAGGTGCGGACTTGATCGCGCACTTCAATGAGTCGTCCCACGCTGGTCATGAGTTGGGCCACGGCGACGCCGAGCACGACGGAATAAAACGCGCAAATGAATTCAAACGGGCTCATACCGACCCCCGGTTTGTACGCAGAGGGATGATTCCTGCACAGAACGAAATCCTTCCGCAGCTTCCAAAAATCGCGAGCTTGAGTCTTGAATAACATTGACGCTGCGGTCGATTCGCGGCTCGATAAGGCGCCATGAACGGGGATGCTCGCGGCGATCGGAAGGAACCGTGAATATCTATAACTTCTTCGCTGAGCTAAAGCGTCGCAACGTTTTCAAGGTCGCTATTGCCTACATCGTTGGCGGCTGGGCGCTCTCTCAGGGAATCGCCCAGGTGTTTCCAGTCTTCGATGTTCCGAACTGGATCATCCGTTTGATTGTTCTGCTGATCATTCTCGGTTTGCCGATCGCCCTGGTACTGGCCTGGATGTTCGAGATCACGCCGGAAGGCATCAAGCGCACTGAAACGGCGGACGCGATGCCGGCTGCCGCCAAACCAAAGCAATATGCCTGGATTTATGTCGTCGTGGCCGGCGCGCTGGTGTCGATTGGACTGTTTCTTCTTGGGCTTTACACGGGACAACGAGGCGAAAGCGGACGGCCCGGTCCGGCAGCTGCCGGATCCCTACCCGATAAATCGATAGCGGTCTTGCCGTTCGAGAATTTGAGTGAAGAAAAAACGAATGAGTTTTTCGCCGATGGTGTGCAGGATGAAATCCTGACCGATCTGGCGAAGGTCGCGGACCTGAAGGTGATCAGCCGCACCAGTGTGATGCAATACCGGAGCGGAGTGGCGCGGAATCTGCGCGAGATCGGCCAGCAGCTCGGGGTGGCGCATTTGCTGGAAGGCAGCGTGCAACGCGTCGCGAATCGGGTGCGGGTAAACGCGCAATTGATCGACGCAAAGACTGATGCCCACCTTTGGGCGCAGACTTATGATCGCGATCTGGCCGATGTCTTTGCCATCCAAAGCGAGATTGCCAAAGCCATTGCCGATCAATTGCAAGCTACGCTCTCCCCGAACGAGAAAGCGGCGATTGAAAAGCCGCCCACCACAAACGTGGCTGCCTTCGATCTTTACAGCCGGGCGAAGACTATTCTGCTTTCGATTGGTTTCAGCACGACTGACGAAAAGAATTTGCGGGAGGCCATAGAGCTTCTGGATCAGGCAGTCGCGCTCGATCCGGCGTTTTTCGAAGCCTACTGTAAACTGGTCTTAGCTCATGGAAAGTTCTATGCCTTGAACTACGATCATACGGTAGGAAGGCTGGCTTCGGCCGAAGCTGCTCTTCAGTCGTTGATTCGTTTGCGGCCCGATGCCGGCGAAACGCACCTGGCCCGCGCCCAGTTTTTGTATTACGGCCATCGTGATTACCCCGGTGCGCTCGCTGAGCTGGAGCAGGCGCGGCGAAGTTTAGCGAACGATCCTCGGGTTTTCGAACTGACCGCCTACATCGTGCGCCGGCGCGGCGAACCCAAAGAAGCAGTCGGCAACCTGGAAAGATCAGTGGAATTGGATCCGCGCAACTACTTCACCATCCAACAACTTGCGCTCAGCTATCAGCTTCTCCGCCGCTACCCGGAGGAGGCCGCCTTGGATGATCGCGCCTTGACCATTGTTCCAAAAGATGTTCCCACCAGAGTGCAGCGGGCCCTGGTCGATTTTTATTGGAAGGCTGATACGGGCCCTCTGCATCGGGAAATCGACGCCATTCTCGCCGAAAACCCTGGTGCAATTTCCGCCGCTGCCGATACCTGGTTTCTTTGCGGGCTAGCGGAACACGATATTGCTGCGGCGGCGAAGGCCCTGGCAGTGCTGAACAATACGCCTTCCTTTGGCGAAAACGGCGTTTATTTGAGCCCCACCTTTGGGGAAGGCTTGCTCGCGCGAGTTGCCAAGGACGACGCGCGCGCGCGCACCGCGTTCACCAAGGCCCGCATCGAGCAGGACAAAATTTTGCAAGCGCAGCCGAGTTCTGGACCGGCTTTTTGCGTGCTTGCGTTAATCGACGCTGCGTTGGGACAGAAAGAGGCCGCGTTGGCGGAAGGACGGCGCGCGATTCAACTTCTTCCAGTCGAAAAGGATTCCGTCACTGGCAGCCTTATGATCCAGTTTTTCGCGATCACGGCAGCGTGGGCAGGCGACAAGGAACTGGCCCTTGACCAATTGGAATTGGGAGTCCGGGCTCCTTGCGCAGCAATTGTCGTTACCTATGGCGGATTAAAGTTGTTGCCGTTTTGGGATCCATTACGCGGCGATCCGCGCTTCGAAGCGCTGGTGCAAAAAATGGCGCCGAAATAGCGCTTACCCCGAGAAGTTAGGACGGGCCGTTCCGGATGTAACGTTGCAACTCTTTTAGCGCATCACGTTTTGCGGTTCATTGCAGGCCGGCAAGTTGGAAATGACATCAAGGTCGAGAGTTTCATCGACCGGCAAGGAGGCCTCGTATACGGGCCTCGGCCGGGTTCACGGTTCGGGCTCTCAACACAGCGGTCAATCTTTTCTCGCAGTCCCTACTCCTTGTCGTAAACATTCTTGGCCTTGAACTTCTTCCCATCCGCGCCGGTGCCACTCAGGTTAAGGGTGCGCGATTTGCCATCTTTCGATACAGTGCTTCGAGCCGTCCAGGTCACTTTGCCGCCCTTCATCGCCGTAATGTCGTAAGTCCGCTCATCTACCATCTTGTAGGTCATTGCGTCCCACGAAAGGTTTCCTTTAACCTTGTAGACTTTGCCATCGGTCGTGCCTGTCCAGACGCCGTGCGTCGGTTTACCGTCCTTGTCCGTGCCGTCCACCGTCACCTGAATTTGATCTTTCTTTTCGGCGTAGACGACCGTATTCGTCTTGCCCATTCCGGGCGCTTGCTTCGATTTCGCCTCATTGGTCTTCCATGTCCCCACATGCGCGTTAGCCGCAAAACAAGCCGTTGCTCCCACAAACAACAGAGCTACACCCACTGCTGCAATTCGAGTTTTTATCATGAGGCGATTTCGGCAGAAACGCCGTTGCCCGTCAATAGCAATTAGAAATCGCAAAATGTTCACCCGAATTGGCTCATACTCCTGCTGAATCGTGCCGAAGACCGACGATCGCAACCAAGCCGGAGATCAATCCCCTTGCCTCGATTGCATGGCAGAAACGTGGTGATTGTTGTCATTGCTGCCATGCTGATTTAAATAGAGGGTCGATGCATGAATGCACGATCTGAAGTGAAGCAAGCACTCTTGACTATCCTGGTATTGCTGGTTCCGGTTGCAATTTTCATTGCCGCGACGCCGAATGAGAACAGCAGCTCTCTCCAACCGCCGGACAAAGATCCCATTCCGGTCGCGTTCCTGATCTCGGATGGGGCGGTTGTGATCGATTTTTGCGGGCCCTGGGAAGTATTCCAGGACGTCAACATTCCCAGCCGACAGAACAAGCTGTTCCGGCTTTATACGGTTGCTGAAACCAAAAAACCGATCCGCACCAGCGGCGGAATGCAAATCATCCCCGATTACACAATTGCCGATGCCCCCGCACCTAAAGTGATTGTGATTCCGGCGCAAAGTGAACCCGGTTCCGCGGCGTTGGATTGGATCCGCCAATCATCGAAGACGACCGACGTCACGATGTCGGTTTGCACCGGTGCTTTCGTCTTAGCCAAAACCGGACTGCTTGATGGCAAGTCGGCTACCACCTATCACGGCGCGTTCGGACGTTTCGCCATGAAGTTTCCGAACATCGCGCTGAAACGCGGCGCGCGGTTCGTCGAGAACGGAAACCTCGCGACTGCGGGGGGACTTTCTTCGGGCATCGATCTCGCGCTGCGCGTAGTCGAACGTTACTACGGCCGCGAAGTCGCCCAGCAGACCGCTTACAACATGGAATATCAGGGTCAAGGTTGGATGAACGCTAATTCGAACCAGACTTACGCGGTGGCGCCCGTTTCGACAGCCGAACATCCGCTCTGCCAGGTTTGCGGAATGGACGTCGATCCAAAGATTGCGCCGAAGTCTGAGTACAAAGGCGCGACCTACTATTTCTGCTCCGAGGACGACAAAAAAACGTTCGAAGCTGCACCCGACAAATTCCTGACCCCGGACGATAAGATTTCCGCTAAGTGACGGGTGATGGGTGACTGGTGGCGGGTGACGAGGCAAGAACTACGCGGCTTCTATTAGCGACATCGACAGAGTGACGAACCCGCTTAACAATCACAAACTTTCACCAATCGCAACGACGCGACGTATCGTTTTCGTGGCCGGGCTGGGAACCGAAATCCTCGATCTCGTCGGCCCATTGCAGGTCTTTGCCCGCGCTTCGGACATGCATTGCCGTGAGAATCGTGGCGCGACGCCACTTTACTCAATCGAAGTGGTAAGCATTTCTTCGAGCCGATCCCTTCGTGCGAACTGCGGGTTGAGCTTTGCCGCGGATAAAACATTTCGCGACGCGCGGGGAACGATCGACACCCTCCTCGTTGCCGGCGGTGATGCGATCGAGCGGAACGAGATAAACGCCCAAGCAGTGCGCTGGCTGAAAAAAATCGCTGCAAAATGCAGACGGGTCGGTTCAGTTTGTACGGGCGCCATGCTCCTGGCGCGGGCAGGACTGCTGGATGGTCGCCGCGCCACAACTCATTGGAATTGGTGCCAGACGCTCATCAAACGCGCGCCGCGGGCCGACGTCGATCCCAACCCGATTTTTGTTCGGGACGAAAATGTTTACACTTCCGCAGGGGTAACTGCCGGTATGGATCTGGCGCTGGCGCTGGTCGAAGAAGATCACGGTTCGCGACTCGCCTTACAGGTTGCGCGCAATCTGGTGCTTTATCTACGGAGACCTGGCGGACAATCGCAATTCAGCGCCGCACTCTCGCTGCAGGCGACGGATCGCAAGCCGCTACGTGAGCTCGAAGTGTGGGTGCTCGATAATTTATACAAGCCGCTCACGGTGCCGGTTCTGGCGGAGCGCATATCGATGAGTCCGCGCAATTTCGCGCGGGTGTTCACCAAGGAAATGAAAACCACGCCGGCCAAGTTTATCGAGCGTCTCCGGGTCGAAGCTGCCCGACGCCGATTGGAAGAAAGCCAGAACAGCATGGAAACGATCGCGAGCGAGTGCGGATTCGGGAACGTGAACTCGATGCGCAACGTGTTTCAACGCGCGCTCAAAATTTCGCCGGGCCAATACCGTCGTCATTTTCGACACACAAAGCGATCAAAGAAAAACGTCTGACAAACTGAAACGCTGAAAAACTGAAATACTCAGTCACGAAAGGAGCGGAATGTGGCAAGACGCAAAATTGCGGCTGCCGTTTATTGCTGTTGCTTCTCGTTTGATTTCGCCCAGGCGGCCTCTCGTGCGGCGCGGTACTTTTCCGCAAACTCTTTGGTCGTGAACACGCCGGCGTCCTTATCAAAAATAATCCCATTTCGGTTCGCGCCGCCGACTTTTAGAAGGTACTTCTGATCATGAGGATCGATAAACCCCTGGCTTTTGTTGAACATTTCTCGCTGGCTGACCCCGTCGACGAAGGTGACGATCGCGTCGAAGCCATGCCAATGGTAGAGTTTTTTGTAGCCCACATAATCGTCCCACTTCCCGGCCGGCTTGCCATAACGATGATCGACCTGCGCTTCGGTCTCCCCCACTCGCGCGCGGGTTAAATTCGGGCAAACGAGCAATCCGCAGAGAAGAACTAGGAACGTTGTGATTTTCATCGTGATCTTAGGAGCGATTCAACGCGAACGATGTCGAAGCCGGTTGCAAAAGCAATTTCGAATTCGAGATCCGTTTGTTATCCACACTGAAATAGCCACGCCCCAATATCGCTTAGCTTTGTGCAACCGCACAACAACATCGCTTCGTCCAATTCGCGACCCAAAATCTTCAACACATCCGCGGCGCCTTGTTCGCCGCTGACCGACAGTCCCCAAAGAATTGGACGGCCAAGGAGGACCGCTCGGGCGCCGAGAGCGATCGCTTTTAACACGTCGCTTCCACGTCGGATTCCACCGTCGACATAAATTTCGCACTGATCTCCGGCAGCGGCGACAACGTGCGGCAACACATCGCAGGTCGCGGGCGCGGTGTCGAGTTGGCGACCTCCGTGATTCGAAACGACGATGGCTTTTGCCCCGTGTTCAGTTGCGCGGCGCGCGTCGTCACCGCGGCAGATGCCCTTGACGACCACGGGCAAGCTCGTGCAACCGCACAACCAGTCGAGATCGTCAAAGCTGAGATCGGATTTGAAGTTGTCGCGAACATAAGCGGCCAGGCCTGATCCGCTCACTTCCGGGATGGTCCCCTTCCCCAACGGCGCAAGATTTTCAACCGCCAAACCCGCGGGCAAGCTAAACCTGTTCCTTGCATCCCGTTCACGCGTTCCCAACCCCGGCGCATCGACCGTCAGCACGATTGCCTCGGCTCCGGCTGCCTCCGCCCGTTGGACCAGGGCGCGGGTGACTTCACGGTCCTTATATATATAGAGCTGGAACCAGCGCGGACTGCCCGCTTGGGTAAAAACCGCCTCCATCGCGGTGTTCGAAAGCGAGCTGAGGATAAACAAGGCACCAGCCGTCTTTGCCGCCTTGGCTGCAGCGATCTCGCCATCCGGGCAAGCCAGTTTGTGGAAGGCGGTGGGCGCGACCGCGATCGGCAGGGAAACAGGGCGCCCGAGCAAAGTTGTTTTCATTTCCCGCGGACCGACTCCGGCAAGGACGCGATAATAAAGTTTTAGTCTTTCCCATCCTGCGACGTTTTCCCGCAGGGTGATCTCGTCCAGCGCTCCGCCTTCGTAATAATCCAACACTTCCTTCACCAGACGTCCACGAGCGGCCCGCGCATAATCACCGATGTTAAGAAGTGGTTCCCGGTCCATGATTTTCTTCAGGCAGGGGCGATTGCCCTCAATCCCCCGACACTCGATCTCATTCAAATTCCTAAGGCGGAGAGCAGCACGGAATATTCCATTACCGCAGCGACCAGGTCCGGATGCGACGACTCAAATTTTTCCACCGATTGCCCGAGCTCCCTGATCGCATCAGGTTTTTTCTGACCGTGAGTCATTTCGTGTGCCGAAGCTTCAACCAGACGGACGATTTGCTCGGCATGTTCCTGATGCGTTTGGGAAACTTTCGCGATCGCTGGTTTCAGACGTGATAATAACCTGAGCAGCTCAGCCTTTTTGTCGGCCGGGATATGGTCCGCGGACTCAACGGCGGACCGAATCTTTTCGAACTGTTCGTCTTTCATTTATTGCTTTCGAGGGTGAACCACTTCGGACTTAAGTGAGCCAGCGGTTTCTTTAATTTTTCGAGCTCGGCCGCCGGACCGTGAATTTCGATCTGCGCGAGATCGGCGCTCTTCAGCATTTCGGCGAGCAGCGCCCCAATATTCTCTACGTGTGCCAGCAATGCTTCCGCATTTTCGTATGCTTCCCGGCAAAATATCTCGTCGCCGTTGGAAGTGAACCCGTAAAAAAGACAATCTTTTTCAGTCGCCGTTTTCTCGACGAGGCGGGCGAAGAATGCCTTCACCGTCTCCGCTTTACCGGGATGCGCTTTAAAGTAGGGATGCAAGCTGACGAAATTTGACCTCATCCTCGGATCTTAGGCCACAGCGGCCGTTTAATCCATTCCGATGCTTCGGTCCCGACCTCTGACCTCTTGTGGCTCGCCGCTCCAAGCTCTACGCCGTTATCCGGTCATCTTCTGCGCGTTCCAAAGGATGAACATCACGACCGCGGACATCCAAAGCAGATTCAGCACTCCCAAGGGAGCTCCGAGCGCGACGCGCAGAACAAACCATGTCGCTAACAGCGCCAGCGAGACGCCCAATAAAACCCAGTTCATTCTATTAATTATCGCGTCTACTCATTGCGTGAGATTTAGTTTTATTTGAAATTTAGGTTTCTCCTGTGTTTCAGCTTTACGCTCCCGCTAGTGCATCCAAAAATGTTCCCTGGATGTAATTTGCCGCAGTTCGGCAGCCCCGGGACGGGGAGAGGTGCTTCTTCTGCCCTTTTTCCGCGGGCGATCGGTAGCGCGGTTCAGAGAACGTCTCGAATTTACGGTGGCGCACGTTCGGAAACTGGAAATGTCCGGCCGTGACGTATGGGTCAGTTAGAATGGAAGCGCCGTAGGCGCGGCCTGTTTATAGAAGATCATTTACCCAAAAAGATAAGCTCCGGCAGGAGCGACATCTTCTCAGTCATGGCGCTCCCAAAGGAGCTTCGATCGGAAAATCACCGCCCAGGCTATAAACAGGACGCGCCTACGGCGCTCAAAATTAATTAAACTGACCCACGACCTAAAGTAGACCAAGTTCGACATCTTGCGGGTTTATGGGAAAATCAACGCGGACATGGGCAATGAAGGAATGAATTCCGGGAATTTTTTTTCCGAGTTAAAGCGACGCAACGTTTACAAGGTCGCGGTTGCTTACGCGGTTGTTTCATGGCTCCTGATTCAGATCGCAACCCAGGTCTTTCCCTTCTTCGAAATTCCGAACTGGACGGTGCGGCTAGTCGTTTTGGTCCTGATCGTTGGTTTCCCGATCGCGCTCTTCCTTGCCTGGGCCTTCGAGATCACGCCGGAAGGAATCAAGCGGGCAGAAGACGTTTCGCCCTCGGAATCGATCACCGGCCACACTGGCCGAAAGCTTGTTTGGCTCACCGTGATCCTGGCTGTGGTCGCCGCCGGACTCCTCGGGTTTCAGTTGTTGCGTCCGAAATCAGCGATCCCCACGGTCGCTTCAACAGCATCCACAACTGCGCCGTCAAGTATCCCGGGTTCGAGTGGAACCAGTGCCATTCCGGAAAAATCCATCGCCGTTCTTCCATTTGAAAATCTCAGCCGGGATCCCGACAATGCTTTCTTCGCCGACGGCGTTCAGGATGAGATTCTGACCGACCTGGCCAAAGTGGCCGATCTGAAAGTAATTAGTCGAACGTCAGTGATGCAGTATAAAACTGGCGCGCAACGCAATCTGCGCGAGATCGCGGAGCAGCTCGGCGTCGCGCACCTGCTGGAGGGGAGCGTGCAACGCGCCGGCGGCAAAGTGCGGGTAAATGCGCAGTTGATTGATGCCCGGACCGACGCGCACCAATGGGCGCAGAGTTTCGATCGCGATATTGCCGATGTTTTCGCAATCCAAAGTGAAATCGCCAAGGCGATCGCCGACCAGCTGCAGGCAAAACTTTCGCCAAGTGAAAAGAACGCAATCGACCAGAAGCCCACTTCCGACGTGCCAGCGTTCGACCTTTACACCCGGGCCAAGAATATTCTTTTAACCACTACCCTTAACGCAAATGTCCAGAGTCTCTATCTTCAGGCGGTCGATCTTCTCAATCAGGCCGTGGCGCGCGACCCATCATTTTTTGAAGCTTACTGCCAGCTGGCTTACGCGAATGACAATCTCTATTTCCTCGGAAATGATCATACTCCCGCGCGGCTGGCTTTGGCGGAGGCCGCGATCCAATCGGCTTTTCGACTCCGGCCCGATGCCGGCGAAGCGCACCTCGCGCGCGCGGAAAATCTTTACCGTGGCTATCTCGATTTTGACGGGGCCCTCTCCGAATTAGAGATCGCGCGGAAAACTCTGCCTAACGATTCGCGTGTGCCGGAACTCATTGGCTACATCGTTCGCCGGCAGGGCAAACACGAAGAAGCCATCAAGAATCTTCAACGCGCATTGGAGCTCGATCCTCGAAACTTTTTCATCCTCGAGCAGATTGCTCTCAGCTACCAAAACCTGCGACGCTATCCCGAGATGGCGGCAATGTTAGACCGCGGATTGACCATTAAACCCGGGGACGTCGAAATCAGCACGACCCGCGTATCTGTGGATCTTGATTGGAAAGCCGATCCCCGGCCGTTGCATCAGATGCTTCAGTCCCTGAATTCCGACGCGATCAAAAACGTGGCCGACATCTGGTTTCAGTGCGCGATAGCAGAGCGCGACCCGGCGGCAGCGGAGCGAGCGTTGGCTGCCTTGGGCGAGAACAGTTTTGGTAACGACGCGGTTTATCTCAGCCGCGACTTCGCGATGGGGCTCATTGCTCGCATGGTGAAAGACGATACGAAGGCCAAGGCGGCGTTCACCGCTGCGCGAGCCAAACAGGAAAAGCTCGTCCAGGAACAGCCCAATTACGGTCCGGCTATTTGCGTCCTCGGTTTGATCGATGCCGGCCTCGGGCGAAAAGAAGAAGCATTGCGTGAAGGACGCCGCGCGGTCGAGCTACTTCCGGTGGCGAAGGATTCAATCAACGGCGCCCACATGATCGAGTACTACGCGATGATCGCGGCGTGGGTGGGCGACAAAGATCTCGCTTGCGAACAGCTGGCGGTTGCCGTCAAACTTCCCGGCACACTTAGCTACGGACAACTAAAGCTGCTTCCCTACTGGGACCCACTCCGCGGCGATCCGCGTTTCGAAAAAATTGTGACCTCTCTAGCCCCGAAATAATGGTAAATGACAGGATTAACAGGATTTCTTTAAACCGGGTCTCGTAAGAATCGGGCCAAGCGAATCGGGCCAAGCCCGCCACCTTGGGGCAAAACATATTAAGGGAACACTCTCGGCGAACTAGCGGGAGCGTAAATCCTCTCTGGTTTTTCTCCGGACCGTAATGTTTAGATACGATCCAATTCTCGGACTGACCTGTGATCGGTGACCGCTGACTTCGGTATTGCTCAGTGCAAGATGCGATTGCCGCCCTGAATATCGAATTCCACCGGTACTTCCACCGGGCTCCGAGTTCCGGGTTGAAATTGCCATTGCAACAGAGCTTTGACGGCCAACTTGTTCAGATCCTGATAGCCGGTGCTCTGCAGGATTTTAACTTCGTCCACCAGGCCGCTCTTGGGATTTATCGTGAGCCGAAAACGACCTCTTCCTTTCGCGCCGTGGATTACGAATGCCACCGGATACTCGGGGTCGATCTTTTTGATCAAACCGGCCGGCGATCCGGTTGTTACGATCGGCTCCGTGCCGTGTCGTTGCGCCTGCGCCGACGAAAAGCCGGCAAAGGCAGCGACGAGAGTGATGACTGCGACCTTGAGGGAATGACGTGAGATCATAATCAAGAAATTAGAGCGCGTGTTCGCCTTTGTCTCGCGAAATATTTCCGTTAGGCAGCGGCGATTGACCTCAATCGCCAATCATTGCTGACCACAACGCCACAGTCGACGAGGTCCGAGTTGGAAGACCACGGCCTTCAATAGCACCAATGGAAAAATGGGCGGTCTGATTTCTGACTTGTGACCCGTGACCGCTGATCTCCGGCCTTCAGCTTGTCAGCGTTTCAGTCTTCAGTTTTTGAACGAATCCTCTCGGACACGTTGTACCAGTTCCATTCCCAGGTTTTTCCACCATCCGGAGAAAACGCCTGACTCCAGACCGGGCGATCCTTGTTCCGCGCGTCCCAGCGAAACATCATGATGATCGGTTTACCTTTGAACGTGTCCTTGGCGAAAAAATGTCCGACGCCGTTTTCAAAAGAACCGACCACCGGCGGATCGAGAACGCCGACGTTACTGGCCGCCCAATACAAGCTCCAAAGTCTCGTCTTCGGATTGAACAGCCGCAGAGTAACTCCTTCGAAACGTTTCCCTTCCATTCCCGGCATCGCCGTCGTGGAATAAGTATCCATATCGGCGGCGCCGCTCAGGATTTTGGAATTCTCATCGTCTGAATCGAATTCGGTCCAGTCGTTGTTCCCTTCCAGCCGTTTGTTGAGCCGCCGATTGTGCATCTTCCATTTTCCGACCAGAAAATCGAAATCGCCCGCGGACGACGTCGCCGAAGCAGTAATCTTGAGATCGCCCTTCGCATCGAACTCCACTTTCGGAATCGGCAGCGTCGGATCGGTGGTCAAAACGGTTTGCTGCGCATGTGCGAAGTCGCACAACCCAATCAGTAGAATTCCGGCCAGACATTTCATATCGCATTCATTTTGACGATGCTCAGCGACGATCGATGCCAAGGCAATTTGAATCGAGGTCCGTTTTCAGCGTGCCAGCTTTCAGTGATTAAGCTCCGACCCGGAGTTGCGCAAGGCGTCGAACGAGGGAACACTGCGCGCTTCCGTCATGCTGACCGTTTCCCAACTTTCAAAATCTTTCGCCGGCCGGGCGCTCTTTGACGATGTGTCGCTTCAGGTCAATCGCGGGGATCGGATCGGATTGGTCGGGCCCAATGGCGCCGGCAAATCGACTTTGTTCTCCCTCATCCTTGGCGAGACATCGCCCGATAACGGCACGATCGCGATTGAGAAGAACGCAACGATCGGGTTTCTTCCGCAGGAAACCGCGGCCGCCGGAGACGAAACCGTGCTCGAACTTGCTCTCGCGGTTTCGCCAGAGCTTGTGCAGGCGCAGAAAGTGATCGCCGATTACGAGAAAGAGCAAGAGAAAGAGCGCCAGCGGGACGACGTTGCTTATCACAACGCGCTCCACGTGTTTGATGAGCACGGCGGCTGGGAGCTTGAACCGAAAGCGAAACGGGTCCTGGCCGGCCTCGCTTTTCGCGAAACTGATTTCGACCGCCCGGCGCGCGCTTTAAGTGGCGGCTGGGTCATGCGCGCGCACCTCGCCCGGCTGCTGGTGATGCAGCCCGACCTGCTTCTACTCGACGAACCGACCAACCATCTCGATCTCGAATCGCTCCAGTGGTTCCAGGAATATTTGCGAACTTATCCAGGCGCGATTGTCATGATCTCGCACGATCGCGAGTTTTTGAATCAGCTGGTCGGGAGCATCATCGAGATCGCGCACGCGAAACTCGTCCGTTACCGGGGCAATTGGGACAGTTACGTCGAGCAGAAGGCCGCGCGCGAAGAACAGCAATTGGCGGCTTACAAGAATCAGCAGAAAGAAATCGCCTCGCTCCAATTGTTTGCCGATCGCTTTCGCGCCAAGGCGAGCAAAGCGTCCCAAGCGCAGAGCAAGCTGAAACAGATCGATCGGATGAAAAAAATCGCGGCCCCGGTCGCGCGCGGAAAGACGATCAAGTTCCATTTCCCGCAACCGGTGCGGAGCGGTCTGCGGGTGATCGCGCTGAAAAATGTCGATCATGCCTACGGCGATCTGGTTGTTTACCGCGGACTGCAATATCAGGCGGAGCGCGGTCAACGTACGGTGCTGGTCGGCCCGAACGGCGCGGGCAAATCGACCATGCTCAAATTGCTCGCCGGCGTGCTGCCGGTGCAACACGGCGTTCGCGAGCTCGGACATAACGTGCGCTCCGGTTATTTCTCGCAGAACCGGATCGACGTGCTCAACGCCAGCCACACCGTTCTCGAAAGCGCGCGCGACATGCCCAATCCCGTGCCCGAACAAACCGCGCGCACCGTTCTCGGTTCATTTTTGTTTCGCGGTGACGATGTCTTCAAGACGGTGGCGGTTTTGAGCGGCGGCGAAAAATCGCGACTGGCCCTGGTCAGGTTACTGCTCGATCCGCCCAATCTTCTGCTGATGGACGAACCGACGACCCATCTCGACGTCGGCTCGATCGACGCCCTCATCGGCGCGCTCAAGCAATATCATGGGACGCTCATCTTTATCAGTCACGACGTTCATTTCATCCGCGCTATCGCGACAAGCGTTTTACACATAACGGCCAGTCCGGCTCGGACTGCAGGTCGCCTCACTTTTTATCCCGGCGACTATGATTACTATTTGGATAAATCGAAGGCTGCTTCCGCGCGAACGGCATTGACCGCGGGCCGCGATGCGGCAGAAGTCAACGGTCGGAAGTCAGAGATTAGAAAGCAAACTGTTCCCGGTTTAAAAGAACAGAAGGCGCAAAAACGGGCCGAAGCCGAGGCCCGCAATGCGATCTCCAAGATCAAGCGCGATCGGGAGAAGCGATTGCACGAGATCGAAACCCGAATTGCGACGCTGGAAGCCCACCAAAAAGAGCTGGTTGCCGCTCTCGAGGATCCGGCCGTTTACGGAACGGGTGGCCGCGCCGTGTCGATCAACCGCGAATTATCCAATGTGACGGCGGATCTCGCTCTCCTGACAAACGAATGGGAAACTGCGACCGCTGCTGAAGTGACAAGTGACCGGTGACCAGTGACGAGTTGGCGGAGCGTTTGCGCTGCGACCGCAAACAGCCGAGAGAAAGCGATGTAAAAGATTCCGCCCTTTCTCTGTTACGACAACGAAGCTGAGGCCGGAATCCTTTGGAGTCGGTTGCCTCCCCGCACCGCTTTTAAGCCAAAGTGACGAGTGACGAGTGACCAGTGACAAGCGAACAAGTTGCCTGGCTTCGTTTCCTCCTGTTAAGCGTCCTCATTCGTGTTTATTAGTGTGCATTCGTGGTTAAAGAAATCGGCTCTGCGATTGCGGTTGCTGCGCTGACGTGCTCAACGTTTTCGTTAACGCTTTCGACGAACGACGAAGCTGCTCGGGACGCCGCGCTGCAATGGCTTGAATTGATCGATGCCCACCGTTTCGAAGAAGCGGCTTCGCAAGGCTCGCAGGAAATTCGCTGCTTTGAGGAGTGGATGAATTACTTCGCGACGCATCGCAGGCCGCTGGGCCGGGCAAACAACCGGCAAGTCGTCGAGGTAACACACACCGCGAATGTTTCCGGCGTGCCCGAGGTCCGACGTTATGCAACGATCCGGTTCAAGACTGCATTCGAACACCCGCCTTCGGCCCGAAGCTCCGGCGCGGCAGGCCCGCCGATTGCGACTGAAGAGGTCGTCCTCGGGAAAGTCGGCTGCTGCTGGGAAATCTTTGAATACAAAATCGGGAACTGGACAGGATTTTCCCGATTTTCACCAGACCCGAAATGACCTGAGGAGGATAAGAGCCAACTAGCAGTGCACCCGACACGGCTGCCAGCAGAGCAGGTCAGTCAGAACCTAGGGCTCTCCGCTCCCAAAAGAATCCAGTCAATCCTGTCTGGTTGATCAGGCCTGCCACTGAATCCGGGGCCAGCGAAAAACCTTGCCGCGAATTTCCGGTTCTGATTCGGCTTTGCGCTGCTTCCAGGCGGCGAGACTGAACCGCCGAAGCACTCCGCTCCGGCTCTTTGGAATCTTGTGCTGAACAATGTATAGCGCGTTGTTTTGCGTAACTGTTGGTTCCATCATAACCCTGCACCTCCGTTGTAGATAATACGCGTCCGAGGCGGGTTTTGGTTGCCTCAGATCCCACAATTGAGACGGCCTCCGGAACGAGATTGTTCAGTCAAATTGCGGACTTGTTTTTTGACCCAGCCTTTGTCTACGCTGCGCGCTTCATGTCGGCAAAAGAGGCCTTGTTGACAGCAATATATTGTGTCGTCGCATACCCGGCATTCGCCGGAGACGCAATTGCCATCGGCTATAATTACGATGGCGCCTGGACCGCGGTCACCTACAACCGGTCCTCCACCCCACAAGGCGGTGCTCATTACCACGACTCAATCACAGCTTGTAAATTCGCGACCCGGGATCTTTGGGCCCGGGCGACCGAATATTTGGCGAGAACTGAAATCATCGGCCAATCGGATCGAACCGGGTACGTCGCAATCGCGCAAGGCAAGGCGATTGAGCGAAACAAGGATGTGACCGCGGTCGGACGCGGCAAATCGCAGAACGAAGCCGACGCGAACGCGATCAAGCTCTTGAATGCGCGTGAAGCCACGAGCGAAGCCGCAGTAGTGTATCGATATTTTTCCTACGGGTGTGAATTGGGAACGCGTTCGCATTCGAAACGCTCAAGTCGAAAGCTCGCAGCCTCGCAATCGCCGAAGCGCAGAACTTAGCAGAAGTGTGATCAGTGGCCAGTGACCAGAAGGTCCACAGATCGACTCAACTTCTCAACCCCTCAACAACTCAACTTCTGATCATTCCTTAATCAGAATCACCCGGTCGGCGACATTTTCGCCCGCTGTCTTCATGTAATGGACCCGGACTTTCTGGTCCTTGGTTAACGCGGGCGACTCCAGCGTTTTGCCGTCGGCGTCCACGTAGACCACGCTCTTGCTTAGCTTGAACTGGGTCGGCTCGCTCGGCGCCAGGCTGTCGAGGATCAAAATGCTTCCGGGCGTGTACTCTTTAACAGTACCGGTGCTTTCCGCACCGGCTTTGGGATCGGGACTGCTATTTGTTGGCTGAGCGTAAACCAACGCTGTTGCCAACACTGAGGCGAGACAAATGGCGATTCGTTTTTTCATAAAGCTTTCCGCAGCGTTTCGCATGCCGAAAGGCATTTAGCCGTGAAAGAATAAGGCAGGTCTAGACACGAATTGGCACTGATGGACACGAACATGAATTAACAGAAGCAAACAAAGCGAACGAAGGTCCTGCAATCACTTACCGTGCGCAGTTTTTGGAGTGCGACACCTCCTCGCGTCGCTTTCATTTCGTGGGTTATAATTGAAGGATGAAAGCGGCGAGAGGACGCACCGCATTTCAAAGCTTCCGTCTGCGGTCAATTCGTGTTCATTCGTGTATATTCGTGGTTATGCCTTTGATGCGGATTTTTTGCGCCCTGGTTGCACTCGTCGCTATCAGCGCGACCGCAGCCGAGCCAACCAGGTCGCCAACACCCTCACCGTCTCCATCCGCAGCCGAGTCCCCTGCTTCGACCATCGCGCAATCCGTGACCGAACTCTCGGCCCAACGGGCGGCGTTGGATCGCTCCAAGATTTATCGCGCCGGCCGGGATTACAGCGAGTGGCTCGACCAAATCGCGAAAGATTCCGGTAGCGCATTTTTACCGCGCACAGCTTTTGAACACGTCACCTGGATTCGATTGCTCGCCGCAATCGGCGCCGCAGTCCTGTTGTTCGTTGTCTGTGGTCTCTTCGTTTTCATCGTGCGGCGCCGCGCGGGCGAGATCCAATCGAACCGCAATCAATCAGTCCTGGCCCTGACCGCGTCGGCAATTCGGAAACCGCTCGCATTTTTTCTGGCAATGTGCGGAGGCGCGTTTGCCCTGATGCCGATTGCAATCGGAATTATCGGACGTCCGACTCGAATCTTCTGGGTCGGCGTCCTCACCGCGATTTTCTACGCCGGATGGATCGTTGCTCTGCTTTGGCTCGTGTTTCGCGCCATTCTCGCAATCGAAAAACGGATGCACATGTGGGCTGACCGAACCCACAGTTTGTTAGGCAAAGTTACGATCCCGATTCTTGCACATACCCTGCGTATGTCGGTGCCATTGCTCGGCGTCATTCTTTTGCTGCCGCTGCTGAGACTTCCGGAAGACTGGGCCTGGGTCACGCAAAAAGGTTTCGGCATTGTGCTGATCATCGCCTTTTCCTTTCTGATCATCCGCGGGATCAACGCGGTGCAAACCGCGCTCATGAGCCGGCATCGGTTGGATGTTCCCGACAACGTGTCTGCGCGCCGGATCTACACCCAGGTGTCCGTCATCCGGAAAATCATCGTGACCACGGTCGTGATCATCGCCACGGGATCGATCCTGATGATGTTCGATCCGGTGCGTCAATTCGGGACCAGCATTCTCGCCTCGGCCGGCATCGCCGGAATCGTGATCGGTTTTGCCGCGCAGAAAACTTTGGGAAACGTGCTCGCCGGAATTCAGATCGCGCTCACTCAACCGCTGCTCATCGACGACATCGTGGTGGTGGAAGGCGAATTCGGGCAGATCGAAGAAATCAATCTCACCTATGTCACGGTCCGGACCTGGGACCTGCGGCGGTTAGTGCTGCCGATTACCTATTTTGTCGAGAAGCCTTTTCAGAATTGGAGCCGCGTTTCCACCGAGCTGCTCGGAACGGTGATTCTTTATCTCGATTATCAAACGCCAATGGGCGAATTGCGGAAGGAATTGAAACGACTCGTCGAGAACAATTCCAAATGGGACAGAAAAGTTTGCGGGCTGCAGGTCACCGACACCAAGGAACGCGTGATCGAAGTGCGCGCCCTCGTCAGCGGCGTTGATGCCGGCAAACTCGGTGATCTCCGCTGCGAAGTCCGCGAAGGCTTGATTCAATTTCTCTGTCGCAACCATCCCGAAAGCCTGCCTCGCTCGCGCAACCTGTCCGTCGACGGCGAACACCCTCATGCGATGCGTCGCAAATCATCCGACACTGAATCGACTCCCGGCACCGAACATGAACGGGGCGACAAATCTCCCGGCGTTCACGCAGATGACAAAGGAGATGGTCATTCTGACCACTGACTTCAGCGGCCCGAAAAAATCTCCGCGAGGACACGCCGAAGAAAATCCGATGATCGGTCATTCTAATCTTCCAACCTTCGCGGCTAGTCGCACTGCAGTCCGGCCCCGAGTTCTCAGTTTCGAACTTGTAGGGCCGCCCCCCACAACTAATCAATGTTTCCGAACCATATCGGTGATTGACGCGTTTTTTTTGCCTCCGTAAAATTTTAGTTCTTTTACGCCGAAAACCCATTTGATCTTATGACGACAAGACTGCAATTCACTACGCTGCTGATTCTGGTAGGAACATTCAACGCGGCGGCCGGGACGCTTTCTTATGTCCCTGTCTCGCCGGTCCAAAGCGACACGAGCTGCGGGATCGACAATCGCAATCAATACACCACTGCCGTCGACGGCAGCAACGCCAGTGGAAATAATCGAGTGATCAACGGCGTGACCCTTTACCCACTCGCCGGATCGGGGCAATCAGCCTCGGCTGATAATTGCACCATCAACGCGCTTAGCGGAACTCTGGCGAATTCCCAGCCCGCAAATGGTGCGCCTCAGGCCGACGGAACCTTCGCGCAACTTTTGTCGGGCATGACTTCCAACGATGGTGCATCCGATAATTCACAGCAGGAAATTGTCCTAGATCCGGCCAGCCTGACTCCGGGAACCACGTACGATCTGCGAATCTACGTCGCAAACTCGGGCGCGCTGGATCGAGAAGTGAATCTCGCGTTTGTCGGCGATGGTCAACCGCCGGCCGAAACGGGATTTTTCAATGAAGATGACGCGCGCACCTCGCCGGGTGGGTTTCGCGACCCGAATCAGGTGTATTATATAGATTACCGGTTTGCCTGGGACGGCGCTTCAGCGCCTGGCGTCACAATCACTCAAAAGTCCGGTCAGGCTCCATTTGCATTTTACGCGGTGACAAATCAGGCCGTAACCGAGGAAACCGCGACTGCCGCCGCTTCCGTCCCGGCTCCGCCAGCCGCTCCAGCTCCCGAAGCCGCCACCACCGCGCTGGTCAGCGCAGTGCCAGATCAAGTTGGTGTTACCAGCGATACATTCTATTCCCATGAATCGCTCAAAAAACATGGCCGCTGGGTTGAAGTGAAAAAATACGGCCGTTGCTGGCAACCCACCGATGTTCCGAAGGATTGGCGCCCCTACTCCCGCGGTCACTTTGCCTATTCGGACGATGGCGGATACGTCTGGATCGCGGACCCGGCTGAAAACGATTGGGGTTGGGCCTGTTATCACTACGGCCGTTGGTGCCGAGTTCCCGGAGTTGGAAGTGGCTGGGCCTGGGTTCCCGGAACTGCCTGGAGCGGTGCATGGGTTTCGTGGCGGCAAGGTCGAGATCGCGACCACGCCTTTGTCGGCTGGGCGCCTCTACCACCCGAAGCGACCCTGCGCACTGGAATAGGAATCAGTACCTGGGCCGACCGCGAATACGATATCGGACCTGACTATTATACGTTTATAAACGTCCGCGATTTCGGGTCCGACTCTTACTGGCGCCCCGGATTGATCGTAGACCGCCGTCGTTACGTCGACATCCTGCCGCACACGGTGAACATCACCAATATCAACTACACCAACACTCGGGGCGGAATGTCGAATGTGACCATCACTCAGGTCCGCGCTTACGACGGCGGCCCTGATTTCACTTTCATCAACACCGAGATCCAGAAGCGAGGCGGCCGGGAGATCG
Source organism: Chthoniobacterales bacterium (assembly GCA_025934755.1). Lineage (GTDB taxonomy): Bacteria > Verrucomicrobiota > Verrucomicrobiia > Chthoniobacterales > UBA10450 > AV40. Next base: position 1,298 of record JAICWQ010000018.1, on the reverse strand, counting down.
CTCGAATCCGGGTGGATCGAGTTGGCACGGAAAACTTTAATGGCGGCTTCGGCTCTCGACTCGAAGGCAACACCTTTGTCGTGTTTACGCCGCACGTGAAGCGAGAAGCGAGCCCGCGAATTCTTCCCCAAGTGGCGGCCACCATCCCAGACAACAAAATCGATCACGGATGGGCCGATGTGAAAAATCAAAAGCTCAGGACGCAACTAAGAAACGACATCGCCCAACAAGCCAAAGGTCAGACACCGGCGACGACAAAAGCGGTTTTACCACCACAAGTGATCCAGGCCGCGGCGCAGTCAGCGGTGACTCCGGCGCCGGGACAGTCTCCCCCAGCGTCGGGCCTAACGACAACGGTTTCGCCGGCGGCAACGGCTCCTAGTCAGATTACGCGCGCGCCTTCCGCTCCGCCGGTCGCGACTTCACCGATTCGATCTCCCGCCGGTGGACTCGCTGGCATGTCGCCATCACCGGCAGTCTCGCAACCTGCCGCGACAATCAAAACTTTGCATCCGGGAGAGAAGTTAACGTCGCCCGCGGTTGCAACTGGAAGATCGACAGCAGCACCGACTGGTTCAGCGTCGCCAGCATCCGGCGCTGCAATCACCTCGGCGTTGTCTGCTGAAACCCAAAAGTCCCCTGCACCAAAAGTTTTGCACCCCGGTCAAAAAGCAGAACCGAAGCCGATGCAATCACCGGCAGTCGCGACCAACGTCGCAAGCCCATTGCCAACTGCGGGTCTCGCACAATCGCCGGTCGGCAAGGTACGGCACCCCGGCGAAAAAATTGTTTCTGCACCCGGACAATCGCCGGCGACCGCGGCAACAACGGCGAGTCCGACAGCTTCCAAACCTTCAGCGGCTACGATCACTCAAGGCAATACACCGCCCGCGGGTCGATTACATCCCGGAGCAAGGATTGCGGCTACGCCCGTGCAATCACCATCGTCCGCTATTGGCGGAGCAACTGCATCCCCGGTTCTGCCAATCCAATCGCCGGCACGAAATATTCAAGCTCAACGGAACCAACTTTCCACACCGTCGCCGGCGCAGGTGCCGCGCGGCGCAGTGACAGCAGCAAGCCCATCGCCGAGTCCGCAAGGGGCGCGACCGCTGCCTGGCCGTCAGAGTCAGCCTCGTGGTCAGGCCGAGACCACCCCAATATTCACGCCAAACCCCGTTCGTTCGCAACTAACGGGCACACCGCCGCAAGTTCCGGCGACCCGCGGCCAAACAACCGCGAAATCGTTGGAGACGGTGCCAACGTCGCAGCCGGCCCAAACTGCTGCGCCCACGAAG
>JAICWQ010000042.1 GCA_025934755.1 Chthoniobacterales bacterium | reverse complement strand
TCGCAATTTGGATGATTATCGAATCATCGGGCGGACGGTTGACGACGCAGCCGGCGAAGCCTTCGACAAGATCGCTAAGTTGCTTGGCCTGGGTTATCCCGGAGGGCCGGAGATCGAAAAGCACGCCGCGAATGGCGACCCGAACCGTTACGATCTGCCACGCAGCATGCCGGAGTCGGAAAACTTCAGCTTCAGCGGACTGAAAACAGCGGTCCGTTATTTGTTGCCAAAACTCGGAGAAGGTGAGGGATCTCCCGGTCGAAGACCGGACTCCCTTGGGCCAAGGTGTGATCCATCATCCAGTGAGGCATCCCTCGTATTCGCTCGCGATGACAAACTGCTGAGTGATTTGTGCGCGTCGGTTCAGGCCGCGATCGTTGAGGTACTGGTTCGCAAAACAATCGACGCTGCCAAAAAAAACAAGGTCGATCTTGTCGCGATCAGTGGCGGGGTCAGCTGCAACAAAGAATTACGAGACCAAATGACCGCAGGCTGCAGGCTTTGTGGGTTCGAACTAAGAATAGCGGAGCCTTGGCTTTGCACCGATAACGCGGCGATGATCGGGTTCGCGGCAATGTTAAAATTGCAAAAGGGTGTCAGCTCGAACGTGACGGAAGAGATCGATCCAAATCTTGGGCTGGTAGGCGCGCGGTAGGGCGAGACTCTGTCGAGCCGCGCAATTGACGCAAATGATTCGGCTCCGCAGAGCATCGCCCTACCAATCAATACTCGCGTTCGAGCAGATAATTCGCGAGCGAATGCAGGGTCTCGCCGTTGTTACCGAAAATTCTTAATGCGTCGTGCGCTTGTTTGGTAAGACGTTTGGCCTCTACACGCGACTTCTCTAAACCGATTAATGCGGGATAGGTCGCTTTTTGCGCAGCCACGTCTTTACCGGCGCTTTTCCCAAGCTTCTCGCTGGTTTGAGTTACATCGAGGATGTCGTCGATCACTTGAAAAGCGAGCCCAAGCCCACGGCCAAACTTTGTAATGGCTGCCAGTTCTTTCGCGGTCGCATTCGCGCTCATCGCCCCCAAACACACTGAGGCGGTCAAAATCGCGGCCGTCTTGTTTAGATGAATGTAGCGAAGATCGGCGACGCTAACCTTTTTGCCTTCGGCTTCCAGATCGGCCACCTGTCCGGCAATCAGCTTTCGACTGCCCGCGGCGACCGCAACTTCGCGCAGCAAGGTAAAGGGATCGTATCGATGAGGCGGCTTTGCCCGCGAAACAATTTCAAACGCGATCGTCAACAGGGCATCGCCAGCGAGGACAGCGATCCCGTCACCGAAAACTTTGTGGCAGGTCGCGCGTCCCCGGCGAAAATCGTCGTTGTCCATGCTGGGCAGATCGTCATGGACTAACGAGTAGGTGTGGATGCATTCCATGGCGCAGGCGAGCGGCAGCGCATTCTCGATTTTTCCGCTGCAGGCTTCTGCGGCGGCCAGGGTTAGAATCGGTCGCAACCGTTTTCCGCCGGCAAACAAGCTGTAGCGCATCGCCTTGTGGATCGTCGTGGGTCGAACGTTTTCCTTCGGAAGATAACCATCCAGCGCCCGATCAATGATTTTCTGACGTGATCTGAGATACGATTTGAGATCCATCTGCGCGTTGAAGCAGTTAAAAGTCGATTGCGCCAAAGCGCTAGATGTTTTCGGAGGTCTCGGTGACGGCGACCGGTTTGGTTTGCATGGCGAGAAAGGCGCCGATGAGCAGGATGAGCGCGCTGACGAGTTGGGTATGGGTCAGACGTTCGTGGAAAATCACTGAGGACAAGGCCAGGGCGCCGACGGGACAAAGGAGTTGCAGACTTTGGGCGAGGGCAACGCCGATTTCGTGAATCGCCACGTAATACAAAACGTGGGCCAGAGTGATGCAGGTGACGGCGGAGATGATCAGAATCCAATTCACGTTTGCGGCGACGTGAAGGGGAGTTGCTATATTTCCGAACGCCAGGGTCAACGGCAGAAGCAGGGTCGAAGTGATGACGCTCACGATGCCGAAACTTCGGATCGGACCCAGTCGCGCGGAAGGACGTTTGATCAGCGTGGCATAAAGGGCCCAGCAAAGCGAAGCGGTAAAGGCGATAAACAGCCCCCGTAAGGCGACATGTTTGTCCTGACCGTTGGGTTGGAACCAAATTACTCCGAACGCTCCGACTAAACCGAGAAGGGTGCCGGCTTGAAATTGCCACTGGCGAATGACGGTCCGCTCTTCGGGAAAAAATATGAGCGCGAGCAGGGCGGTGAAGATGACAGACGAGCGTATGAAAATCGCATAAACCCCCGGTCCCATATAAAACAGGGCCAGAACCTGGGTGATCTGATGCACGACGTTGGGCAGGCATGGCACCAGGCAGGCCATAACGGCCCCAATCTGGATTTTCGGGCCTCTGCGAAATTGGAAGGCGACGAATGGGATGATGGCGAGACAGGCCACGGCATAGCGGTAAAAGTTTTGCGACCACGGATCGTAGAAACGGTTGAGATAAAACTGGAACAGCGACGGGACGGACCAAATGGCAATGGTGGCGAAAACCGCGCCATATCCTCGCGAAAGATGGCGGGCGCGTTTGTCCATCGCGGGATATTGCCATGCCCGGCCGATTTGGCAGTTTAATTTGCTGGCTTGTCCACCATGAATCGCCAAAAATTCAGAAACAGAGCGAGGAGAACCATGAACACCCGAACCACACTGATCTCGTCAATTTCATTAGCTGCTTTGATTGCTGTCACACCGGCTGCATTTGCAAAAAAGCATGGTGGCGGCGGCGGCGATGCCGACGCGCACCACCGCAAGGGAGTCGAATTCGTCGATGCCAAACAGTTCGACAAAGCGGTAGAGGAATTCACCAAGGAGGTCGAAGCCGCGCCCGATAATCCGGAGAGTTACAAGGACCGGGGTATGGCCTACCGATCGGCCGGGCGCGCAGCCATTGCGGCGAACGATGGTCCATCGGCTGCGACGCGATTTAATGCCGCGGTCGCCGATTTTTCTAAAATGATTGAGCTGGAGCCGAAGAATTCCCTCGGCTATCTCGAGCGCGCTCAGACCGAGCTGGCTCAAATTCAATACGAGGCGGCGATCGATGACGTGAACAAGGCGCTTGCGCTTAAAGCCGACGAAGGGCTTGCCTACAAGTTTCGCGGTTTTGCCTACATCGGTCTTCAGCAATGGGACAAGGCAGCGGCCGACTTCACCGCCGCGATCCAAAAGAACCCGAATGATCAGCAAAACTACGATCAACGGGCATTGGCCTACCGCAGTTTGAAGAATTATCCGGCCGCGATTCAGGATTACACGGCGGCGATCGAAAAAAATCCGAACTATCAGCCGGAGTATGCGCGACGCGGTTACACCTACGCGCTGGCGGAAGATTACGAGAAAGCCATCGCCGATTATCAGCAGGCATTGAAGATGGAGCCTAACGACCAGGAAACGCAGGAGCGGATGAAGTACGCGCAGGGCCGGTTGGCGGCCAAGAACGCTCCCCCAGCCACGCCGACGCCAACTCCGGCCCCGAGTTTTTTCACTCCCACGACGATCTTTTTTGGGGTGATAATTTTGGTCCTTATTGCGGTGATCGTCCGCTTCTTCACCCGAGGAAAACCGGAGGAAACCAGCAGCACCCGAATTCGCTAGAAAAGTGGCAACGGCTTCCAGCCGATGGGCTGGTGTTCACGGGCACGATGCCCGTGCCACGACCAGCAAAATTGCTTTGACACTCCCCCCGGGAAGACTACCGTTTCGGACGCTTTTTGCGGGAACGAGACGGTCCCATGGTCGTTGCAATTTGACGCGGCTTTGGGACTTTTAGTTCTACACGCGGGAGGCAAACCGGCCCATGTAGCTCAGTTGGTAGAGCACGTCCTTGGTAAGGACGAGGTCACCGGTTCAATCCCGGTCATGGGCTCCAGTTTGAGCCCGCGACAGCGACGATAGTTAAAATGACGCAGTTTTTATTTAGTTAGAACACGACAGGAGAATTGATATGGCCAAGGAATCATTTAAACGCGACAAACCGCACTTGAACGTCGGCACGATCGGACACGTTGACCACGGTAAGACTACACTCACCGCCGCGATCACCAGCGTGCTCTCCAAAAAAGGCATGGCGGAAGCGCGCGCCTACGATTCGATCGATAACGCGCCGGAAGAAAAAGAGCGCGGCATCACGATCAACACTGCCCACGTCGAGTATTCCAGCGACAAGCGCCATTACGCGCACGTCGATTGCCCAGGACACGCGGACTACGTGAAGAACATGATCACGGGAGCGGCCCAGATGGACGGAGCAATCCTCGTCGTGAGCGCAGCGGACGGCCCGATGCCACAAACTCGTGAGCACATTCTGCTCGCGCGCCAGGTCGGTGTGCCCTCAATCGTTGTCTTCCTGAACAAGGTCGACATGGTTGATGATCCCGAACTTCTCGATCTCGTTGAGATGGAAGTGCGCGATTTGCTCACCCAATACGAATTTCCGGGAGACAAAATCCCAATCGTCAAAGGCAGCGCACTCAAAGCGTTGAACGGCGACGCCGAAGCGGAGAAACAGATTCTCGCGCTGGTGGCGGCGGTGGACGATTATATCCCGGTGCCGGAGCGGCCAGTCGATCAACCGTTCCTGATGCCGGTGGAAGATGTGTTCAACATTGAAGGCCGGGGCACGGTCGCGACCGGTCGTGTCGAGCGCGGGATTCTAAAGAAGATGGAGGAAGTCGAGATCGTCGGAATCAAAGCGACGGCCAAAACGACCGCGACCGACATCGAAATGTTCCGCAAGCTTCTCGATGAAGCGCGCGCCGGCGACAACGTCGGAGTGTTGCTCCGTGGTGTGAAGAAAGAAGATGTCGAGCGCGGCCAGGTTATTGCCAAGCCCGGCTCGATTACACCACACAAGAAATTCAAGGCGGAGGTTTACGTGCTGAGCAAGGAGGAGGGTGGCCGTCATACGCCGTTCTTCTCGAATTATCGGCCGCAATTCTATTTCCGGACCACGGACGTTACTGGCACGGTGAAATTGCCCGAAGGCGTCGAAATGGTGATGCCTGGCGATAACATCTCCATCGAGGTGGATTTGATTACGCCGATCGCCATGGAGAAGACGATTCGTTTCGCTATTCGCGAAGGCGGCAAGACCGTCGGCGCGGGTCGCGTAAGCGATATTCGCGATTAATAATCTTCCTCTGCCTCTTCCCCTGTCTCTGTTCGCTTGAGTGCGACCGTGATGAGAGGAAGATTAAGAGGAAGCGGAAGATTTGAATACGCCAGTAACTCAATTGGTAGAGTAGCGGTCTCCAAAACCGCCTGTTGGGGGTTCGAGTCCCTCCTGGCGTGATGAAGAGGCTGCAAACGCCGAACGCACGATGGGAAAAATCAGAAACTTTTTCACCGAAGTTAAGGTCGAGCTTCAAAAAGCTTCCTGGCCGTGGGACCCGAAAGAAAGAGGGTTCCGCAGATACAAGGAGCTGATTGATTCAACGCTCGTCGTGGTTATCGCCATGCTGCTGCTCGGCGGTTACGTCGCCTTGTTCGATTTTGTGCTGGTGAACGTCGTCCACTATTTTACCAAGCTGCACTAATATGGCTCAGACCCTCGCAGGAAAAGATCAATGGTTCGTGGTCCACGTGCTCTCCGGCCAGGAGAACAAGGTGAAGGAGAACATCGACAAACGGGTGAAGACCGAGGAAATGAGCGATTTGATTTACGAAGTGCTCGTCCCGACCGAGCGCGTCTCGGAAATTAAAAAGGGCAAAAAGAGCGAGACCACTCGAAAGTTTTTCCCGGGATACCTGATCGTGAACATGCAGTTGCTCGACGAGAACAATCAGCTCGTCGGCCGGACCTGGTATTTCATTCGCGAAACTCCGGGGGTGATCGGTTTTGCCGGAACCAAGGACAAGCCAATCCCGATGCGTGCGTCGGAAGTGGAATCGATGCTCGCCCAGATGAAGGAGCGCGAAGAAAAAGTGAAACCGAAAGTCAGCTTCGAAGTTGGCGAGACGGTCAAAGTCGCGGACGGTCCGTTCCAAAATCAGAACGGCATCGTGGAAGAAATCGATCCCGAGCGCGGCAAACTGCGTGTTTCGGTGACAATTTTTGGCCGGGCAACGCCGGTTGAGCTCGAATACTGGCAGGTCGAAAGAGGATAAGACCAGAAATCACAGATCAGAAGTCACAGGTCAGAACCTCAACCATCAACTCTCAACTAAAAGCTTTTTAAATGGCTAAAGAAATTATTGCTCACATCAAATTGCAGATCCCAGCCGGTCAGGCGAACCCCGCGCCGCCAGTTGGCACCGCGCTTGGACCACGCGGCATCAACATCATGGCGTTCTGCAAAGAATTTAACGCCGCCACTCAGAAGCAGGCAGGCGACATCCTCCCCGTAGTGATCACGGTTTTCAAAGACAAGTCGTTCACCTTTATTACCAAGAGTCCGCCTGCGGCAATCTTGCTGAAAAAAGCCGCCAACATCGCCGCCGGCTCGAAAGAACCGAACAAGGAAAAAGTCGGCAAAGTCACGCGCAAACAGATCATGGACATCGTGAACACGAAACGAAAAGACTTGAACGCCCGTAGCGACGAAGCCGCCTTCCGGATCATCGAGGGAACGGCTCGTCAGATGGGTCTCGAAGTCGTCGATTAAGGATCGAGAGCAGGCCAACGGGCTTGCGCAAATAGATGGCAGTTGCGCATTTCGGAGGCACTCGTCCTGCTAATTGGCTTGGGTCTATGCGTCGCCTGCCGCCGCAAGCCCATGAGCCCGTGCAGTTAGTCACCACGGATATCGATCTGGGAACAGCCCCGACGACCTCCGGCGCGTTGGCTATTAAAGTTTTGCTTCTCGAAGATCGCAGCGATTTCCGAAGCGTTCTTCGCGAGTACCTGGTTTCCTACTCTTATGACGTGACTTCGGTGAGTAGCGGAATCGAAGGCCTGCGTGAGATCATGAAGTCCCGCTTTGACGTCATTCTTTGCGACATGATGATGCCGCGGATGGGCGGCGAGATGTTCTATTGGGCGGTGACGCGGGTGCGACCGGCCACTAAAAATCGCTTCATTTTTTTCACCGGTCACAAAAACAATCCGGCCATCGAATTTTTCTTTCGACGGATCAAGGCCAAGGTGCTGTTCAAACCATTCAAGCTGGCCGCGCTTGATGCCGCGATGAATGAAGTCGTTCTTAAGCTCGGTTGACCGCGAAGCGAGTGGCCAAACCGTTTTCTCTCGTCAACGCTCGGCTCTAACGTCGATTGATTCGACGGGCGCCAGTCCAGATGTTACGCGCGACGCCTGCGCCCGCCAAGGTCGCGGATGCACGCCAATAGTATAATTCCGATCAGCGCGGCCAGGCTGGATGGTTCGGGAACTGTTGCGACAAAAAAATTATCGAAGTTCCCGAGATCGGTATCGGCCCCGGAAGAATTGTAAAAACCGGCATAAACGGTCCTGGCGATAGTGAAAGTATTGGCGGGAGCGGTTAAGGAGACGCTCGAGCTATCTAACAGAATATTCGAAATCGAGCCGACACCTGCTGTGGTGTTCACCATAAAAGAAAGAGTATGCGTAATGGCGGGATCGAATCCCGTCACCGTGGTGAAAATTCCACTGTCCACGCCGCCAATGATAAGCCGAACACTGCCTGTTTTGTCCACGGTGAGGCCGGTAAAATTGTTGAAACAGTGAGAGCTGCCGCCGCTGCCAAGTGCCACCGAACTAAAAAATCCAAGGCCGGCGCCTCGATGCGCATTGTTCGCCTGCGTTTCGGTGTCGCCGCTAATATTAAAATCAATCGAAAGCTGGAATTGTTGCGCTGTATTTATGTTAAGATTGATGGCGACGCCCGCATCGGAGCCGATACGGGCTTGGTTGGATTGGACATCAGCTTCGTAGGGCGTCCCACCGGTGAACCCGCCAATGGTGCTGACATTGCCATTGCCTTCGTAACCGTTCGCCGGAAGGTCGGTGGGTGCGGACAAGCGTCCGATAAGCGCCGTGTCATCGGCTGCAGTGAACGTATCCTCAATAATTATCGAGCCCGACGCGGTGGCTTTTAAAGCGAGCGCGGCCACAGCGAAAATGACGATCCGACAAAGAGCTGAATTTTGGAGATGACCGGCCATGAACAGGGGGTTTTGTGCGATGCAAGTGTTGTGCCAATGCACTTTTAAACATCGACATCGTGGAGGTTGAACGGCATTTTCGAATTTCGTAATGATTCGAATTGCCGCGGGACTTTGTTTTCTGGCGGTGGCGCTGGGCGCTTTCGGGGCTCACTGGCTCAAGCCTACGCTGGAGGCGAATCATCTGGTCGAAGTTTGGAATAAGGCGGTGCTGTATCACTTCATCCATGCGATCGCGCTGTTCGTTCTCGCGCTCGTTGGATCGACCAATCGCGGCGCCGGGTGGCTGCTTTTGGCTGGAATAATTATTTTCAGCGGCAGTTTGTACGCAATGGGTCTGACGGGAGTACGCTGGTTAGGCGCGATCACGCCAATTGGCGGACTCTGCTTTTTGGCCGGCTGGGCGTGGCTGGTAATTTCGCCGCCGAGCAGGTAGTGACGGTTGATTCAATCGCCGCTACCTCAGAACGCGACTTCCATGAAAGCATCTCTCATGTTTATAATGCGCGCGGTATGGACGCCGCAAACTTGCGCTCAGTTCCGTTGTTTTCGTCGCTTGATGCAAACGCGACCGCTGAGCTGGCCAAGTATCTGACAATCCACGATTACCCAAAGTCGGCGACGATTTTTCGAACTCGCGACCCGGGCGACTCCATGTATCTGGTCGATGTCGGAAAGGTAGCCATCAGCATCACCGATGCGGACGGTCACATCGTGACGTTGGCCGACCTTGGGCCGGGAGATTTTTTTGGCGAAATGGCGATGCTGGATGGGCAGGGGCGGTCTGCTAATGCCATCGCTACGGAGGAGGCTCGTCTGGCCAGGCTTACCCGGGACGATTTTTTGACCTTCATGCGAAGCGATCCGCGAGTGACGCTGGAACTGCTTACTGCGCTAACGGCTCGCTTGCGTCGAACGGACGATCTATTGCGTCACAGGGTTTCGCGCAACGTCAATCAGGAAGAAGAGTCCCAATTGACCTTTGCCGATCACGCGGCTGACAGGATCGCGGAGTTCGGGGGCAGCTGGAAATTCATCATCGTTTCGTTGGGACTTTTTACGGCTTGGGTCATCGCGAACACCCTGCTTCTCACTCGTAAACCGTTCGATCCATTCCCGTTTATTCTTCTCAACCTGGCTCTGAACGTGATCACCGCGATGCAGGCGCCGATCATTATGATGTCGCAAAACCGGCAGTCGCATAAAGACCGTCTCCGGGCGAATCTCGATTACCAGGTGAACCTCAAAAACGAGTTGCTTCTGGGTGATATTATTCGCCGCCTGGACGAGCTAAAGAAGAGAGTGCGCGACTAGACCGGCAGCTACAACCTTGTCGTCGTCGGCTTGCGAGAGTACAGTCGCAACGATTTAGCTGATGTTCGCCATCCTGTTCGTCACGCAGCGAGCTGCGCTTACCGTGGGCGCCTTTGTCGGCACCTTCTTCGTCGCGCTGATAATCGGTCGTTTGCTCAAGCGCCGGGCCGGGGTTCGGCTGGGAGTTCTCTATCAGCTTTTCTGTCTGACTGTCGCGTTTTACGCCGCGCTGGCTGTCTACGGCGTCCACGCAACCTGGCGCAATCACATCGGCGCAGCTGCCATTCTTCTAAGCACCGCGTTCGTGGTCGCATTGGTCAATCGCTGCCTGTGGGATTGGTATTTCGAAAACCGCAAACGGACTCCCATCCCTCATTTTCTGCGCGAGGTGATGGCGGGAGTCATTTTCCTGATCGTCCTGCTTTTTGTGCTGAGTATCGGTTATCACGCCGAGAATCAGTTAAAGGGCGTGCTGGCCGGTTCCGGTGTGATTGCAATCATCCTCGGTTTTGCCGGCCAGAATTTTTTCGCGGGAATCATTGCGGGCATGTCGATCCAACTCAATCGCCCGTACAAGGTTGGCGATTGGTTAAAAGTCGGCGAGACCTACGGCGAGGTGACGGAGATCAACTGGCGGTCCACCCGCTTGTGCACCAACGACAACATCTACCTCGACATTCCGAATAACGAGATCGTCAAGAGCACGATCATTAATTTGCACTATCCGACCGAGATCCACGCCATGCGGATTCGGGTCGGCATTGATTACAATGTCCCGCCAAACCAGGTAAAAGACACGCTCGCACGCGCCGCCCAAACCGCAGTCAACGTTTTGCCAGAGCCCAAAGTAAGAGTGTTTCTGGTGGATTTCGCCGATTACGCCATGATCTACGAAATCAAGTTTTACATGGGCAACCATGCCCGCCTTAACGAGACCAACGATGCCATCCGGACCAACGTTTGGTACGAACTCAAGCGGCAGCGGATCAAGATTCCATATCCCATTCGGACATTGCAGCTCGAGCGTCGCCCTGCGAAATCGTTACCAGAAGGTCAGGAAGAAGCTCGCGCCATTCTGCGGGGCGAGCCGCTCTTCCAATGTCTTGCCGATGGGCAAATCGACAATTTGGTCGAACGCTCAGACCTCAATCATTTCGGTCGCGGCGAGCGGGTGATCGAAGAAGGCGCCGATGGAGAGTCGATGTTCATTTTGCTCCGCGGTTATGCGCAGGTGTCAGTGGTAAAAAACGAGTCAACGATTCCGGTAGCGACTTTGAGTTCGGGCGATTGCTTTGGCGAAATGTCGCTTCTGACTGGCGAAAAGCGCAGCGCAACCGTGCGAGCGGAGCGCGATTGTTACGTCATGGAGATTGGCAAAGACGTAATGGGCGAAGTCATTCGTGAATCGCCCGATTGTTTGAAACAACTGAGCGAACTCCTGGCCAAGCGCAGAATGGAGACGGAAGGAATTCTCAAGGACGCAGCCACCTCCGCCGCCGATCAAGAGGCGAAGCAACGCGAATACACCGCGACCTTCCTCCACCGGCTGACGACCTTTTTTGCGCTGTAATTCGGAGGCCCAACTGGGATCTGGTTGTTCTCGGCAAATAGGCTTTGCCAGAGCGGGAATTCTCCCTAAAGTCGTGCGCTTTACCGCGCGAAAGCCATGGAATTTTTAGCTCTAAACCTTCTCGATTCCGGCGTGTCATTGTCAATGGTGTGCGCCGTCATCGGATTGCTCGCCGCCTTTATTCTGATTGGGCTGGTCAAACGACTCCCCGCCGGAAACGACCGGATGCGCGAGATTTCCGCGGCGGTGCAGGAAGGAGCGAAGGCCTATCTCAACCGCCAGGTCATGACCATCAGCGTCATCGCGGTCATCATCTTCATTCTACTCTGGATCTTTAAAGATCATCCCACCGCTATCGGTTTCGTCATCGGGGCTTTTTGTTCGTTGTCGGCAGGATTTATCGGCATGCGAGTGGCGGTAATTACAAATGTGCGAACAACCCAGGCGGCAACGAGCTCGCTGATCGCGGCATTGCGCGTCGCTTTCAACGGAGGCGCCGTAACTGGATTGCTCGTGGTCGCGCTCGCCCTTCTCGCGGTGTCCATCTTCTACACCGTGGCCGGTAATATGATCGGTCACGATGCGGCAGTGCGCAGCCTGATCGGTCTCGCGCTCGGCGCCAGCTTGATCAGCGTGTTCGCCCGGCTCGGAGGTGGCATTTACACCAAGGCTGCGGACGTTGGGGCCGATCTCGTCGGCAAAATCGAGAAAGGTCTCGAAGAAGATGATCCGCGAAACCCAGCCACAATTGCGGACAATGTCGGCGATAATGTTGGCGATTGCGCCGGAATGGCTGCGGATGTGTTTGAAACTTACGCGGTGAGCTTGATCGGTGCGATTCTGGTTGGCGCATTGACCCTTGCCACAACTCCGGCGGCGATAATTTACCCGTTTGTCCTCGGCGGAATTTCCGTGCTGGGAGCGATCTGCGGAATCCTCTTCGTTAATGTCAGCCGCGGAAAACCCGGCACTGTTTTAATGGGGGCGGTTGGAACCAGTGCGCTGGTTTCGGCCATTTTATTTTGGCCCGCAACCCACCGGTTGTTCCCGAATGGCGTCACGATTGGCGGAGTGACTCATTCGCCTAACGACCTTTATTTCGCTTCCCTCGTGGGTCTGGTCATGACCGCGGTAGTGGTCGTGATCACTGATTATTTTACGTCGATGCGTTTTCATCCGGTGCAAAAGATCGCGCGCGCGTCCGAGACCGGACACGCTACGAACATCATCGCCGGTCTGGCGATCGGTCAGCACGCCACGGCGTTGCCGGTCGGCTTCATCGGCATCGCGATCCTGCTCAGTTTTCATTTCGCCGGCCTCTATGGAATCGCGATCTCGGTAATGTCGATGTTGTCGATGGCCGGAATCGTTATCTCGCTTGATTCGTTCGGACCGATCACCGACAACGCCGGCGGAATTGCGGTGATGAGCAATTTGCCGAAGGAAGTTCGGGCGACCACGGACAAGCTCGACGCTGTCGGCAATACCATGAAGGCGGTGACGAAAGGTTACGCCATTGCGTCGGCCGGGCTCGCCGCCCTGGTATTGTTCGGATCGTATGTTGAAGAACTGAAAGCGCACAATCCGGCATTCGCACACTTCACTTTTTCGCTGACCGAACCGAAAGTCATTATCGGTTTGTTCATCGGCGGGTTGCTGCCATTTATTTTCACTGCCTTCAGCATGGATGCGGTGGGCAAAGCCGCCGGCGCGGTCGTGCGTGAAGTTCGGCGCCAAATCCAGGCGCATCCTGGGATCATGACCGGACAAGACACGCCCGAATACGGCACCTGCGTCGACATTGTGACGAAAGCGGCCCTGCGGGAAATGATCGTTCCCGCCTTATTGCCGTTGATTTTCGTGGTCGCCGTCGCCCTGATCCCCCAGCTGGGGCCTGTTGTACTCGGCGGCGTCCTGGTGGGAACGATCGTCACCGGATTGTTCGTGGCGATCGCGATGACTTCCGGCGGCGGCGCCTGGGACAACGCTAAGAAATTTATCGAGGAAGGCCATTTTGGCGGCAAAGGATCCTTCGCTCACCAGGCAGCCGTGACCGGTGACACCGTCGGCGATCCATACAAAGACACGGCCGGTCCGGCGATCAATCCCATGATTAAAGTGGTAAACATCGTGGCGATTCTGATCATTCCGATCTTTTTCTGATCTTTCACCACGGACACGGCGGCTCGGGACGGTCGCAAAAGTGAGTGGCAGTTTGCCCAATCGTCCTTCCGCTTCAGGAACTCTTTTTGGGGGTCTGGTGAACGCCAATCCTTTCCATGTCGCGGCCTTGGTTTCATTTGTGGCCTTTGTGTGAAAGATTTGTAAGATCGTAATCGGTAAGATCGACATGGAAGAAAGCCACGATTTCCAGATTGTTCGGCAGGAACAAACTGGATCGAAAACGCGAGCGTTGGCGAAAGCGGACCCTGGCGCGAATCCGTTTAAAGTCGTGATTGATCCGAAAGTGCGACTCGATCTTCGCCGGGCGCTGGTTGATCTCATCGATTATCACGACGAGGCGTTGGCTGATCATTTCGCCCAGGGAAAACTGGCGCTCGATTCCTACAAGGAATATGTCGAGCTGTTTGCCCGCAGCTTGAAGGAAACAATGGAGAGCGCCGAAGGCGTGTCCTATCTCTTGCGCTCGGTTGGTTTCGACGTTCCGCCCGAGGAAATTAATCTGCAGCCGGAGCTGCGTTGGAAAAAAGGTCCGGCACCGTTTGGCGTCAGCCTGCTCTAACCCGTCACGGCTTCCCGCCGCCGTCGATTAACTCCTGTTCCTGGGGATTCAATCGATCACGCGGGATCGTCGCGATGATTTTTTTGGCTTCGTCGTTTCGATCAGTCCCGAGCAGGGCTGCGGCATAAACCGCCCGCCAGCCCGGCAATGTTTGTTTCCAATCGATGGCAACCGGACCATTGAATTCAGCCAGAGCTGCGGCCGCGTTGTGCTGTCGAAGATAACCGAGCGCGGTAGTAACATGATACGACAATCGGTTTGGATATTGCTCCGACAATTTCTTTGCTGCGGTGAAGTTTTTGCTCACGTCCTGACCGAGAAGCAAGTTCAGATAAGCAAGTTGGTCGGCCGGGTTAGGATCTTCCGGCGTTCTGGCGGAGATTTTTGCGACGGCGGAGCGTTGTGCTGAGATATCGCCGCTCCTTTGACCAAGGCGATCGATCCCGCGATACGCTAACTCGGCTTGCTCCGGGAAACGGGCCAATTGTTCGTACGCTTTCATCGCAACCTCGGTGGCGTGACTCTGTTCGGCGAAGTTGGCGACAAACCGAAGTTTAAACGGATCGCTCGCCGCCAAAGAAATCGCGTGGCTCCAATGTACTTCGGCGTCAAGAGGGGCATTCTTTTCCTGGGCGGTGCGAGCGTGGAAACTTTCGATGACCGAAGGATCGAGGGTCACTTCGGGCTGGGTAAGTAGTTCATCGATATCATTCCATCGCTGCAAAATGGCCATGGCATCGAGTCTGGTCAGCAAAAGCTGGTTGTCCTCGAATGCCCGCTCGATTGGAAACGAAGAAAGAACCAGCTCCGGCTGCTGATGGATGTTGAGCCAGCGGCCGAGCTGAATGAGGTCCTGCATCTTCGCGTTTTGCCAGCGATCAATTTCCTCCCGATAAATATGAGTCCCCTCATCAGGATGCAGTTGCAATCTTAAGTCGGCCTCGAGCAAATCGTCTTTGATCGTTTTCACGTTGAGGTCAGACAGTTCGCGGACCAGCCGGTCTTGTTCGGCCGCCGTTAAATGCGGTGCGGCCGCTAACGCCTCGACCGCGACTTGTTTGTAACTGTTGGATTTACCGGCGAGGTCCCAAAGAATTTTGCGGGCCTCGGCTTGTTCCGAAGAATCGGTGGATTGGGCCAGGAGCTCCGCCAATTGAAAACGCGTTGCGTCATCGTCCGGCGTCCGCTTGGCGGCGATGCGCATGAATTCCAAAGCTTTTTCGTTTTCGCCGATTTTCGCGGAATAGCGCGAAGCCAATCGCAGGGTGCGGGTATCGGGATTATTTTTGAGCAAGGGACCGAGTAGTTTCTCGGCCAGGGGCAAACGGTTCGTTTTGATCAGAAGCTCGGCATAATCCTCGCGGTCCTCCAGAGTCGCCTTTCGCAACTGCATCACCTTTTGCCAAAGCTCGAGGGCCTCTGGCCGATCGGCTTGGGAAGCGAGGCGAGCTGCGCCGCTCAACGCATGATAATTCTGCGGAGCCAGTTGCAGCGCGACCATGTATTGGACGGCCGCTTCATTTAATTTGTTGGCCTTGCGCAGGGAGTCGCCGGCTGCAGCAAATCGGTCCGCCCGCCGAAGCTTTATCCATTGGTAACCCAAAACTCCGCCAACGACCAAAAACACCAGAATAGCGAGGCCTATGATCCACCAGCGCAGTATCTTTTTCCGATGTGCCGCCTGTGGCGCCGACCGCTCCTGCATGGGAAGGGTAATATTGACAGGATGGGGGGTTCTGCCACCGCAAAATTGCACCGGGAGGCGCTTCTAAAATGACCCCAGATTATCATTGACTGCCGACCCCGGTTTGCCTCACAATCAGCGCAACCTCACAAATAGTATGAAGAAGGCATTGATTCTAGGGTTGGTAGCATTTGCAATGGGCAGCTTTGTCGCCTACGGCGACATCATTCCGACTTTGTCGTCGGTAACGGGCTCATCGCCGAATTTCACGTGGAATTATACGGCGAATGTGACTGTCGATGAGACGGTCAATACCGGTAACTACTTCACCATTTACGATTTCAGCGCGATTATGCCGACGACCACAACCCAACCGGCCGGATGGACATTTTCAACCGCGTTACTGGGTCCGACCGCTAGTACGGTCAACCCAACCGACAATCCGAACCTGTGGAACCTGACCTGGACCTACAGCGGCGCTGCGATCCCCGGCGCTGCCGCGCTTGGAACGTTTTCGGCAGTCTCGAGCACAGATCAACTCAAACAGGGCCAGTTCACGGCACAAGCTACTCGCAGCGGTGCGCCCGCGGGAACGGTGATCGATAACATCGGAAATGTTTCCGTGCCGGTGCCGGAATCGACTTCGTTGTTGCCGCTCATCGGTGTTTGCGCGGCCGCCTTGTATTTTGGCCCGCGTCTGCGTCGCCAACGCGCCTAAATAATTCACTCTTTGTTTCCCTTAGGCCGCCCCGAAGTAATTCGGGGCGGCTTTTTTTTCGTGACGGCCGACCGCCAAAATGAAGTAGCGACTCGGACTTCGGGGAAAGCTCTTGGTTTCATCTCGGTTGCGTGACACACTCCCTGCCCGTCGTATGTCGGTGGCATCGGAATCGTCTACCCGCCTCAAGTTATGGGGCGTTCGCGGATCCATTCCCGTTCCCGGTCCAGGCACCGTGCGTTATGGCGGAAATACCGCCTGCGTAGAAGTCCGCGCTGACGGCGAGCTGATCGTTCTCGACGCTGGATCTGGAATTCGCGAACTGGGACTTGCTCTCGAAAAGGAATTCGGTCCCAGACCAATTAAGGTGAGTCTGCTCATTACTCACCTCCACTGGGATCACATCATGGGTTTTCCGTTCTTCCAGCCCTCCTACAGCGACAAAAACCAAATTCATATTTTTGGGTACGACGGCACCGATAGTAGCCTGCAAAAAATCTTGAAAAGCCAGATGGCGACCCCGTTTTTCCCGATCGCGCTCTACGATTTACCGGGAAAGATCGAGTTCGAAAACCTCGAATCAATGGAATTCAAAATCGGCAAGGTCCGCGTTCGCGCCAGACAAATGAATCATCCCGGCGTTTGCGTCGGGTACCGAATTTTTACCAGTAAAGGATCGATTGCCTATCTCCCCGATCATGAACCTTATGAAGCTTCCAAATTGCATACGATCAAATCTGACGGGTTGAGTCCGGAACAAGCGAAACAGCGCGCGCGCGAAGAGCGCGATGCGCTTGTGAAATTTCTTCTCGGTTCCGATATTTTGATCCTCGACACTCAATACACGGATGACGAGTACGAGACTCATCTCGGGTGGGGACACGGCTCGCTCTCCACTGCGATTTCTCTTGCCGTGGATGCCGGAGTTCGAAAGCTCGTTCTTTTTCATCACGATCCCAAGCATAACGACGAGACAATCGACAAGATGGTGCGAACGGCCCGGGAAATGGCCGCAAAATATCAGGGCAACCTCGAAGTAGACGCGGCGCGGGAACGCGCCGAAATGACGCTTTAAATTCGGATTTCGAATCTCGAAGTTCCAAACAAATTCTAATCTTGAAATTCAAATGAAGAAGTGATGACTCTCGTCACGTTGCGATCGGCGAAGGCCTTTTCCGTCATTGTTTCAGATTCTGTATTCGAATTTGTTTGGAACTTCGAGATTCGGGTTTGGAATTTGACCGTTAGGCCCGAATTGAGGACACCGGCGCCCGGCTTGCGAAATCGGCAAATTTCGCTTTAGGTTTGGCTCCGTTTTTGCCTCGTGGTGTAATGGTAGCACGAGAGATTCTGGATCTCTTTGTCTAGGTTCGAGTCCTAGCGAGGCAGCGAATTACCCGAGAATAGCCTCAAATAGTCCGAAGAACGGCCAGGACTTTTTGTGCTAGAGGTCTCGAAATTGATTCGGTTTATTTGTCGTCCTCCGGCCAGCCCCTCCAATGGCATTCGAATTAATAAAGCCACTTGAAGACCATATTGATTTGGTCGCGCCGCTTGGAATGCCCGTAGTATTCGTCGGCTTCAGTTTTCTTTTTCAATACATTTTCGGACAGGGGGACTTCCGATTTTTTGGCGGAGAGGTATCACTAGCAGGAACTGCTTCGTTGCTCGGAGCGGTGCTTCACAGCATTCTCCTTCCGGCCGGGACCGGACCTCAGAAGGGCGCAGCTCTGGGCTTGGTCGCGCTCGCGGTATCTTTTGTGCTGACAGTATGGTTTTATTCGATGGGCGCCGTCGGGAAATCGTCACTCAAGAAAACCATGCTTTCGGCCTGTCTGGCCTCCATTTGGTTCTACTTGTCGGCGGCTCTTCTTGGCATATCCTAGGGGGGAAAGGTTGTATGAGTTTAGCAGCACTCGCGATCCTTATAGTATGCACAGTCTTGGCCGGGACTTTCCCGTTGGTTTTCCTGCCATTGGTCCGCCGCCGGACTGTGCCCCATATACCCCAATTCGCGACGCAAAGTAATTATCTCGAATTCCTGGAAGGTCTCCGCAAAACTCGAAAGGGTTTGGCGTTCGTTGAACGAGAACTTGAACTGGAAGTCCGCAGCGAACGCAAGCACGGCGAAGTCGGTCTCGCTCGCTGAATCGGCTAAACGTGGCCGAAGACTAATACGCACGCGGCTTTTTCCGGTTTCCAGCAAGGCCTTCTCTGAACTATTCTTTCGACCGTTTTTTCGGCACGCTCGATTTTAATTAAAACAAAAGTGCCCGCGAATTTCTCCGTGAGCGCATTGAATCCGAACCAACCATCAATCCGCTTAAGGCCGAGTCGTGGTGGTAGTCGTTTGTTTTTCGACGACGACGGGCTTGCTCACCACCACTTTGCGAACAATCAGCCGGTTACCTTCGCGAACGTAATAAACCTTCGCGGGTATATCAGGTCGCAGGACCGACCAGCTCAGCGGGTGTCCTTCGGGGTCGAAGACGTGGGCGTCGTTCGTATAATCAAACCGCGCCGGTGCGCCGGTCGTTCCTGCCCGCAACATGAAATACGCGCTTCCCGGCGTGTATTCGGTAATTGTTCCGGAGGTGTCGGTTGTGGTCGTCGTTTGTGTGACGGTCGTCCCTGTCGCCGCATCCTTGGTCGTCGTAACCGTTGTTGAAGTTTGAGCCAATGCTGTCGCCAGCCCCAAACTACAAGCCACGGCCAATATTTTTGACAATGTAGTTTCTTTCATAGTTGTTCTTTGGTTACCCAATGCTCTTTGTTGTGAACGAATTAAACTTTCGGCGTAGCGATCTATTGACCGCGATACCACTAATAGTTCGTGCCGAATCGCTTGAAAGGTTTTGAATTAATCCAAACTCATCGCGGCTGCAGCGCGGTGGATCAGAACCGTCGACCGTCGTCATCGACGCGCTGTCGTCACCACCACAGCGGCAGACAAGTTTTGTGTGCGTTCGTGCGTACCACAGTTTCGAGCTGCGATCATCTGAGGGAAAATTGGATTTTCGGCGTAGGTTCGAGCCCTAGCGAGGCAGCCACTGCTGGCCGCGCTAATTTGGGTGTTTCATTGGGACAAATCCCGCTAATCTCGATCTGTGTCGGCCGTAGGTTTCCGCAACCTAATCAAAGTCCTGGCGCGTTCCCGTTCGTTCCGCTTTACCGCCGACATGGTGCGGCAATCGCCGGCCTCATCGCTGGCCCGTTTGCATTGGTCCGGCGGCGACATTTTTTATCGATCGGGAACCGCCGATCCATTCGTTATCTATCAGGTTCTTTTTAGGAGCGGCACCAAAGCGGAATATTATGTGCCGCCCGCGCTCAAACCAAAAGTGATCCTCGACATCGGTAGCAACATCGGGGCTTCGATCCTTTATTTTCATGGACAATTCCCGGATGCGAGCATTATCGGGTTTGAACCGCACCCCGACACATTTCGCGTCCTGCAAAAAAATGTCGCCCATTTGCCCGGCGTCAGAATTTTCAATTACGGCCTCGGAGCAATTCATCAACGCATTGCCG
>JAICWQ010000180.1 GCA_025934755.1 Chthoniobacterales bacterium | reverse complement strand
TTCAGACTTTCATGATCTCAGTTTCTTTGTGCTTGAGATGATCGTCGATTGATTTGACGAAGCGGTCGGTCAGTTTCTGGATCTCGTCCTCCAGGTCGCTCATTTCGTCTTCGCTGATTCCGCCGCCGGTCTTGAGCTTTTTCGCTTCGTCGAGGGCGGTGCGCCGATTGCTGCGAATCCGAACCCGGGCTTCCTCGGCCATTTTGCTTAACGATTTGGCCAGCTCTTTCCGGCGTTCTTCCGAGAGTTCGGGGATTGGAAGTCGAATGATTTTGCCGTCAACCGCGGGCATGATTCCGATGTTGGATTCTTTCAGGGCGCGTTCGATGTCCTGAACGGTGCTCGCGTCAAATGGCTGCAAGACCAACAGCCGAGATTCTGGAGTGGTGATGAGGGCAAGTTGCTTAAGCTTCATGGTCGATCCATAAGCCTGGACGTCCAGGTTCTCGACCAGGGCCGGCGAAGCTTTGCCGGTGCGGACCCCGGAAAATTCGTGCACCAGATAGTCGACGCTTTTCTCCATCGACATTTCGGATTCCAAAAGAATGTCATCTCTGCTCATGGCCGTAAATTCTTACTGGGCTTCGGCTTCGTCGCAAACGAGCGTGCCGACTTTTCGTCCGAGCACCGCGTCCCGCAAAATTCCCGTTTTGTACATGTCGAATACGACAATAGGAATCTTGTTGTCCATGCAAAGGCTGAAGGCGGTCGAATCCATCACCTGCAGGCGTTTGGTGAGCGCATCGGCGAAGCTGATCCGGTCGAATCGTTTTGCGTCCGGATCTTTGGTCGGGTCGCGATCGTAAACGCCGTCGACTTTCGTCGCTTTCAAAATTACGTCGGCGCCGATTTCGCTGGCCCGTAAGGCCGCGGTCGTGTCCGTGGAAAAATAGGGATTGCCTGTGCCCGCGGCAAAAATCACCACGCGGCCCAGTTCGAGATGCCGAACGGCGCGTCCAAGAATGAATGGCTCGGCCACGTTCTTCATTTCAATCGCGGTCTGGACCCGGGCTTCGACGCCGATCTTGGTCAGGGTGCTGCGCAGGGCGAGGCCATTGATCACTGTTGCAAGCATTCCCATATAATCAGCGGTCGTGCGGTCCATTCCCCGGACCGCCGCCGACGATCCGCGCCAGATGTTTCCGCCGCCGATGACGATCGCGATTTGCACGCCGAGTTGGTTAACTTCCTTGATCCGGTCGGCGATTTCGCGGACGACCGCGGGCGAAATATTCTCCCGGGCGCCCCGTTCCTGGAGCGATTCGCCGCTCAGCTTGAGCACGACGCGTTTATAAGCCGGCGCTTCGGTCTTCATCGCAGGTCAAATGAAACGCGAGGATCTTGGTCTTGGAAAGTCAAAACGCGGCCTGGTAGGGCGAGACTCTGTCGAGCTGAGAATTTGTCGACGCTGGAGGAGGCGGAGCTTTGCCCTATCTATTATGCCCGCGCAAGAAGTCAGTCGCGCTCATTCGTCGCTTCCCTTCAAGCTGAACCTCAGTCAGTGACAAAGCGCTGTCCGACGTTGCGATCACAAACTCCGTGTCGGACCGCAAGATTTCTCCAGGTTTGCCCCGAAGATCGGCAATTACGCCTGAGAAAATCTTCAGCTTTCGATTTCCCGCGACGCCGGATGCCCGGGCTAAAGCGGGACTTCGCGAAGCCGGGTCGAGTTCAGTGGATGCGCCGGGCCAGGGATTGTAAGCCCGAATTTTTCGCTCGATGACTTCGGCCGGTTCGTTCCAATTAATTCGACCGGCTTCGCGATTCAACTTTGGAGCATAAGTTGCCAGTTGTTTGTCCTGCGGGGTCCGCGGCGCGGCGCCGTTTGCGAGCAATCGCAACCCTTCAAGCAAAGCTTCCGGCGCAACTTCCGCCATTCGATCGTGCAATGATCCGCCGGTATCGTCGGGCAGGATGTCGATCTTTCGTTGCAACAAAATGTCTCCGGTATCAAGCCCTTCATCCATGTACATCACTGTGATACCGGTCTCTCGGTCCCCGGCCGCGATCGCCGCTTGGATGGGTGCGGCTCCTCGCCAGCGCGGCAAAAGTGACGCGTGCACGTTCAAACAGGCGACCTTCGGAATCTCGAGAACCGGGCGCGGCAGGATTTGTCCATAGGCAACGACGACGACTACATCCGGTTCGAGTCGACGAATGTCCTCAATCGCTTGCGGGTCCCTGATCTTCGCCGGTTGCAGGATCGGAATTTTGGCGCCGGCAACCGAGGCTTTGATCGGTGGCGGCGTGATTTTCTGATCGCGACCAGCGGGTTTGTCCGGCTGGGTAACAATGCCGATCAGTTCGTGTTCGGATTTTTGAAGTGTTCGCAGCGTCGGCACACCGATTTCGCCGGTGCCGATGAATACGATGCGCATTTAGTGCCAGTCCGGCTTGGACCGCTTAACGGGTATGAGGTTTAAGTGGAAGGTAACGTTTCCGCCGAGGCCGCGTTGCTTGTGCCATCATTTTTTCTCCGGCCGTGACTTCGCGCTGCCCAACGGAAGAGCCGCACTCGGTGCAAAGATAGTCGAAAATCTCCTTATCGGGCAGGACTAGGAGCAAGCGTTCGCGGACCGGTGTCGTCGCGCGGCATTTTTGGCAGTAGAGGCTCGAAGCAGTGAAATTCTCAAACTGCTGCTGCGGCGGCTGCTCGTGCTGGTGCTGGGGCTGGGTCATTCTTAATCCCATTTACGCTCGCTAAAATATCGAACAGTACTTTCGCGGGCGGCTGCATCGCGTCAATGACGGTAATGCAGTCTTTCGGATAATAGGCCAGGACCGGTTTGGATTGCTTTTCGTAAATGTCGAGCCGTTTCTGAATGACTTCCTCATTCGCGTCGTCGAGTCGGTTGTCTTTCAGGGCGCGTTTTTTCAGGCGTTCGAACAAGGTCTCACGATTTGGACAAGCCAGATGAAACACTTTTTCGACCTCGATCATGTCCTGCATGATTTTGGCCTGGCTGACGTTTCGCGGGATTCCGTCAAGCACGAGGATATCGATGTCCGGCTTGAATTTGTGGGCGTCGACCGCTGCTTCGATTGCCTCTTTCCAAAGCTCGACCGTGACGTCGTCGGGCACGAGTTGGCCTTTGCTGGAAAAATCGAGAAACGCCTTCCCGACTTTCGTCCGGGTGTCGATCGAGCGGAACACATCACCGCATGGGCAGTGAAAAAAACGCGGTATGCTGCCCAGGGTCTTGCCCTGTGTTCCTTTGCCACTCCCGGGCGCGCCAAACAGAACAAACGTACGGTACTTCATCATGAGCGCGTTCGGTTATACCGCAGTCGCGTTGAATCGGGAAGGGGAACTTATTTCGCCGGCGCGGGATCGATATTGACCCGCCGTCCACCGCGATCGAAACGGACGCTGCCGTCCACCAACGCGAAAATCGTATAGTCGCGGCCCAGACCGACATTTTTGCCCGGCATGAACTTGGTGCCGCGTTGGCGGACGATGATATTGCCGGCAACAACCATCTCTCTGCCGAATCTTTTTACCCCGAGACGCTTGCTGACGCTGTCCCGGCCGTTCTTAACGCTGCCCTGTCCTTTTTTATGTGCCATTGCCGAACGTTGTTAGTTGATGGTTGAGAGCGGGTTATTTCTTGGATTTGGAGGCGCCGGTGATGGTTTTGATTTTCAATCGCGTGAGTTTCCGGCGATGTCCGACCGTGCGATGATAACCTTTGCGGCGTCTATATTTGAAAGCGATGACCTTTTTGTCTTTACGCTGCTCGACCACTTCGGCGGTGACTTTCCCGCCGTCGCTGATTTTTCCGCCGTCGATATGCATTAAAACCTCGAAGGTGGCGGTTTTGCCGGGCTCAACGTCCAAAAGATCGACGTCAACGGTGTCGCCTTCCGCGACGCGATACTGCCGTCCGCCAGTCTTGATGATTGCGTAGGTCATAAGGTCCTTTCCGGGGAGAAAAAGCCGCGAAAAGTCTCACAGAAGCCGGCCTTTGGCAAACACAAAAGTAGCGGCGGTTCACCGAACCGCCATCGCGATTGAGGTCAATCGCCCCTGCCTGAAATCAGCAGCACGATCTCGCCCTTTGGAGGATGCGATTCGTAGTGGGCGAGCAATGCGACCGCTGTCCCGCGCCGGAATTCTTCGAACTTTTTCGTTAGCTCGCGAGCTACGCAGAGTTGTCGATCGGGCAGAAGATCAATTGCGGCCTTCAGAGTTTTCGTGAGGCGATACGGTGACTCGAAGTAAATTGAGGTTTCGTCGCGCCCGGCGGCGGTCCGGAGTTCGCGTTCTCGTTGGCCACTTTTTACCGGAAGAAATCCACCGAACAAAAATCTCTCGGCCGGGAATCCGGAGCCGATAAGGGCAGTCAGAATTGACGACGGGCCGGGAACGATTGTGAAATCGAGGCCGCGCTTGATGCATTCGCGAATCAATCGCGCGCCTGGATCGGAGATCCCCGGTGTTCCGGCGTCGGTAATGACCGCGATTTTCTCTCCGGCGGCGAGACGTTCGACCAATTGGGCGGTGCGCATCGCTTCGTTGTGCTGGTGAAAACTGATGAGCGGTTTGTTCACTTGATAACGCTTCAACAGGATCCCGGAGTGCCGGGTGTCTTCCGCTGCGATAACGTCGACCTCTTTCAAAATCTCGACCGCGCGAATGGTGATGTCGCCGAGATTTCCGATTGGCGTGGCGACAACGTAAAGCATGGCGGTGAATTTGAATAAGGCCAACCCGTCTAACGAGAAACGAAATTATACGGAAGGAAGCATTATGAGAACACGCATTTGGATAGCATCGCTGGCGCCGCTCGCATTGATCGGTTGCGCCGATGAACCGCCGGTGACAACACAAACGACCGTAACGCGCGAGGTCACGACTACAGGTCCGGTGGTCGCAACCGAACCGGTCGCCAGTGATATGTATGTGACGGAAGCGCCGCCGGCGGTCAGGGTCGAAACCCAAACGGTTTCGCCTGGTCCGGGATATATTTGGACACCGGGCTACTGGCGATGGTCAGGGGGTGGCTACGTTTGGGTTTCAGGGTCATGGGCCAGACCGCCTAGAGTCGCCGCGGTGTGGGTGCGCGGCCACTGGAACCATCGTGCCCGCGGCTGGGTTTGGGTTCCCGGCCACTGGCGATAATCACTCGGGTTGGTAGAGGGCCGTTCACCGAACGGCCATGGCGATTGAGGTCAATGGCCGCTACCTCCCGGACAAGATCGGTTTGCATCGCTCCGCAACGAACACTTCCTTGCGGAGCGATGCATAATCGTTCGTTCTTTCGGAAAGGTGTCCGAGCTCTTCTC
>JAICWQ010000085.1 GCA_025934755.1 Chthoniobacterales bacterium | reverse complement strand
CCGTCCTCGCCTCCGGCAGCAATTTGTTTTCCATCCGGCGAAAAGTCGACAGACAGCACCAGCCGTGATTGTGCGTCCAAGGCGTGGCGCAACTTTCCACTTTTTACATCCCAGATGCGGACCTTCCCGTCCGCCGCTCCGGCGGCGACGTTGTGCCCGTCCGGAGAAAGTGTGATCGAAAACAGCCGGTCCGGAGCGGCGGCAACAACCCGGGATCTTTCGTGCGCCAGCTCCCACAGCAGATACCATTCGAAATTACGCAGATCTTGTTGGCCATTTTTTGGCACTTGCGCTTGCAACAGATCGAGCGCCCGGCCCACGTTGGCTTCTTCCCACGCCTGGTAGGCAAGGCTCATCTGGGCTGCATAAAGCAGCTGACGATTCGCACGCTCATCCTTTTCCGCGCGAGTTCGCAGCTGTTCCGCTCGATTTCGTTGTCCCGTAACGGCAACAATGCCGGCTAACAGGGTGGCGATCACAATTGCGGCGCCAGAGACTGCAAACTTGTGACGTCTCACGAACTTCGACGCGCGATAGGTTGCGGTGTCCTTTCGGGCCCGGACCGGCAAGCCTTCGAGATAGCGGCGGACGTCCGCCGACAATTGGTCCACCGAAACGTAACGACGCGATGGCACTTTATGCATCGCTTTCAGAACAATATTGTCCAGGTCGCCCCGCAGAAGTTTCGGATTTCGAATGACAAATTCAGTATTTCTGTCGCGTCGCGCGATGACGGTGCTCGGTCTCTGCGGTTCTTGCTCGCAAACTGCCTTGCGCATTTCGTCGGGACTACGAGTTTTCAATTCATAAGGCCGTGCGCCGGTCAGGAGTTCGAACAACAGGACGCCTAACGAATAGATATCGCTGACAGTTGTCACTTGTTCGCCTCTAACCTGTTCCGGACTGGCGTACTCGGGAGTCATCCGGCGTTGGAAGGTCAGGGTTACTTCCGGGGCGGACTCGTCAAGCAGCTTCGCGATTCCGAAATCAAGCAGCTTGATCTGACCGTCATCTGTCACCAGGACGTTGGTGGGTTTCAGGTCTCGGTGAACGACCAGACGTTGATGGGCATAACCAACGGCCTCGCAGATCGTGCGAAACAAACTCAATCGTTCCCTGATCAACAGTTTCTGCTCGTCGACAAAGGTGGTGATTCGCTTTCCTGCGACATACTCCATCACAAAAAAAGGAAGACCGTCCCTGGTTTCGCCCGCGTCGAGTAAGCCGGCAATATTGGGATGGCTAAGCCTGGCCAATATTTGGCGTTCGGCCCCGAAGCGCCGCAACACTTCATCGGTATCAGTGCCGCGCTTCAAGATTTTGATCGCAACCTGCTTGTTGAAGGCGCCATCCGCGCGTTCCGCGAGAAATACCGCCCCCATACCACCGCGGCCAAGCTCACGGCTGATCCTGTACGCTCCAACACGAGTACCGGGAGTCAGGGCCGATATCTCCCGGCGCACAACTTCGTTGGTATGCTCGAGAAGTTGCTCCACTGAGGCAGTCGTCTGTTCGATCAGGGACTCGACTTCTCTACGAAGCTCAACGTCGTCTCCGCAACGCTCGATTATTAAAA
This sequence comes from Chthoniobacterales bacterium, assembly GCA_025934755.1. Lineage (GTDB taxonomy): Bacteria > Verrucomicrobiota > Verrucomicrobiia > Chthoniobacterales > UBA10450 > AV40. The sequence continues at coordinate 10,394 of JAICWQ010000085.1, read as the reverse complement.
CAGCCCGCGCCGTGGGCGACTCTTCTTCGATCGCATCCGCGGCGACCGCTTTGATTTGCTGCCAACGTTCCGCTGAAATCTCCGTTGTTTCCGGCATGCTCGACTTGTCAACTAGGCGGCACGAGACAACTCCCGCTGCAGCCAGCGTTTGGCCACGGCCCACTCGCGCTTAACCGTGCGTCCGGAAATCCCCAGGACTTCGCCGATTTCATCAGTGTTCAGTCCGGCGAAAAATCGCATTTCGACAATTTTCTCCTGCATTGGGTCTAGCTTTTCCAAACGTCGCAATGCCTCATCAAGCCCGAGCAGACCAACTTCGTGACCGGCTTCGAATTCGAGTGAATCATCCAGGGTGATGCGAACCGCATCGGGTCCGCCGCGCTTGGCCGCTCCCCGCGCATTGGCGTGGTCGATAAGAATGCGACGCATCATTCGAGCGAAAACCCCGAGCAACTGGGCTTGATTTCGCCAGGTGATTTTTTGCTGGTTCACCATTCGGAGATACGCTTCGTGGACGAGCGCAGTGGGCTGGAGAGTGTGGTCGGATCGCTCCTCTCGAAGAAAGCCGGCCGCAACCCGGCGCAGGTCCTCATATACCGCCGGCAAAAATTGCCGAAGCGTGACGGCGTCCACCGGCGGGATTGCCGCCGTTAACTCATCGATCAAAGCCGCTGACAACTGCGGCGGATTATCAACCTGAATATCCACGATTAGAGGCATGGATCTTAAACCTTTCGCGGAATTATGTCGATCACCGATGCTATCTCCGGCATAAGTCATTTAACTGCAATGCGTAGCGATCGGACACTGGGCCTCGACTGAAGGGTCCGCCTTCGTTGGCCGAAAATTTTTGTCCCCGCCGCGTCGAATTTCCCGCGTTGGTGGGTTGTGAAGAGAAAACTTTCCTTGTCCTCCGCAGTTCTCCTTTCCAGCCTTTGCCTGCTTGGAATTACGTTATCGATAGCTCAGGCGACAAGCGTGCCAGTCGCGTTCTACCACGCCGATCCCAAGACGAATTGCGCCAGCGACAATACTTGCGGCCAGGATGACACGGGCCAGCACAACGCAACCATTCCGGTTACCGATTCAACCAATTATCCGGGTCTGAATTTCACGACAGGTAAAATCGGCCAGTCCTTTCATTTCACCGGACCGATCACGGTCGGCGGCTCGCAGACTGGCACCTACGTTGATTTTGGAAACTGGTGGACGTCGGAGTCGTTCACGGTTGCGATGTGGATCAAAGACGACGCGACCGCTGGCTCGCCCCAGACTGGCGGAGCGACAATCATGCAGCTCCTGGACAGCATCAATGGAACCGACTGGTCGATTACTTATCGCAATACCAACCAATATACTTATTTCAGTTCCGACGGGGTCCAGATCACATTCACTACAACTCCGGCAACATGGCAGCAATTGACCATCACTCGCGATGGCAATACGCACGTAACCAATATCTATCTCAATGGGCAGCTTGCCGGCACCGGTACCGGCTCGGGCGATTTGTTTCTCGATCCGGCATTTATTAGCGGCCTGCGGGCTGGGGCCGACCCTAACTTGCAATTCTTTTGGAAAGGCGAAATCGATGAAGTGCGCTTCTATAACAACGTCATCACGTCGAGTGAATTGGCTGCGCTTCAACCGGATTTCGACGTGGTGCGAGATTTCTTCGCCACCACGAATTTAACCAGTCAACCCTTCCAGTATGGTTACACTGCGACCGACGGAACCGGCTTCACTGCCTACGACAGTCACTCCGCGAGCGACTGTAGCTCCAGCCTGCCTCATTGGCACATTAGCGGCCGATGCGACCTATTCACCGCTTTGAATAACACCGGCGGAAACGTCGGATATAACATTTCCACCAACCAGCAGCCGGACGAACTCGGTTTGTTTCCGGGCACCGGCAGCGAGAAAAACGTGGTTCGATGGGTCGCGCCGGCTGGCGGTAGCTATGCCGTAATTGGCCGCTTCAGATGCATGGATACTCATGATTCTGACGGATCGATCATCCTGAATGGAAACACCGGAGCACCGCTCTTCAGTCAAATTGTTACGCCGGGTAATGAGCAACAGTTTGCACTGAATGTGACACTCAATGCAGGCGACACGATCGATTTTCGCCTGGGCATCGGCGATGATGGCTACAGCTTTGATGGGACTGGCCTGGCCGCCACAATCACATTTGGCGGGCCGCCTCCTCCTCCGCACGGCGGATTGTCCGATACCGCATTTACGATCAACGGAAGCGATTCCCCGCAAGGCAATCTGGCGGATACCGTGTTGCGATTTGCCGCAGAGCAAACGGGCCGGCCGGCGGGCTTGGGAGTTCGAGTTCAATACAGCACAACTCCGGGGATTGAAAGCAGTTGGACTGATCTTCCGAATGGACGCAAAGGTTTGATGACTTATGACGCGACAAGTAGTCGATTCATCTTGAACTCGACTGATTATCCGGAGCAGAGCGGCATTTATTTCCGCGCTATTTCTTCGGCGCACGGATATCCGGACAGCATTTCTAACGTTGTTCCTCCGGCCTCCAACCCTGGTTTAGATCTTGCCAGTAACACGCCCCATCTCGGTCCAACAACACTGATCATGAAGGCGAACGGCCCCATCGCTGACTTCTATTTCAAGGCGACCGAATCGAACGCTCCTTCCGGAGTGGGACTGCGCGTGCAATCGACTACCAATCCGTCGGACGAATTGAGCTGGACGGACTTGGACGATGGTAACTCGGGACATATGACCCGAAGTACCAATGCCGGCTTTCCAAACGATTTCATTCTGCTCGACAATAACTTGCCGAACGGAACTGGAATATATTTCCGCGCCATCGCGAACCTCGATGGTTATGTCGACAGCCACTCGAACCCCATGGGACCGTTTGACCTTACGCAAGACGTACCGCCGCAGGTCCTAATCACTCCACCAGCCGGTTTAGCCGGCAGCGGGGACGGTAATGACCTTTTCCATCCGGTTCTGGTCGCGCCGGGCACGTTCCACTTTTCAGTTGCGACACAATCTGCCCGGCCCGTGACAAAGTTAAAGCTGCAAGTGGATGGAGCCACCGTGGCTGAATTTAACAGCGACAGCGGAGCAACTGACTACACAACTACGGTCTTCGGCGATCACTTGTTGCAAGCTTTTGCAGTAGATGATCTTGGGGCAACTGGACGCGAAAGTACAGGACCAGTTTACATTCGGGTCGTACCCTATGCCACTGGTTCCGCTGCAAAACAGGGTGGTTCAGGCACCAACGGCGCAGCGTCCGGCAAGATTTACACCGCTGCGGTGAACGTGGGTTTTTGGGACAATCCGAACACCTGGCTGGACCAGGACGGCAATAATGGGACACCCGGGCCGAATGATATTGCCATCATCAACGGATCAAACAACATCGGGCTCGAGGGTAACGTCACAGTCGGCGCACTCACAATTAACGGTGGACAGTTAAGCGACGGTCTTGGCGAAGTATTTACTCTCACCGTCCTGGGAAACTTCACCGTCGCCGATGCAAAGGTTGTCGGCCCAATCACAATCGTCACCGGCTCAAGCGCGGGGAAGTCATTGCTTTTGAATTCGTCCGACATTCAATTTAGCGAAGGCGCTTCCCTTGACAATCAGGGCACATTCAATGTCCTGGGCTCAGCAGGAATCGGTGGGGCGACAACGGTCCAAAACGAAGGCGCCATTAATTTCCTAATGCCTCTCTCTTCCTTTCCGAATGCGAACACCGATCCCGCAGCAAGTATCCGCAGCATCCAGGGAGACTCGGTGCTTAACACCGGGACCGTCAACGGAACGTCCAGCCAGCTCATCAGTCAGGATGGTAGTTCAGTCGTGAGCCACGACGGCGGTACAGTCGTCAGTCACGACGGCGGTACAGTCGTCAGCCATGACGGCGGTACTCTTATCAGCCAGGATGGTGGAGGCCTGATCAGCCAGGACGGTGGCGGCCTCATCAGCCAGGATGGTGGAGGAATTGTCGCGCAAGGCGGCGGCAATCTTATCATAGGCGGCGGAACAAGTTCGACTGCTTCGCCCCCTGGTTTTGTTACGACACCCGCAGCAACCTACCAGCAAGATAGCGGCGAAACCGATCTGACTTCTGTAAGCATTCTTGCCTCTGTCGTGTTAAACGGTGGCACACTCAGCGGCTCGGGATTTATCCACGGCGACCTGACAAACAACGGGGGTACCGTGTCGCCCGGACAGTCAGGAGCGGGTTCTATCGGTGTAACCGGTAACTTCAGCCAAGGCGCAAACGGAACGTTAGCAATTGAAGATGGAGGCAAATTGCCATCCAACTTCGACCAGGTTGCGGTCGGGGGTTCTGCCACACTCGCCGGCACTCTGAACATTTACCGGATCAATGGTTACAATCCCGACCCTCAGGATACCTTTAGCCCCCTTGGATACAGCTCAGTCAATGGCAACTTTGACTCAGTCAGCGCCAATGGAACGGTCACCGTCACACCGAACGGTATTTTAACGACTGTCGATCCGAATGTTCCGAACCCATCACCCACACCCACACCCACACCCACTCCCACTCCTACTCCTACTCCTACTCCTACCTCCACTCCCACGCCTACTCCAACACCTACGCCTACTCCAACTCCAACACCTACGCCCACTCCAACTCCGACACCTACGCCCACGCCAACTCCGACGCCAACTCCCACGCCGTGTCGACATGGTGGATGCGGCCCGACTCCTACACCAACCCCAACCCCGGTCAGTAGCCCTACTCCAACTCCGACGGCGACTCCGTTACCAAGCGCGACACCTAGTCCTACTCCAACGCCTACGCCCACACCAACGCCCACTCCGACACTCGCACCTAGTCCGACCCCGACTCCCACTCCGTGTGGACGTCGTGGATGCGGCCCAAGCCCAACGCCTACGCCAACGCCGCTGCCAAGCGCGACGCCCACTCCTACACCTACACCACTTACCTCGCCTACGCCGACCCCCACCCCGACGCCGACGCCTCCGCTTTCCACGCCCACGCCGACCCCGACTCCTACGCCAACTCCAACCCCAATACGCAGAGGTCCGTGACTGGCCTGAAGGCCACTGCAACGCGCGACCGCAGCGACCGGGTTAGTTCATCCGTAAATCGCAGTTTGCGATCTCGCGTTCGACTTCAGCTATCTTGTCGGCGTCAATCTCGCGAAGCGCGGATTTAGCCTTTAGCTCCTGCCACAGGTGGGAACTTCGATGGTACCAATCGCAGGCTTTCCGCTGATTTGTCTGGCTCATGCTGGGCGAGGAATCCTGCAGACGCGCAAGTTTGTGGTAATTTCCCCCCAAGTCCGAGCAAATTCCCGCCAGTCGGCTGCGAACGAGCAGATTCTCAGGATCCTGTTCGGCCGAAGTCTGGGCGAGCGCAGCGGCCTTGGTTAATTCCTCAACGCCGCCGTTCATCTGGCCCCGCTTGCAGAGCAGTTGTCCGGAAGCCCAATGAATTCTCGACAAATCCCGCCGCACTTCGACTCGATCAGTATCCGCGCCGAGCAGATTCTCGTCGATGGCGATGGCCTTATCGTAATGCTCTCGCGCTTTGTCTGATTGATGCGCCAACGCGAAAGCGTTGGCATTTGAGAAGTAGGTGAGGGCAACCCAACGTTGGTGACCGATATCGTTTGGGTCCGCCGCGGCGAGGGCCTCGATCAACTCGGTCGCCTTTGCGTCATTTTCGAGTGCGCCGCTGACATCGCCTGTTTCGGCGAGTTGCCGCCCGGTTCGAAAGTAACCGGACCACATATCGCGTCGGGAGCGGGCACTGCTCGGATCGGATTGAAAAATCTCCGAAGAGATCTTCGTCTCATCATGACTGAACTTAAGAGCGTTTGCATAATCGCCGAGATTTTCGTAGGCATCACTCACCGCGGCGCAAAATTCGGCCAAATTTCGTCGAACCTCCATGTCCGAAGGATGTCCCGCGCTCAAGCGTTTCTGAATCGACATTCCTGCAAGATCGACATCGAGCGCTTCTTTGAAATGGCCGGCATCGCTCAACGCGATTCCCAGCGAAATGTAACGATCCACCAGCGCGAGCTGAGTCTCCAAATCCGAAGCCTGCTCGGTGGCAACAGGCTCGATGGCGGCGACGGCCTGTTTGGCATATTTGATTGCTTCCGCCGAATTGCCGGAAATTTTCATGACGTCGCTAAGATTGTCATAACTCGCGGAGAGCTGTTTTTTGTAAGCCGTATTTTTAGGCGCGGCCTGAACGAGAGTCTCATTTAACGACGTGGCGCGGCGATGACTGGCGATCGCTTGCTGTACATTGAAGGTAACGTGGCCGATTTTCTCATAGGCGAGGGCAAGCTCGCTGGTCAGCGAAAGATCGTTACCCGCGTCATGAGCAAGGCTATCGAGATATTCGAGCGCGCGTTGCATGATGAGCTGCCGCGCCGCGAGCGAACCGGGCAAGTCCTTGATTGAATTGTGAATCTCAAACATGAACGAATTGGCGATGTTTCTCACCTCGTTGAATCGTCGCTCCGCCCTGGCCCGATGCGCTCGTGCCGCTCTGGCTTCCAAAGTGGTCGTTATGATTCCGGCCACTAGGGTAAGCAGGACGACGGCTGAGGCGATGACAGCGAGTTTGTTGCGCCGCAAGAATTTCCCGGCGCGATAGCCGACGGTGTCTTTGCGAGCGAGCACCGGAAGATTTTCGAGGTGCCGTCGAATGTCTTCGGCGAAAGATCCCATGCCGCCGTACCGGCGTTCCGGTTCTTTGCGCAGGGCTTTGAGGACAATGTTGTCGAGGTCGCCACTCAATCGCCGGCGAACTGCCAGATCGGTAGCGGCTGCGCTGGGACGCAATGGTTCCTCATGCGCGACCACCCGCAAAAGTTCCGTTGGCGCCGGCCGAGTGGTCGAAAATCGATGCGCGCTTTTTCCAGTGAGAAGTTCGTAAAGAAGCGCGCCAAGACCATAAATATCGCTCACCGTGGTGATTGAATCACCGCGCACCTGCTCGGGCGAAGCATAGGCCGGGGTCAGTCTTTGATGGTCGACCATCGTGACCTGAAATGCGTTTTCGTCGTGGGCCAACAACTTGGCAATGCCGAAATCGAGCAGTTTCGGTTCGCCCTCATCGGTCACCAGAATGTTGGCCGGTTTCAAGTCGCGGTGGACGATCAGGTGTTGATGGGCGAATTGCACCGCGGCGCAGATTTTAAGGAACAGCCGCAATCGTTCGTCGATCGACAATTGCCTTTCCACACAAAAAGTTGTGACCGAAACGCCGGGAACATATTCCATAACGAAATAGGGAAGGCTGTCCTCGGTAGTGCCGCCATCGAAAAGACCCGCGATGTTTGGATGTTGGAGGTGCGCTAGCAAGCGCCGCTCACTTTCGAAACGACGCAACACTTCCTCCGTGTCCGTACCGCGCTTGAGGAGTTTAATTGCAACGAGTTTTTCAAATTGCTGATCAGCCCGACGGGCCAGCCAAACCGTGCCCATTCCGCCGTGACCAAGCTCGCGCACCAATTCGTAGGCGCCGACCCGGCGACCAGTGTTTGGATCCTGAACAGCAGCTGGTCTGGTTAAGCCGACGCTCTCCGCGCACACCTCGAACTCATCGTGGCTGGGTTGATCGAGGAGCGACTGAACTTCGCGGCGCAAAGCTGTGTCATCCCCGCACGCGGTTTGCAGAAATGAGGAACGTGCATCGTCCTGAGAATACTCGAGGGCCTGCGCAAGGATCGCTTTGACCAATTGCCAGCGTTCCGGAGTCATCTCAGATCTTACGGAAGAGACGGCGGTCAGGAGTGCGAGCCGATTTCCCGCTGAAGCCAGCGTCGTGCTGTCATCCATTCGCGCTTCACCGTGGCCGGCGACAGACCCATCAGTTCCGCCGTTTCCTCGATCGTCAGGCCACCAAAAAATCGCAGCTCGACGACCTGGCCTTGTCGGTGATCGAGTTTTTCCAGCTCGCGCAACGCTTCATCGACGGCGCTAATATCGATGGCACGGTTTTCGCAAAATTCGAGCGCTTCATCGAGTTGCAATTTCGGCGCCCCGCCGCCGCGTTTCTCGGCTTTGCGGGCGACGCCGTGGTCGGCCAAAATCCGCCGCATCATTCGCGCGGCAATGGACAAGAACTGGAGACGATCGCTCCAATTGACGGTGCGCTGGTTGACCAGGCGCAAATAAGACTCGTGGACAAGGGCGGTCGGTTGCAAGGTGTGATCCGACCGTTCCCGGCGCAAGTACCCCGCCGCCATTTCGCGCAACTCATTATATAGAGCAGGAAGGGCCACATTCATTTCGCCAGCGGCGCCGGCGAAGTTTCCGGTCACGCACGTGGAGACATCGATCCCATCGGTAGGAGAAGCTTGGGGGCCCATAGCCAGGTTAAGTATAGAAAATCTTTGAGCCAATTCACCTAGTTTTTCCGCGAGAAGGAGAAAAGCACGGTTCTGCCCAGGCACGTGCCCAGTTTCCCTATGAAAAAACATCTTCTCCATCTTTGCTTTGTCATCGCGGCCTTTATCGGATTTGCCTGCCCGGCGTTTGCCCTCAGTTGGGCCGAAAATTACGGGGTCGGCAGTTACGACATAAACGGTCATGCCGTCGGCGATGATCCGTTTTTCGGGTCCGGCATCGATATCCCGAAAGCGATCGCTCCTATGCCGGATGGCGGTTACGTTGTCGCCGGGCAGATTGCGTTTCCTTTTCTGACTTTGCATTCGACTTTCAGTGGCGCTTCCGACGCCGTCCTGGTCCGCTGCGCGACCGATGGGACAATCCTTTGGCAGGAGGAAGTGCGGCAGACGAATGACGCGGTTAACAATGGCACCTTTAGCCCCGCGCAAAGTTACATTTCGAAAGTCCAGACCGATGGCCAGGGAAATATTTTTGTCGCGGGCGGGAAGGGAAATCCCAACAATGGCGGCCAGGTTTTGTTCGTCGCCAAATTTTCGCCAGACGGTAGGTTGATCTGGCAGAATGGCCTTCCAAGGGCAGGCGGAACGGTGCCGGGAAGCCCTCCGCAGCCCTATGAAACAGGTGTGTTCGCTTCGAACATGCAGATGGGATTGACTCTGGATGGTGGAGTCGTCGTCACCGCCGTTCAGGGCCGGCCGGGTTACACTTCCACTGTGCCGATCTTAGCCAAGCTCGATTCCGACGGTACGATTTCATTTTACCACGCCTATGAAAATCCGGACCAGTACGCGCCAAACGGTCCGGTGACGCAGACAGCCGATGGCTCGGACTATGTCACTGTCATTCGTTATCCGGTAACTTCGAGCAACCAGGGCCCAATTTACGGTCTCGCTGTTTTTGTGATCAGCGCGGCCGACGGCAGCGTTATTGCGCAACGTGCCTGGGCTTCACTTGATGGCGGAAGCGAAACACCCGTCGGACTGATCCGAACGGCCGATGGCGGTTTCGCCAGTCTTTCCGTAAAGGATGACTTCGCCGGAATCATATTCCGTAAATTCACCGCCGACGCGTCAGCGACCACGGTGGAACGTGTGATCTCCCCTGCTTCGGGTCAGCAACGGTTTTATGTTGGCAGCTTTTCGCAGCCCGGTGACGCCGGCAGTTTTTTCGAGACTTCCGACGGAGGATTTTTGATTGGCGGTCATTGCGCCAAACCTTCCACTACATCCGGTGAAGACGCGGCGCTGATGAAGCTGCGTTCGGATGGAACAATCGAATTCGTAAGCCTTATTGGCGGAACTTGGGCAGAGGGCAATTTTAACGGCGGCGCGAGCGGGTCGGTGGCGGCGCCTTTGGTCGGCGGCGGATATGGAATCGCAATTAGTTCCGCGACCTACGCGACTGATCCTGCCGGCGCAGATTTTCGCAAGAAACCCGACTGGTGGCTGGTGAAGACGGATGCGAATCGAATGGTGCGTAACTTTACCGGCGCGATGATCGAGCTGGATCCGGGTTCGTTTATTGCGTCCGTGTCTTCGCCGCAATCGCCTGTGACTTTGTCTTACTTGAGCACACCAGACTATTCCGCTGGTCCTATTCCTGACACTGCACCGACATTCAACCTCATAGACTTAAGCAATCAAACCGGTGTCAATCTTCCCTCAATGGTAATCCAGGCTTCGAGCCCGCGAATCGTGAGCGACCATGGCGCGGAAGCGATCGTCGAGCAGCACTTCACCTATCATACTGTCACCGCCTTTTTTCCTGATCCAAGCCAGGTCACTTACAGCGCAACGGGGTTACCGCAGAATTTTGTGATCGACGCGCAGACCGGCATTATCTCAGGCATTGCGCACCCCGGAAGCGAGACGGTGGAAAACAATCTTCCGCCGATTCCAATTGTCATCCAGGCGACGGATGGGATCGACACCGCCGAGGCAACTATCAATCTCGCAATCAGCGATGGCCCGCCATTGTTT
>JAICWQ010000055.1 GCA_025934755.1 Chthoniobacterales bacterium | reverse complement strand
TCGGTGGAGTTGGAGGAGTGGTCGGCGGGATTGGCGGCCGCCACTAGTCGGAATGTTGTTCTCGCGGCGATCGTTATTTTCGGCTTAAATTTCCCTCATGTGGCGCGTCGTTGCGCTCCTGGTCACGATCAGCTCGATCGCTGTGGCAGATAAGAAATCTGCCGATCCGGATCCAGGCTCGTTCGACATCGAGCCGCCTTTGTTGGTTCCGAATCGGGACGGAGAACGATTAGAGGCTTCGAAATCTTCGCCGGATTCCGCTTCGGAGCTCGATGTTGCAAAACTGGAAAAACAGTTCGAGCGCGCGAAACGAAATATCTCCGGCCTTGATCGACTGTTGAGAATCGGAGCGCTGTCGAAATTGGAAGTGGAACAACGACGGCTGCGCATGGTCCATCTCGAATCCGATCTGGCCAATGCCCGTTTAATCGCGGCGAAGCAGCAAATGCTGGAGAAAGACAAACAAGCCGGTGCGGGTGAAATCGCAAAGGCTGAGGTCAGTCCGACTGAAAATAATCTCGCCCTCGCCATCGAAGCCGCGCACACGGCCACGACGAAGCGCGAACAAGCCGAAATCGACGCCGCCCAGGCCAATGTGCAGCGTCAGCAAAAACTTTTTGCTCTCGGGAGCGCTCGCAAATCAGATATCGCCCGGGCCGAGCAGAAACTCGCCGGCTTGAGGGCGCAAAGAAACTGATTCGGGTTTTAATACCCCGCTGCTTGCCCGTCCTTGCGCGATTCGCTGGCTCCGACGTAAACCCGTTGGCCGTCGTGCATTTCGACTTTGATCGCTTGATATCCGCCGTAGCCGCCGACGTCGAAGCGAACGTTGTGGCCGCGTTTCCATAGTTCACGCTGCGTTTCCATCGGAATTCCCGATTCCAAATTTACGTAACCACCGGTCTCCATTTTCTCGCCGGTCGGTTCGTTGTCGCCCTCGTGTTGCCAGCGCGAGGCGTCTCCGGCCTCCTGAACGTTCAGTCCGAAATCGATTTGGTTGGTCAAGACCTGGACGTGACCTTGAGGTTGCATGCCGCCGCCCATCACTCCGAATGCTTCCCACGGCTTGCCATCTTTCATCACAAATCCCGGAATGATCGTGTGAAACGGGCGTTTGCCCGGCGCATAAACGTTCGCGTGGCCGGGTTCCATCGAAAAAAGCTCGCCGCGATCCTGAAACATGAATCCAAGTCCGGGCACGACGATGCCGCTGCCCATTCCTCGATAATTACTTTGAATCAGCGAGACCATGTTGCCTTCGTCGTCTGCCGCGCACATGTAGATCGTATCTCCATGGTCGATCTTCCCGGCTGCGACGGTTTTCGCGGCCCGCATCGGATCGATCAGCTTTCGCCGCTCGGCCGCATATTCCTTCGAAAGCAGCGTCTTGAGCGGAATTTTTGCGAATGCCGGATCGGCGTAATATTTCGCGCGATCTGCCCATGCGATTTTCTTCGCTTCGATCATCGTGTGCAATGTGTCCGGCGAATTACGGCCCATCTTCGCGAGATCGTAGCCTTCGAGAACGTTCAGGATCTGGAGCGTTGCGATGCCCTGGCCGTTCGGCGGCAATTCAAAAACGTCGTAGCCGCGATAATTCACTGAGACCGGATCGACCCAGGTGCTGGTATGTTTTTCAAAATCGACTTTGCGCAGAAATCCGCCGTTCTCCTGCATGAACTTGTCGATCTTGTCCGCGATCTCGCCTTTGTAAAAAGCGTCCCGCCCTTTCTCGCCGATCAATCGGAGCGTTTTTGCCAGCGCGGGATTTTTGAAAATGTCGCCTTTCGCCGGGGTGCGGCCTTTGCCGTCGAGGGTGTAGGTTTCAAAAAATCCGCCCGGCAAACCTTTGTAAAGCTCCGGCCCGAAGTGCCAGTAGAACGCGATCAGGTCGGTTACCGGAAAACCTTCCTCGGCGTAATGAATGGCCGGCGCGAGATCGTCCGCCAGTTTCAGCTTTCCGAATTTTTTGTGCAGCTCGGCCCAAGCATCCACCGTCCCTGGAACGCTGATTGGCAACATTCCGCGCGGCGGAATCGTTTTGCGATTCAGTTTGTCGAGCTCGGCTTTCATTTGGTCGTAGCTCAATCCAAGCGGCGAACGGCCGCTCCCGTTAATCCCGTAAAGTTTGTTGTCCCTGGCGCTGTAAACAATTGCGAACAGATCACCGCCGACTCCGTTGGATACGGGCTCCATCAAACCGAGTGTCGCGTTTACTGCGATGGCGGCGTCGACTGCACTGCCGCCTTTCTTCAGGATGTCCAATCCGACCTGCGTCGCCGCCGGGACGCTCGTGCAAACCATTCCGTGCCGGGCCAGAACTTCGGACCGCGTCGCAAAGCTGCGCCCGGTGATCCTGTCGATTTGGGCTGAGGCCAGATCGACCGCCAGCAGAAGAGCGGCGGCAAAACGAATCGCTTTCATAAAAGAAACACTACTACGATTGGCCAATTCTGATTCAAGGAATCGTAAAGATTTTCCGTCCAATCAGATACTACATGTTTCTCCGCCTCCTGATCTTAATTATCTGCGTCGGCGTTGCCGCTCCGGCGACACACGCTGCCGAACCGTCGTTGGGCGAGACGCTCAAGAAAATCTTTTCCACCCCAACGCCAACGCCCCACAAGAAGAAGAAAGGTACTACCTCCGCGAAAAAATCGCCCACACCGACACCGTCGCCATCACCAAAGAAAAAGAAGTCGTCGACCAGCGAGGAGTCGCCAACGCCATCGCCGGGCGCTTCTCCAAAGAAGAAACGAACACCACCAGCAGAAGCGGAATCGCCTGCCGCGTCACCGAGGGTTTCGCCGCGCCGGAGGAAAAAAACTTCGCCGACCGCCACTCCGGCAGAAACCCCGTCAGGCCCGGTCACTTCGGCTTCGACTTCGAGCGCCTCGCCGCACCGCAAGAAGAAAGGTTCGCCCGCCCCCACCGAAACTGAATCTGCAGCTCCGACACCGACAGAATCACCGGCGCCAACTCCAAGTCCGCAGAAGAAACAACACGCTGAGAATGCGACCCTGCTGCCAAACCAGATCAAAGGGTTCGAAAATTATCCGCTCAAAGTCCAAAAGCTCCTGACTGCCGCGCTCGACCTGACCACTCGCAATCTCGATTACAAATATGGCTCCGCCGATCCAGCCTCCGGCGGAATGGATTGCTCAGGCTTCGTTTATTATGTGCTCAAGCAAAATGACATTGCCGATGCTCCGCGCGATTCCAGCGAGCAATATGTCTGGCTCCGGCGCGCCCGGCTGTTCGAACCGGTCTTGAGCGAGAAGGACGATTCGTTCGAGCTGGAGGATCTAAAGCCTGGGGATCTTCTGTTTTGGACCGGCACCTACTCGATCCAGCGCGACCCGCCCATCACTCACGCAATGATTTATCTTGGCCGCGAAAAGAAAACCGGAAACCGGGTCATGGTTGGCGCAAGCGACGGCCGGGTTTATCAAGGCGAATCGCGGTATGGTGTCAGCGTCTTCGATTTCAAGGTCCAACACCGCGAATCAAATGGCGAGAGCAAACTGCGCCCGACTTTTATCGGCTATGGTCACATTCCTGGGCTGCAAGACTAGGTCCAAGCCTTCGCCGCAGTCGGGATCGACAATAAACTATGGCCGTCACTAAAAGACGGGCATGAATCACAAGCGAGGTTTCCTGGCGCGAAAATTCTTTCGATGAAACCAGGCAGGCCTTCGCGCGAATTGAAGGCGCATCCGGGCGATTGAGGTCAATCGTCCCTACCATTAGTTTGTCGCTCATGGCTTCCAACAAGACTCCGGCCGAACTCGGTTATCGAATGCCGGCCGAATGGGAGACGCACATTGCAACCTGGCTGAGTTGGCCGCGTCGTGAAGGGATCAGTTTTCCGGACTCGTTCGACCGCGTCCTGCCGACCCTCCGGGACATGGTCGGTGCATTGACCGAAAGCGAGGCGGTTTGCATCAACGTTGTTAATGGCGCGCACGAAGCCGAAGCGCGCGCAGTGCTCGACCCGCTGCCGCATCAGGAATGCATTACTTATTATGAGATACCGACGAACGAGCCGTGGTGCCGCGATCACGGTCCGATCTTTTTGATCCGCGACGTCGATCCAAAGCTGGCGATCGTTGACTGGGATTACAACGCGTGGGGGAACAAATATCCGCCATTCGACCTGGATGAAGTGGTTCCCACGCGTATCGGTGAGCTTCTGAACGTTCCGGTGTTTTATCCGCGAATGATTCTCGAGGGCGGCTCAATCGAGGTGAACGGCGCCGGAACTCTCCTAACCAGCGAATCATGCCTTCTAAATAAGAACCGCAATCCAACTCTATCGCGGGGAGAAATCGAGAAGCGGCTGCGCGAATTTCTCGCTGTTCGCGAGATTCTCTGGCTCGGCGACGGCATTGAAGGCGACGACACCGACGGTCATATCGACGATCTGGCGCGGTTCGTTTCCGAAACAAAGGTCGTTACCGTGGTTGAAGAGAATCCCGCTGACGCAAATTACAAACCGCTCCAGGAAAATCTTGCGCGTTTGCGGGAGATGAAAGCCGGTGGAAGTAAAATCGACATCGTGGTCCTGCCCATGCCCGGAAAAATTGTACGCGAAGGAATGCGTTTACCGGCCAGTTACGCAAACTTCTACATCGCGAATCAAGTGGTGTTGGTTCCGACCTTTGCCGATCCCGCCGACAAAAAAGCGTTATCGATCCTGCAAGAATGCTTTCCCAATCGCCGGGTTTTAGGAATTGATTGCCGCGAATTAATTTGGGGCCTCGGCACATTTCATTGCCTGACTCAGCAGCAACCGGCGGTTAGATAACAAAACATCGAACCCCCGGCCTCCAACGCCCAAAATTTTGGACTACGGCGCGTCCTCCCGCCGGATTGCTTACCAGCGGAGCTTTCTAAAGCGATGCGAGGACGCATCGCACTCCAAGCCGGAAATCTGAAGTCGGTGTTCGGTGTTTCTTAATCTGCCACCGGCGCTGGTTTGTACCCGCTCTTCAAGATTGCGTCATGGAGATCCGGCGCATGCACTTTCCGGGCATCAAATTTCACTGTGACCCGTTCGTCCGGAAGATCGACAACCACGTCGAGCACACCCGAAATCTTCATCAAAACCGGCCGGAGCTTGCTCACGCAGGCGTCGCAATCTTCCCCTGCAGTTGCAATATCGATCGTCTCGACCACCGCGTGATCGGCGTCCTCGGGATTAAACGGGTCGCTCGGTTCGGGCTCGTTGGGTCGCGCCGGGTCCATCAATTATTGAACGCAGATCAGCGCGGCCCCGGTCTGCTTTAATTCGCGGCAACCGAGTTGTCCGGGGGCGGCTCCGGCACCTTGAAATGCAATTGGTCGCTCAAGTATCGCTGGAGATACCGCAGCGGGTGAGTGCGATCGCTGGTGGCGGCGCCGACATAAAGAGCGAGGTAAGGAATAGAGGCAGGCCGGGCGCGAATCACCTCGAGGACTTGGGGCCGATGTTGGACGTTGGCCAGCTCGGCAAAAATGTTCGCCAGACGCGTTTCCGCGCTCCCGACGAGATCCATCTTCGTTTTGTCTGTAATTTGCGCGAGCGTCAGGTCGAGCGCCTTGTCCCATTGACCCATGCGCCAGAAAATTGCCGCACGCATGTCGCGGACGTCCGCAGCGTAACGCCCATTTGGGAATTCACGATCGTAATCCTCCAGGGCCTGGGTGACCCGATGGGGATCAAATGGCTCCTTGCGGTAGACTTTTTGAACCTCGTCATCGAATTCGCCTGCTTCCACACAAAGAATTCTTGGGCAGGAAAGCGAATAAACTGCGCGCGCCAGGACAAACATGGCGGCCTCGCGTTTGTGAGTTTTCGGATATTTCGCGAGGAATTCGCGCGTCATTTTCTCGATCTTCGAAAAATCGCGGGAGTGGTAGGTCGTGCCGTCGGGTTCCTTTTCGCTGGGGATGTCCGACTTCTCATCGATCCGTTGGCCGGCGACCAGCCCGATCCGGCAGAAATCGAGATAATCGTGAAAGGAATTTAGGGCGGGTTTTTTTTCCACTTCGTCGATCTCGGCTGCCACCGCGTCATCGCTGTCGGTCCGTGAAATTCCCGGATCAATCGGACTGTCAGGCCAATGGGTGCGGTGTAACAGGTCGAGTCGAAGGTTGGCATAAAGAACGCGCGCTTCCTCCGACGGAGAATTTGGTTCGGACAGAAACTGCGCCAGATCGTCCAGACAATTGGCGGTGCTCGCATCTTCGTCCGTCGCCAGATTCTTGCGGACCAACTGGTCCAGGTCCTTCACTTCACCGGAGGACACATTTTTGCGCAAAGCGATCACTCTTTGTTGGATATCATTCCAGGAGCGATACATCTTCTGTTCGTCCGGCGCATTTTTCCGAGTGAGACTGTCGAAGGCATGGTGGTCTGAAAATGGATAGCCAAAAGGCGCGCTATCGTCATCGCATGTTGCGGATGGGGTCCGGTCGGGTCCCGAATCTGCCGGCGTTTGCTCTTCAGTTTTCTTGGGGGCCGGGGGCACGCTCCAGTAGGCCGCGAACCTTTTCGCTTCCGGAGAATTCGGGGATTCGGTGCGAAGTTTGCCGTAGATTTCGCGGGAGACGGCTTCGAGTTTGATTTCACGGGCCCGCTGCTCGGTGTACAAAGAAACACGCGCAATTTGCGGTAACGCTTCCAACGCGTTCAAACGCGCCTTTGCCGAAACCGGCGTTCCGGGCACGAGACGGGCAGCCCGGATCCACCATCGCGAGGCGTGATGAAGTTCGTCGCGGTCGTCCAACTGATCTTCCACATTTGCCAGCCCCAGGGTATGGCCATTGTCGCGCCGGAGCAGTCCGGAAAACGCCGCGCCAGTTTGGGAATCAGTGTCCAGGGGAGCACGCAACAATAAGCCCCGCGCTTCGGCCCAGGTGTCGCCGAGCTTTAGCATTCGTTCCGCTTTTTGTTCGGGCGTTCCGCTGCTGTCGTCGGTCAATTGCTCCAGGCGATTGATGAGCTCCCGATGCTTCTGATCGCTGACGTATTTTTTGGCTTCCGCAAAATTTTCGGCGACGAGATATCGTTCTGCGAGAATAGCACGCACTTTTTTCTTACCGTCCTCATCCAGGTTTTTGTCGTCTGGCGTTGAGAGCAACTCCGACAGCGGCGCGAAATTCAGCAGCGCGTCGATGAATTGATTGACCTGATCTTCGTCGGCGCCGGAAAGATTTTCGTAAGCAGCGCTGTCGAGCGCGTTCCACTCCTGTTCGCCGGCCGGATAACCAGTGCTGTCTGACATGTAGCGGTCCGCCAACGGCACGTCGTAGAGTTTGGCGAATCCAGTCGCGCTGTCTTTAGCATCGCCGTTACTTTCCGTGTCGGTTGACGACGCGGCATCAGCATCGGCGCTGTCGTGCTTTTCCCCATCGGAATCCGAATCCTCGTCGTCGTCCCTCGTCGTTTTGGCTTTGGTCGACGGTGATTCCTTGGAAGAAGTCTTTGCCAGGAGATTGCGCAGAGTGGCAATAGCATCGCCGGCCTGATGATTATCGAGTAAGGCCAAAGCGAGTCTGACTTTGACGCCCGGAGCCATTCTCGACTTGGGAAAGGTGCCAAGAAATGTCTGAAAGGCGTCGATCGCCTCCCGCGTTTTGTTTGCCCGCTGGAGTGCGATCGCACGCGCGAACATCAAGTCGTCACTTTGTTTCAGTTGATCGGGCGAGACCTGAGAAAGCTGAAGGGCTTGGGCGTTGTTTCCGCCGGCGCTTGCTGCTTGCACGAGCATGGCGAGGTAACGCGGGTGCCAATCGCTCGACTTGTAGGCGTCGCCTTGTTTGGCAACGGCGGCAGCAATGCGGGGCAGAATCGATCGCCGCCATTTTCGTACCTCTGCCGGATTGTCCCATTTTCCATCGTAATTGTCCGCCTCGGGCGCGGAAAGAACCAGGTAGGTGAAGGCCATGGCGATTCGCGGATGCCGTGCGATCAAGGCGAAAGCGGCATCGCCTCCGGGCTTCGGAGCCAGATGCGCCAATGTTTTTTCGCAATTGTAAATTGCGCTCATTAGCGTTTCCGGATGGCCGGGGGACTCCGCTTGAGCGATGTAATAGTCGAGAGCTTTGAGATAATCTTGTGAATCGAAAGCGATCGCACCCAGCCATCCGAGGGCATCAGCATCGAAACGGCCCCGGGGGTATTTCTTGCGCAGGGCTTCAAATTTCGCGATTGCCGCCTTGCGCGCTTTGATTAATTCCGGGTCCTTCGCAGACTCCTCGCTCGATTGGTCCGAAGGATTGCGGGTTGCCGAAAATGCGCAACGCGCGCTCATGAACATGGCAATTTCTGCGCGCGGACCCTTCGGAAACTTCTCTGCCACGCGGTCGAACCAACTTTGACACTCCGTCCGGTCCCCGCTGCTAAATCGTTTCGCCCCGCACAGATAAAGCCAGTTCGCCTTGATCGCGCCAGTCGCTGCTTCCGCGCGTTTGTCGAGTTCGTCGCCGGCAAGATGGCCATCCAGCCGTTCCAGAATATATTCGCGTGCGGCTGCGGGATTCTCGGCCGAGACCACGACGGCGTCGCGTACGTCGTGGGCCAGATTGCAGGAATCGCTTCCGGGCTTGTAAGAGGCCCGGGCCTCCGCGATCAGTTCGTCCGCGGTTTTTAGCAATTGCGGCAACGGTTCTTTTCCCAGCCGATCTGCCACGTCGCGCAACTTACTTGAATCCCAGGAACTGGACGGCGGACCAATTTTTGAAGTTTCGATGAAAATTTCGCCGAGAGATTTTCCCGGCAACATATCAAGGGTGTCGGACAAAGTGGCTGGATATTCGTAAGAGTCGCCGCCGGTTGCATAGCAGGACATTGTCGCGATCAAACAAAGACCGGTAATCGTCGCAGTCTTCATTCCAGAGATTTCCATGGCGAACCTCCTTCGATAGTTAAAATTCGGTAACGAGTTTGTCGAAAATCGGCGGCCGGCGCTAGCTGAATTAAGCCAGTCCGCAATTGCTCTCCTGCTCGAAGCTCAGCGAATTGGAAGCGCAAAAGGGTCGCGAAAGGAATGGGTGCTGGCTGTTCTCCAGCATAGGCGTTGGCGCGGGCAAAGTCTCCGGGCTGAGCTTCTCGAAAAATGGGTGAACTGGCTTCAATCTCCAAATCGTAACCGCCTCTATCCTTATCACTGGTTCTGAATCGCGGCTCGAGATCGCCCTCGCCGATATTTAATAATTCAAGGGCGTTGGTCTCATTTGATTTCCGAAGCACCAGCTTTGGTTCCGCGCTCAAATTTCCGAGTTGATGGAGCGACCACCCGCTGGAAGCGCTCGAATCGGGCAATCGAAAAAAGACAACGCTCTGGGCACCAGTTTCGGCGGCGGCGATCGCAGCATTTCGTAGCGCCGCGCGATCGGCTCTGCGAACGATTATCTTTTCATGTTCTCGAATCGGAGTGTTCGCTATTGAGGTCGCCTTTTGGGCCTGCAAAGTGAATACGTCAAACGAACCCCGTTTAACGAGCAAAAGACCCGGATTAAAACATAGCTCTTCCCAACTCCAGTTCCGGATTTGTCCGCGTAACTTTCCGGTTTCGTCGTAAAGGCTCAATCGCGCAAAAACAGGCAGGCCCGCGCGCCATGGTTTTCGGCAACTGCGCCACTGTTCTATCAAGTTAGCTATTTTCGGAGAGGCGATAAGCGGCATTGGCGAATCATCTTTTAAGACCGGTTCGGCTTCGAAATCGTAAAGCATCGGGAAAAGCTCATCGACGTTGGTCTCCAACACTTGGAGATAATCTTTACGGCTCCAATGCGGTAGAGCGGTAATCGTCAGGCGCGGAACCAGGGTGTGAATGCGTTTGAGGGCAGCGCTGTAATCGGCCACCAATCGGTCGGGCGCGTCGTAATCCAGTTGCAATTCATCAGCCTTTCGGCTGACCGGGCCCAAACTGGCCACAAGCGAGGCAAGGGATTCCTCGGAAAAAGGCGCTCGCTCGCGTGAGACGATCCGCACCACTGGCACAAACCGCGGCTGATTCACTGCCGACGCCGGAAAATTGAACCGGGCCTTCCAGTGCCAGGCGCTTCCAACGTTTTCGAGTTCGCCAAGCTCCCAGTAAATCGTCGTGACCTTTTGCGCTGCAAGTTCGGCCAATTCTTTCTCATCGAGGGGATCGTTTCGCTGCCAGGCCCAGTAGCGGATATCCATTCCGAACACCGAAGTTGCGATCGCGCTGGAAAGCAGCGTTGCCACCAGGCGTTTTGCCAAACCGCCAACGTTAGGGACGAAGCGCGTTCTCACGCGCAATCGATTCCAGCACACGCCAGACGTTCTCGGCGAGAATCTTTTGCCCGGCCGCATTCGGATGCACGCGGTCCGGTTGATTCAGGGTTGGATCGCCACCGACGCCTTCCAATAAATATGGAATCAATGTCGCATTGTTTTTGGCGGCGAGATCTCCATAGATTTGGCCGAAGGCGAAAACATAATCGTCTTCGGTGTAATTCGGCAGCTGCATTCCCGCGATAATCACGCGGACGTTCGGATTTCGTTCTTTCACCCGGTCGATGATCGCTTGCAGATTGTTTCGGATTTGGGCGATCGGCACCCCTCGAAACGCGTCGTTAATTCCAAGTTCGAGGATAAAGATGTCGAGTTTGCGCTTGAGGTGAGGAGGAAGTCTCTCCAAGCCACCGGCGGTCGTCCCGCCAGTTTGGCTGGCGTTAGTGATCTCGAAATTCGTTAACCCCGCATTGCGCATCTTTTCCGATATCAAAGTCGGCCAGGCCTGGTCCGATTTTAGACCAAAGCCGGCGGACAAACTGTCGCCGAGCACGAGGATTCGTTTCACCGCTAAAGAATCGTGTGCCCCAAAAACGGCGGATTGGGCCCATAAAATCGTCAAGACGACGACGATACTTCTCCATTGCTTCATCCGGTTGCTCATTCTACTTTTCCGCCCCTCCTGATTGCTGAAGAATTGCTCAGCAGTCGAAAATCAAACCTGGCAATTCGGATATTTACTTATGGCTAACTTCGGAATCAACGGATTTGGACGAATCGGTCGCAATGTCTTGCGGGCGATGAACCAAAAACAAGTCCAACGCATTCAGGCGATCAACGATCTGACCGACACCAAGACTCTGGCTCATCTTCTGAAGTGGGACTCGGTCCACGGACGTTTCGACGGCGAGATCGGCCACGACGAGGAGAACATCATCGTTCGCGGGCACAAAATTAAAGTCTTGAAGGAACGCGATCCGGGTAATTTGCCGTGGAGCAAACTGGGTGTGGAGGTGGTCCTGGAATCGACCGGTTTCTTCACCTCGCGCGACAAGGCGGAACTGCACCTCAGCAAGGGCGGAGCCAAAAAAGTCCTGATTTCAGCGCCCGCAAAAAATCCTGACGCGACGATTTGTATCGGAATCAATGACGACATTTACGATTCGGCCAAGCACAGCATCGTTTCGAACGCCAGCTGCACCACCAACTGTCTCGCCCCGCTGGCCAAGGTGTTGAACGACAAATTCGGGATCGCGCATGGCTTCATGAGCACGATCCACAGTTACACCAACGACCAGCGCATTCTCGATTTGCCCCACGAAGATTTGCGGCGGGCGCGGGCCGCGGCGGTCAGCATTATTCCGTCGAGCACGGGAGCGGCCAAGGCGATCGGCGAAGTAATTCCCAATTTAAAGGGAAGATTGAACGGCGGCGCGTTTCGCGTGCCGACACCAGACGGCTCGGTAACCGATTTCAGCGCAGTGCTGGAGAAAGACACGACCGTTGATTCGGTGAATGCCGCGTTCAAGGAAGCGGCGAGCGACAAAAGCTACAAAGGCGTTGTCGAATACAGTGACGAACCACTGGTGTCTTGCGACATTATCGGTAATCCGCATTCTTGCATCCTCGACAGCAAGCTCACCATCATGCTCGGCAACCGTTTCGTTAAAGTCGTCGGCTGGTACGACAACGAGTGGGGCTACAGCAATCGTTGCGTCGAGATGTTGGAAATGTTGTCGAAGTAAAAGAAGCCAGGATTTACAGGATTCAATTCATTTCAGAAAACCGGATCCTGTGAATCTTGTTAATCCTGTCTAGTTCGAGATGGCAAAATTAACTTTGCGCGATGTCGACGTCCGCGGAAAGCGCGTGCTGGTGCGCGTCGATTTCAACGTGCCCATCAAAGAGGACGGCGACAAAGTTGAGATTACGGATGACACCCGCATCCGCGAAGCGCTTCCGACGATTAGTTATCTGCGCGAGCACAAGGCAAAAACGATTTTGATGTCGCACTTTGGCCGGCCGAAAGGGAAACGGGTGGCGAAATATTCGCTGCGGCCGGTCGCAGATCATTTGCACACCCTGATCGATCAACCGGTAATCTTCAGTCACGACACGATCGGGGAAGTGCCGCACAAAATCGTCAGCGCGATGTGCGATTGCGACGTCGCGATGCTCGAGAATTTGCGATTTCAGCCGGAGGAAGAGGCCAACGATCCAAAATTCGCCGAAGCGCTCGCGAAGTTCGGCGAGATTTATGTGAACGACGCCTTTGGCGCGGCCCACCGGGCCCATGCGTCAACAGCCGGCGTGCCGAAATTCATCAAACCATGCGTCATGGGCTTTTTGATGGAGAAGGAGCTGAAGTATCTCCACGACGAGCTCGATAAACCGGCCAAACCGTTCGTCGTCATCATGGGCGGCGCGAAAGTGTCGGACAAAATCGGCGTCCTCAAGGCGCTGATACAAAAAGCGGACGCAATTCTGATTGGCGGCGCGATGGCGAACACTTTTTTCAAAGCCGAAGGAATTCCGATTGGCGCCAGTCGCGTCGAGGCCGACAAGACCGCTCTGGCCAAAGAAGTTGTCGAACTGGCGAAGAAACGCGGTGTGCAATTTTTGTTGCCGATCGATGTGGTGGAGACGCAGGAAATTAAGGCTGGCGCTCCGAAGCGAAACACGAGTCGTCTTTCGCGTGAAAGTGGCATCACCGGGGGCTGGCAGGCGGTCGACATCGGGAAGGCGACCATTGCCTTGTTTCAGGAGGAGATCGCTAACGCGAAAACCGTTTTGTGGAACGGTCCGGTCGGCATCTTTGAAATCCCTGATTTTGCCGAAGGCACGATCGCGATCGCCGAAGCAATGGCGAAATCCAGCGCGACGACGATTATCGGCGGCGGCGATTCCGTCACTGCAGTGAAACAAGCCGGACTCGCGGACAAAATGACGTTTATTTCCACCGGCGGCGGCGCGTCGCTCGAACTGTTGGAAGGCAAAGAACTTCCCGGCGTCGCCGCATTAACCGATAAGAGTTAGACGGGATTTACACGATTGTCTGGATGACAGAATATTGCCGGTTAGTCCCGTCTGAATAATCGAGCGAATCCTGTTAATCCTGTCCAAGAAAAATATGCGTAAGAAAATTGTGGCGGCGAATTGGAAGATGAACATGACGCTCGGGGAATCGACCCGCTTCATTGAGTCGTTCCTGATCGACGCGGCTGACATTCGAGACGTGGAAATCGTGATCGTTCCGCCGTTTACCGCGCTGGCGAAAGTCACGGAGTTACTGGAAAACAAAGCGCAAAGCATCAAGGTCGGTGCCCAAAATATGCATTGGGAACGCAATGGCGCGTTCACAGGAGAAATCAGCGCGGCGCTGCTTCGTGATTTGTTTATCCATTACGTCATTCTTGGTCACAGTGAACGGCGTCGCTTGTTTGGCGAGACGGATGAAATCGTGAACAAAAAAGTCCGCGCTGCGCATGAGGCGACGCTCCGGCCGATCGTTTGCGTTGGGGAAACCCTCGAGCAACGCGACAAAGGCAACGTAGAAAAAATATTATCGATTCAGCTCCGGGGGAGTCTGAAGGACCTGAGCGAGAAAGAACTTCAGGAAACGGTGGTCGCCTACGAACCGGTTTGGGCGATTGGCACCGGGCGCAACGCGACACCGGAGCAGGCGCAGGAAGCGCATGCGTTCATCCGGCACACCTTGCGCGAAATGTCCGGCGAGGCCACGGCCGATCGGGTCCGAATTCAATATGGCGGCAGTGTGAAACCGGAAAACGCGCGCGAGCTGATGAGCCAGGCCGACATCGACGGCGCGCTGGTTGGCGGAGCCAGCCTCGATTCGCGCAGCTTCTCCGCCATCGTCAAAGCGGCGCGCGACGAAAAATAAGTTTGGTTAACTTAGGACGACTGCGTCTCGTGCGGGACTCACGGCGCTACGCCAATCAAGATAAGCGGAACTGCCGGAACGCCGCGACCTTGCCTGACGACATTATAAAGCTCGCCTTCGTAATATCCAATTCCGGACGACATGCCGGATTGCATACTTTTCATCGGAAGAATTTCAATACCAACGTCGATCTGGTCGCCGACATAAAAGGCGAGATGTTTGACAAATAAGTCGTATGCAACAAAAGCATATTTACCGAACTGAATTTCCACTGCGACTCGCTGCTTGACGAAATCCGTTTGGTTATAGCTAAAAATCGGTGTCTCCCCTGCCAATTCAATGTGCCGTTTCTGAGTTTCCGGTGCGAGCGTTAGAGTCTTTCTAATCAGCTTTGCGCTCTTTGTTACCCAATAACTAACTCGACTTTCCGTCCAGCCACTTTTCCAAAGGCGTTTTCGGAATTCCTCGTTGATCTCACGAGGACTGTAGAGTAGTCGCCCCGTCATAGTTTTTTCTCGCTGACTTTTGTCCTGAATTTCTCGGCGTTGATTGCCGCGATAACATCTTGAATCTCACGCCAGAGTTTTTTCTTATGAACGAGCAGAAATTCGAGTCCGTTAAGATGTGAGTATTTCTCAACGATTCGCATGCTGGTTTCTGGGATAGCGCGAGGGCTTCTCGAACAGCCGCGCTTGATCCGATTCTCCGTTCAACCACGGAGCGGTCGTTAGGCTCGAACCCGCATGAGCGGGATCGAATACAGGTTTGCTCATCGGACGTGTCCGCAGGCTTCCACGCGATTCCTCGATAATTCGATCACGGGCAACTTCGACGTAGCTGGCAGTGGTTTCAGCGCCTGCACCGCGTCTGCGATGCCTCGTTGCGGCGACAACAGTTGTACCGACTCCGAGAAATGGATCGAATACCCAGTCGTTCTCATTTGAAAATGCGAGTACAAGTCTCTCGATCAGCTCGACCGGAAACTGACAAGGATGAATGGTCTTCTCGACGTGATTACTCTTTACGTTAGGGATAATCCACAAGTCACCAGGGTTTTTGCCAAGAGGGTTGCATGAGTACGCGCCAGCTTTCGGTCCCTTGAAATGTTTCTTGCCAGGATATTTTTGCGGAACCCGAACCGCGTCCAGATTGAATATGTAATCGTCGCCTTTTGTAAACCAAACTATCGCTTCGTAACGACCAGAGAACCTTCGACTACAATGAAGACCATGCTCGAAGTGCCAAATTATTCGGTTCCGCATTTTCAATTTTAGATCACGAAATACCGAGTAAAGCACCGTATCGAGCGGTACAATCTCACCATCGCAAACGTAATTACCGACCTGCCAACAAATACTGCCGGTCGGGTTCAGGACACGTACGCATTCGGTAATCACCTCGCGTTGTTGATCTGCGTAACTGGAGATGCTTACGCGCGTTTCGTATTCTTTTCCGATATTGTATGGAGGCGAAGTAACAACAAGCTGCACGCTTGAATCAGGAATTTCCCGCAATAGATCAAGGCAGCTTCCGTGAAATACGACAGCACGAGCCGACTTCTCGAACCGGGGGGAAATTTGGATCGGCTTGATCACACTTTGTCATTTATCTCTTGGGGACTTCGCTTGCAAGTTGGTTCAGTCGATGACCTTCGCGTAGCTCACAGGGCTACTTCGATTACTTTTTGATCTCCAGATAGGTGCGCGATTGCACCTTGTTGGTGCCGGGCAGGATTTCTTCGACGCGCATTTGTTTTAGAAACCAGCGGTTGTCGATCTTTTGGGCGGCAACAACCTCGAAACGCTTCACCAGCTTCCCGCCCGCATCGTAGCCTTCCATGCGCATGAGCGCGCCGCTCTTCTTGTCGACCCACAGAAAAATGTTTGCGTATTGGGAATCGCGGGTCGGCGCAGTCAATTGGATTTTCCAGCAGCTGCGCGCGTGAACCGTCTCATCACCCAGCACGCGCCCGCCCGGCCAGTAAAGGAATTTTAGAGCGAGATCTTCATAAGTGACGCCCGTGCCCCGGATTTTTTCGTGCAATTTTTCGGCCGGAAAATTTTCATTGCCGTTATCGGTCACCAGGTCGAGGCGCGAATTGTTATCGCTTAGTCGCAATTCGATCACTTCGTCCGGGTCGGTGAACGAGTACCGGATCACCGGCCCGTTTTGGTTGAGATGAAATGGAACGACGGTGTCGTTTTGGCGAAGCTGACCGTCGAGATCAAGTTGCTGCCGGGTTTCCAACATCCGGACTGATTGAAGAATCTCCTGGGCGGACGGGGGCGGCGCGGCGTACAGCTTTGAATGGTTGAACAGTTGAAGCGTTGAAGCGGCTATCAGCCACGCCGTTAGGAAGGTCACTCGTTTCATCGCTTCATCGCTTCATCGCTTTAACGCTTTAACGCTTTAACGCTTTAACGAATCCCGTATCGTCCTGCCGAGCGCAAATGGACCAGCAGCTTTTTCATCTCATCAACGAACGATGGACGAATCCCGCGCTGGATTTGTTCATGGCCGGGATCAGTGATGCGGACGTTTGGAAACCGTTGCTCATCGTGATCCTCTTTGCTGCATTAGTGTTTGGCGGGTTCAAGGGCCGGACCTGCATCTTTTGTCTTCTGATTGCAATCGTGATCGCCGAACCGGTAACGAACGCATTGAAAACGGCGGTCAACCGTCCGCGGCCAAAGCATGTCGATTCGGTGCGAATGGTGCGATTGGAGAAAGGGCGGCCGGAGTTTATGTCG
>JAICWQ010000187.1 GCA_025934755.1 Chthoniobacterales bacterium | reverse complement strand
TCGGCTTCGCTGCGAACGACGTGCGTTTCAAAGTCCCAGGTCGCATCCAGCAGGGCGCGTGTTTTCAAATCGGCCTGGGCCAATTTGGACGGCAGAAAATACGAGCTCACCCGTTTCCGGAGGTCGCGCGCCTTGCCCACATAAATCACCCGATTGAACCGGTCGCGCATCATGTACACACCCGGCTTGTGCGGGACGTCTCGGACCTTCTCCTGCAAATCAGGTTTTTGTTTTCTCGCTACCGTCATTAGTGGCCGCAAATGTACTCGCTACGATCCAGATCGACAATTGGAGGGCATCGGCGCTGTCCGCGCGATAATATTGGGACGCGACGGCGCGTGTCCCTCCAACGAATCAGGCCGGGCGACGCCGCGGCAACGCGGATTGGACCATCATCAGCTCACTGACATTTTCGGGAGTGAGCAAACCCACGAGCCGTTTCATGCTATCGAGCACCGGCACGGCGGGACAATTGCACTCCTGCATGATGCGAAACGCTTCTTCGAAGCGCGTTCCAGTCGTCACCGTCGGAATATCGCGCCTCATGACATCCGCCACCCGGATGTTTGGATCGTCTTTGCGCAGGGCCGCGATCAAGTCATGCCGCGTCAAAATTCCGGCAACGCTTCCCTTTTCGTCCAACACCGGGAAATCGTGCTGCGACGTAGCCAGCAATGCGTCGACCGCTTCCTGCAGCGTTGCTGCCGCGGGCAGAGTTCGAAACTCGCGCACCATCGCACTCGAAACCGGAAATCTTCTCGAGACATCGCGCATCTGGGCGAGGGCGGCTTCCTGAGAGGCCCCGATGTAAACGAAAAACGCGATGAAAATTAGAAATGGATTCGCATGAAACACTCCGGGGATTCCGAACAGGCCGACAATTCCAAAGAAGAAGGCAAATCCCTGGCCAACGGTTGCCGCAACCTGAGTTGCCCGCGCGTAACTCATTCGGGTCGCAAGCAAGGCGCGCAACACCCGGCCCCCATCCATCGGAAACGCGGGAATCAAATTGAATAGAAGCAGGTAAACATTGATTTTGAAAATGTTCACCAGGAGATCGTTGGTTCGGAGCGATGTCGTGATTTGCGTTCCGCTTCGGGCCGCGATGACGGCAAAGAGACAGAGCGCGATGATCGCGGTTACGGCCGGGCCGGCTGCGGCGATCACCAGCTCTTGCTTTGGTTCTTCCGGGATTCTTTCAAGCCGCGCCACTCCGCCGATCGGCAATAAGGTAATATCGGGCGTATTGATGCCGTAGCCTTTGGCAGCGAGAGCGTGACCGAATTCGTGCAACACCACGCATAGAAACAAGAGGAGAACGAATATCACCGCGCCGGCCGAACCCAGAGCCACCCATGCGATCAACAACACGAATGTGATATGAATCCGAAGTTGAATGCCGGCGATCCGGATGACGGGAATAGACCAGCTCATAGAAGACTTTCGTTCTTATTTGATCGCGCGCCACCACTGTTGAACGCGCCTCGATCGCAATTGAGACTGAGCGGGAATGGAAGTCGTTGACGTTGCGATTGTCGGAGGCGGCCCGGCGGGCTCTACCTGTGCCGCCTTTTGCGCAGCCGCTGGATTGCGAACCGCCGTAATCGAACGCGAGAAATTCCCGCGCGAAAAAGTCTGCGGCGATTGCGTCAACCCAGGCTGTCTGCCGACTCTGAGCCGGCTCGGTCTTGCGAACGAAGTCAGCCGATGGCCACACGCGATCGTCGATGCCGTCGACTTCATCACCGTTGGCGGGCGCACAGTGCGAGCGACCCTTCCTATCGCCGGCGCCGGAATATTCACGATCAAGCGCAGTGTTTTCGATGATCGGCTGCTGAATCGGGCACGTGAAATGGGCGCCCGAATCCAGGAAGAGGCGACCGTTGTCGGACTCCACAGAGCCCGGGACGGGGATTGGAAAATCGATATCGTTCGCGACAGCCTTCGGGCTTGTGTCTTGGTCGGGGCGGACGGCCGCAATTCGACGGTTGCGCGATTGTGCAATTTGCTGCCACGACCGGAGCGGGAGCGAGTCGCATTGCAAGCGCACGTTCCTTTGCCACGCGACTTTGGCAATCGCATCGTTTTGCAATTTTTGCCGGCGGGTTATTCCGGCCAGGCGCCGGTGAATGCGGACGAGCTCAATCTCTGTTTGGTCGGAACCGCGCCGACAATCGCATCTTTGAAGATTTGGGCCGAAAACGAATTCAAGCTCTCGCGCGACCAACAATGGCGCACGATCACGCCGCTCACCCGGGCTCCAGTTCCATCCGGGCAGGACAATTTATTTTTCATCGGCGACGCCGCGCGGGTGGTTGAACCCTTTACCGGCGAAGGAATTTATTATGCGCTGCGTTCAGGCGAACTGGCCGCCAGCGCAATCGCAAAGATTATCGGCGGCAACGACCGGGGATCCACAACCGAGGCTTTCGTTCGTGCCCATCGGGCAATGTATCGAGGACGGCTGTGGATTAACAAGCTCGCCCGCGAGGCGGTTTTGCATCCCGCAATTGCCTCAAAATTTCTCGCCATGACATCAATCAGCGCGCCGTTGTTGCGTTCGCTGACACGAAGAATCGTCAGATCGACTGCCGGGCCGCTTTGACTGTGTTTGCCATCAGCATCGCGATCGTCATCGGCCCAACACCGCCCGGAACCGGAGTGATCGCTTTCGCCTTCGGGGCGACTTCATCGAAGGCGACGTCGCCCACCAGCCGGTAACCACGCTTGTCGTTTTTGTCTTCTATTCGATTAATTCCGACGTCGATCACGACCGCGCCTTCGCGAACATGGCTGGCTTTCACAAAATGTGCGCGACCGATGGCCGCGATCAAAATGTCAGCCGAGCGCGTGATTGCTTCCAAATCTTTGCTGCGCGAATGGACGACGGTCACTGTCGCGTCGCCGCCTTGGGCTTTCTGCATAAGCAAGAGCGCGACCGGTTTTCCAACAATCATGCTTCGTCCAAGAACGACTACGTGCGCGCCCGCGATTTCGATTTTGCTTTCGATAAGCAAACGCTGAACACCAAGCGGGGTGCATGGAACGAATCCGGTCGAATCGCCCA
The DNA here is from genome assembly GCA_025934755.1 of Chthoniobacterales bacterium. Lineage (GTDB taxonomy): Bacteria > Verrucomicrobiota > Verrucomicrobiia > Chthoniobacterales > UBA10450 > AV40. Next base: position 1,776 of record JAICWQ010000187.1, on the reverse strand, counting down.
TGGCCAACTTGGCGACATTCAGCGGGTGAAACCCATCCACATCCTTCGCCGGATTGAGCGCGCGGACGATGGCCGTTTCGTCGATTTGTTTTGGCGGCGGCGATTGGACCAGGATGCCGTGGACCGCTGGATCGCGGTTTAATTCATCAACCCGCGCGAGCAACTCGTTCTGGCTCGTCGATTCCGGTAGCTCGAGCTTGACCGAATGGAGTCCAAGCTCGCGACTCATCTTGTCTTTCGAACGCACGTAAGCGCGCGACGCCGGATCATCGCCGACCAGCACCACTGCGATCCCCGGCGTTATGCCTTTTGACTTCAACCCCGCAATTTCGCCGCGAAGATCGACATAGACTTTTTCGGCAACGGCGCGGCCGTCAATGATGTTCGGCATAGGACACGAATTACACGAATTGTCACGAAAGCCAAAAGGCAGACCGGTTCGAGTAAATTGGCGAAGTTCGTGTCTCAGCGGCGTTCAACCAGCGACATCATCACGTTCTGCAAACGAAGTCGCTCCCCTTCAAATTCTCTGTCACTCGATGTCGATCTTATCTGTTCGGATCGTCCGATAATCACGCGGATTTTCGCGAATGGCCGCGGGATAATAAACCGGTCCCAGCTTTTGACTCGCCAGCAGCTGGAATATTCCATGTTCATGGGGAGGACTTCGGCGCCCGTTTTTTGGGCGAGAAAAACCAGGCCGGGGCCGAGCTCGTATGCGGGCCCGCGCGGACCGTCAGGCGTGATGACAACGTCTCCGCTGTTGGCCAGAACGTCACTGAGTTGAAGCAAGGCGCTCGCGCCCAGCTTTGAACTCGAACCGCGGATGACGTTGTAATCGAAACGATGAATCGCATCACTCAACAGATCGCCGTCGCGACTCGCGCTAATCAAAGCCGCACCGCGACGATTTGGAAAGAAGCGCCGCAGCACCAGTGGAAAAATCAATAATCGATTGTGCCAAAGCGCGACGATGTAATTCTTGACGACCGGCTGCCCGACAATGCCTGCCCGATCGTCGATTTCGTAGCGCAGGGTGTGCCCAAGCAACTTCAAAAGATGGACCCCGAACGCGATCAGCCAGCGCGCTTTCCAGCCTTCGATCTTCAAGATTTTTTACGTTCGCGACGTCCCGTGGTTTCGTCGGCCCAGCGATAAGCGCGCGCGCTCGGAAGACCGATTTGATCGAGAATCCGCCAAACGACTGTGTCGACAACTTCGGCTACCGACGTCGGGCGGCTATAAAACGACGGAATCGCGGGAAGGACCACTGCGCCGGCCTCAAGCAAAGTGACGACATTGCGGGCATGAATCAGGTTCCAAGGCGTTTCGCGCGGGACCAGAATGAGTTTGCGCCGTTCCTTTAAGAAAACGTCCGCCGCCCGCAAGAGCGCGGTGTCGCTCGAACCGGAGGCGATGCGCCCAAGCGTGGCCATCGAACACGGAACAATGACCATTGCATCGAATCGGGCAGATCCGCTGACGAACGGCACGTTCAGATCGTTCTCGGCGTGCTGGATGATTCCTTTCGGAATTTTGAGGGAATCGAGCTCGTGTTTCGCAACTTGTTTGGCATGACCACTCAACACCAAATGGACCTCGTGGGCGCTGGCATCGATTTGCTCAAGCAATCGCTGCAAATAAATCGAGCCGCTGGCCCCGGTGGCGGCGATCACAAGTTTCATCGGTTTAGACACGAATTACACGGATTTTCACTAACGGGAACTAAAGACATACCGAACCCCTCCGATTCTCAAAAATGCCCGAAGGATGGGA
>JAICWQ010000234.1 GCA_025934755.1 Chthoniobacterales bacterium | reverse complement strand
GTTTCCGACGGTTTCGCTGACGTAGAGTGTTTTTTGATCGAGAGAAACGCCGATTCCGTTGGCGTAATTGAGATCGTCCGCCACTTCGATCCATTGCTCGCTGCCTGGCGCAAGATAGAGAATTTTGCCAACGACGGAGGTGGGCACGTCCTTGTACGGGCCAAAGAGTGTCGCATAGGCGCCGCCATTGGCGCTCACCACAATATCATTGATGCCGCCTTGAAACGGTTTGCCATCCTTGTCCGCCTCCCAACGGCGTAACTCCTTGCCGGTCAGATCGAGTTCAAGAATGGCGCCATGCTCTTCAGTGCATGCGAGGAGAAAGGTTTTTTGTTTGGTGAGGGCCAATCCGTTATGGCCGCAGCCCGGGGTATGATTTAAGACCGTGGCCGTTTTGCCGTCCCATTTTGACAACGTGTTGGAGACCCAGCCAACGTAGTAAAGATTGCCGTCAAGATACAATGGGCCCTCGGGTCCAACCAGATCGCTGACGATGACGGTTTCGCCGGCCCGCGCTGCCGTTGCAACCAACATTGCGGCAACGGCGAAGCAGATAATTTTACTGGCCCTCATTTTGGTTCCTTTCCGTAGGCTTGAAAATTTGAGCGGGCCAATCAAGTTCATAAACGGAAAGATCGACATCATCATGGCAAAGCAAGCAACGGAATCGAAACGTCTTCTCTCACACATCATCGCGGAATGGGCGTGCGGTCTGAAATACGAACATCTTTCGCCGGAAGCGATCCAGGCCGCGAAATTATTCTGGTTCGATTCAATAGGATGCGCGCTGGGTGGGAGTCAGCAGGAGGACGCGAAGATTTTGTTGAAACATTATCGCGCGATGTCCGGCGGTAACGGGAATGCCACTGCGTTTGTTTCCGGTTTCAAAACCAATCCAGTCGATGCCGCATTCCTCAACGGCCACATGATGCGAGCGATGGATTACAACGACATTTATTGGAAAGCTGATCCGTGTCATCCGAGCGATCTGATCGCTGCGCCGCTTGCGCTCTGCGAAAGCGAAGGTCTGAGCGGCAAGGACCTGATTCTGGGAACAATCATCGCTTACGAGATTGAAATGCGTCTTTGCGAAATCGGACGACCCGGTGTGCGCGAATATGGGTGGCACCACGCAACCTTGAGCGCATTCGCAGCGCCGGTTGCGGCCGGCCGGGTGTTGAATCTCACGGTCGATCAAATGGTCTCGGCGATCGGGATCAGCGCCGCTCGCACATTTTGCCCGGGCGCGGTGACCGCAGGAAAGTTGACCAACATGAAAAATACCGTCGATCCGTGGGCGGGACGGATGGGCGCAGAGAGCGCGCTACTTGCCCGCGAAGGATTTTCCGGTCCCGAACACATGATCGACGGCAAGGAAGGTTTGTTCGCCGTCTTTCATCACGTGCAATACAAAGGCCAGCCGGCGACATTCGATGGTGAAGGTTTAATCAAAGATTTGCCGACATCGCCGCAGTCGCATTACCGGATTCTCGATTGCGGAATGAAAAGTTTTCCGATCGAAGCGCTCAGTCACGCGCCGTTGACCGCGATGATGAAGACGATCAAGGAAAACAAGCTCAAGGCCGATGAGGTGAAGGAGATCAAAGTCGAAGTAATCGCGCGGGCGGCGGATATTCTGGGCGATCCGCACAAGTATCGGCCGGATTCGAAGGAGACCGCCGATCATTCGTTGCCCTACTGCATGGCGGTTGGGCTGCTCGATGGAATGGTGACACCGCTCCAATTCAAGGAGGAACGCGTCCTCGACAAATCGCTGATTCCGATCATGGACAAAGTGAAAGTAGTCGCGAACGAAGAGTTCGAAGCCCTTTTCCCGAAATTCCAGCCGAGCCGGGTGACGATCACGATGAATGACGGAAAACAACATTCAACCCGGGTCGACGTTCCGAAAGGCGATCCACGCGATCCGATGACCGAAGAAGAAATCGCGGTGAAATTCAACGCCCTCGGGGCCGACGTAATCGGAGACGATCAGCGGAAGAAATTGCAGCGCTGCATCATGAACATCGACAGCGCGAAGAACGTTGACGAACTACTCGAGCTGACGATCAACCGGTAGGGACCGTTGCCCTCAACGGCTCGCGGGCGATTGGGGGCAATCGCCCCTACCTTAAAACCGCCGCGTTAGAAAACTAAACCGTTTCGCTGCCGGAACCGGCGCCGAATTCGATTCCCTGGGCGAGCGGGAGGTCGCTCGAGAAATTGATCGTGTTAGTCTGACGGCGCATGTAGCTCTTCCACGAATCGCTGCCGCTTTCGCGGCCGCCGCCGGTGTTTTTCTCGCCACCGAACGCACCGCCGATCTCCGCGCCACTCGTTCCGGTGTTCACGTTCGCGATCCCGCAATCGCTTCCAACGGCGCTGACGAACTTCTCGGCTTCGCGGACGTCGTTGGTGAAGATGGAACTGGTCAGCCCCTGCGGGACGCCGTTTTGGATCGCAATCGCTTCATCAAAATCGCGATAGGTCAGCAAATAAAGCAGCGGCCCAAACGTTTCTTCGTGAACAATTTTGAAATTTCGCTTCGCCGTTGCGAGGCAAGGTTTCATGTAGCAACCGCCCGGTAGATCCATTCGCTCACTGCCGTAAAGAACTTCGCCACCTTCGTCCTTCAGTTTCTGAATCGAATCCTGCACCATGTCGACCGCGTGCTGGTCGATCAACGGTCCCATCAATGTTTTCCGGTCCAGCGGATTTCCAATCCGGAGCGATTTGTAGGCACT
>JAICWQ010000153.1 GCA_025934755.1 Chthoniobacterales bacterium | reverse complement strand
GTTCCTTCACAGAAGATAACAAAGACAATGAAGGTTTAGTCCAGAACGAAATAGACTTCGCCGCCTTCGTCCTTCTGTTGGCAAACCGGCTAACGCTTCGGAGTTTTGGCGTCGATGGTGGCCGCGGTGACGCCATCGGCACCTGGTGCAACGACCACTGACATCCCGGTGGCGGGGCCGTTTAACTGCGATGGTTTGCCGTTGACGGTGATCTTGGTCGCAGGGGTAACTCTGTATTCTTTCGCCGCGTGGGTGGCGTAAAGATTGATCGCGATCGACGTCAGATGGACTGCGGTGATGTGGTCGGTCGTGTCGGACGCAGGCGCCGGCGTGGGGTGCTCTTCTTCTTACCTGCGCCGGATGATTTCGACGGAAACAACCCCGCCACAGCCATTGCTATACGTGACTCACGTATAGCATCCGGGATTCCGATATTCTTAATCATCGCGCTTGTCCTTCCGGGAGTCGCAAATCTGGCCAATCGTACGAAGCTCGTGCCGGCGGCAGTAACCTGAGGTGCGCTTTTTCGATTTGCCTTCCGGCGCGAACGACTTTGGCGGGAACAACGTCGCGATCGCCATTAATTGCTATACGTGACTCACGTATAACATCCGAATCCTCGACGGTGCTAATCACCGTCCGAGGCGTGTGCCGGGCCACAGCAGCCGCGGGCTCGGCGTCTTCGATTTGCCTCCACACCGAATGACTTTGACCCGAACAACACTGCGACAACCGTTGCTATACGTGACTCACGTATAGCGCCCGAATCCTCGACGTCATCATCATTGGTATTGTTTCCATCTTTATTGGCGGTGACGACTTGCAGCCGCCTCCGCAGATAGCGCAGGCACCTCGTGTCGGCGGCAGTGGCCGGAGCTGCGCTTTTTCAATCTGCCTCCGGCCCGATCGACGGCAACAGCCGCGCGAGAGACATTGCTATACGTGACTCACGTATGCAGCCGGATTACGGATATTCTTAATCATCGTACGAAGCTCGTGTCGGTGGCAGTAACCGAAGGTGCGCCTTTTTTCTTTGCCTTCCGCCGAATGACCTTGCCCTAAACACGCGAGATTTTCGATCTCTACGGCGTTCACTTCGACGGGCAACCCGATCTGCGACGAAACGTAAGCATATTCACAAAGAAAAGCTTACTCGATGCGATTGCCCGGTGGTCGTGTTCGCCGAACTGGGGCACCGGAAATTCGCTTGGCCGTTCCGGTTTCAAGAACTCGGCCTTGTCCGCGCAACGTCGGGGAACTTTCGCCCGAGCTGGCGATGAGCGCGGGAATCACCAGCCCGATGCTCAGGGCATGCGGGGTGAACAACCGGTGTTACGCGCGATCCCTGTCGAACCAAAACCGGAAGAGACGCCGGTCGAAACCCCTTACGACCGGCAAATGGAACGAGTTGAGTCGGCTTTAACACCGCGAAAGCCGTTACTATACGTGACTCACGTATATCATCCGGATCTCCGAGGGTGCTTATCATCGTTCGAAGTTTCTGCCGACCGCACCAACTGCATGCACTTTTTTTCGATGTTGCGCCCCTCCGCGGAAGAACTTCGATGGGAAACTGGCCTGACCCCCGAAAAGTGGAGATGACATAGAGGTAGTTCTGCCCCTAAAAGAGGAGCAGAACCATGAAGACGAGTCGATTCAGTGATGAGGAGAAAATAGCGATATTAAAGGAAGTGCGAGCTGGGGCCACGGTGGTAGCGACCTGTGCCCAGCACAACATTGGGGTGCAGACCTACCACGGGTGGAAACGCAAGTTGGGGGGGATGGAAGTGGATGAAGCGCGGCGCCTGCGAAGTTTGGAAAAGGAATGCAGCCGCTTGAAGCGGCTGGTGGCGGACCAGGCGGTGCAAATCCAAATCTTGAAAGAGGTGAACGCAAAAAAATGGTAAGCCCGTCGAGCCATCGCTATACGTGACTCACGTATAGCGTTCGGATCCCGATGCTCTTAATCATCGTAGAAAGCGTGTGCCGGACCGCATTAGCCGGGGTGCCCGTTGCGATTTGCCTTTCGCCGAATGACTTTCACCGAAACAACAGCGCGACACGAAATACCCAGCCATGGCCGACCGAAGTTTGACGCCGCCCGCGGTTTCGGCCGACACCCATGAAACCATCGGCGAAGGGGAAGCCTCCCGCGGTTGTTGACGCCGTTAACCCAATGAAAATAGCTGGAGCCGGGGCAAGTTATACGTGACTCACGTATAGGATGAGGGCGGATCCCGCCTAACTAATATACGAACGTTCGTGGTCCGAAGCGATCGCAGTGAGGACGGGAAACGTGCACTGGCTTTCCCGACTGTTGGACGAAGCTTATCGGGCAATCTTTTCTCGAAGCGAGTCGAGGGCCAAATGCTGCGGCGTTGCCCGGCCTTGTTCCCATTCCTGCAATGTGCGGCACGAGATATTTAATTTCACCGCGGCCGCTGATTGAGACAGTTTATTTCGTTTACGCCAGGCGGCCAACGCAGGCCCAATTTGATTTTGCCTCCGCCGACGTTGGGTCGTCCTTGGGTTGCCTTCACGTCGGTGAACCCGCGACCGCCTACGACTGGCACTCCTCATAGATAAAGCCGGTTAACTGCCCATCGAGTCTTCGCTATACGTGGACCACGTATGCCGTTGTTTGTTCGCGCTGGCTAATCGTTGGATGCAGCTGCCTTTCCTGCTTTGTTGACGCAAGTCAACGCCGCGAACTTTTGGCGTCGATGGTGGCGGCGGTGACGCCATCGGCAGCTGGTGCAACGACCACGGACATTCCGGTGGCGAGGCCGTTTAACTGCGATGGTTTGCCGTTGACGGTGACCTTGGTCGCAGGGGTGACTCTGTATTCTTTCGCCGCGTGGGTGGCGTAAAGATTGATCGTGATCGACGTCAGATGGACCGCGGTGATGTGGTCGGTCGTGTCGAAGGCAGGCGCCGGCGTGGGCGTGTTCTTCTTCTTACCTGCGCCGAATGATTTCGAGGGAAACAGCAGCGCGACAGCGAATAATGCAGCGATGGCTGGCAGAAATTTCACGCCGCGGATTCTGAAACAACCGGCACTCGCAGACAAGCGAAAAGTCAGGCGTTGTCCGGCAGGCCAAATTTAACGATTTAGCGAGTTAATGATTAGCGAATTCCAACAGCTGAATCACTAATTCGTTAAATCACTCACTGGCTTTCGCTGTTTCGATTTTGCCGTTCCGCAAAATCGACGCCATGTGCAGAGGAGCAAGATCAACCTGGCCGCCGTCGTCCAAAAAAACGATCAGACGTGGAATACTTGGGTGAACCACTGCATGGCCGGCTGTCGGAATAACATATTCTCTGCCGTCGCTGGTCCGGACACTAAAAGGTTGAAACGGCGCCGCGTGAAGCAATTCCCGAATTCGGGGGATCATTTCTGAAGTTTATTCCCCGTTCTCTCAACTCTCAACAATCAACCAAATCAGAGCTCTTGAACCACAGGCCGCGGGCGGGCTGTTGCGGTTGTGGTTTCAGTAGCTTTCAATTTCGCGATTTGATCGCGAAGCTCGGCGGCGCGCTCGTAAAATTCCTTCGCCACCGCTGTCTCCATTTCACTTTCCATGATTTCGAGTTTGGAGCGCGGACGTTTGGCGGTGATTTCTTTCATCCAATCGTCGAGAAAATGGATCTCGGAACTTTTCGCGGCCAGCTCGGGGAAGTGCGATTTCTGGAAAAAGTCGGTGATCGTTTCCCGTCCGCGCGTGATCTCGGCGATGGCATCCGGAAATTTTCCCTGACCGAGGAAGATGGACGCCTTGGCGCGGGTGTTCATCATCAGCACGTAGGGACGGAATTGTTGGAGCGTCCAGGAAAGCTCGTCCCGCTCGATGTGGGCGTCGACAAAATCGAAGAGATCGAGATTGCGTTGAGTGTCGCGAACGACGCCGTGAAAATCGTTGATCTGAAACAAGCTGAGGTAGCGATGGTAATATTGAATGCCTTCCTGCTGGAGTTCGGCGCATTGTTCCGGCGTGAGATCGTAACTCTCACCCTTGGCTTCGGCGCGGGCGGCCCGCAATTGGTGATAGGTCAGCAATGACTCGCAACCATGCGGTCGCATGCCGTCGGGCCGGCCGCAGAGTTCCATTTGCAAAACGCCGAGATCGATCCGGAGCTGCAGTTTGTGCCGGCCATCGAGGCCGAGAATTTTGCGAACTTTGATGGCGCGGTTTTCATGCGCCCAATCCTTGAGAATCGTGTTGAGGTCGAGGCTCATCCTGAAAATATGATCGAACAATTAGTCTTGGATTGTCAACGCTGGCGAACGTTACCGTTGGCAAAAATTCGCCGCAGAGGTCAGAAGTCTGCGATCACCGATCCGCAAAACTCGTCACTTGTCACTCGTCACTTGTCACTGTTATTTGCCCGGTGGAGCGCGATATCGAGTCGTTCATCCGCTATCTGGCGGTGGAGCGCGGACTTTCCGACAATTATCAGCTCTCCACTCAGCGGTCGCTGATGGATTTCGCCGCATGGACGGCGAAATCCAGAGGTCACACGTCAGCGGTCAGCGGTCAGCGGTTCGCGGGAGCGAACTCTACAGCGGCAGGCCGCAAGTCGGGCAGCTGCCGGGCGAGTGGTTCCAGGGAAGCGGGCGACTCGGCTTTGGTGAAAACCGAGACCGAATGGAAGAAAGTCACATTGCCGATGATCAGCGAATATCTCGCCGATCGAAAACGGGCCGGGCTTTCGGCATCGTCGATCAAATTGATTGTGGTCGCGCTGAAGATTTTTTTCCGATTCCTCGCCGGCAAAGGCGAAATTAAAAACGATCCGACCGAAGCGCTCAGTCTGCCGCGAATCGAGCGATATTTGCCGGAAACGTTGAACGAACTTCAAGTCGAGCAATTACTCAACAACATCGACACCAAAGCGCCGCATGGATTGCGCGACCGGGCAATGATCGAGCTGCTTTACGCGAGCGGATTGCGCATTTCCGAGCTGGCCAATGCGCGTTTGGAAAATTTCCATCCGGAAGAGGGGGTGATTCGGGTGATTGGCAAAGGCAAGAAAACGCGAATGGTTCCGGTGGGCGGCAAAGCGTGCGAGGCAATGGCGGTTTATTTGTCGACCGAACGCCCAAAGCTGGTGAAACGGCGCACCGGCAACGAAATCTTCCTGTCCGAGCGCGGAACGAAATTAACGACCACCCGAATCTGGCAAATCGTGAAAGAAAAAGCGAGGCACGCCGGTCTGGAGAAAAACATTTATCCGCATTTGTTGCGGCACAGTTTCGCCACCCATCTGCTGAGCAACGGCGCGGACCTGCGGATCATTCAGGAAATGCTCGGCCACGCCGACATTTCGACCACTCAGGTTTACACCCATGTCGATCAACAGCGGCTGAAATCCGTCCACCGGCAGTTTCATCCGAGAGCGTGACTAAGGCTTTTGGAGTGCGGTGAGTCCTCGCACCGCTTTTGCGTGCTGGGTCATGATCGAAACCTGAAAGCGGTGCGGGGAACGCACCGCACTCCAAAGCGGACTGCCGCTCATCATTTGATCTGACGCCGAGCATCGAGTATCGAGCATCCCGCATTAATGAAACGACTTGGACTGTTAATCCTTCTCGCTGCCATCGCAGCGGCCGGAGTTATTTACATCGTCCACCGGACGCAGAACACGTCGAACGCCGCGGTTACGGCTCTTTTGCCACGGGACACGGTCGGTTTCATTCACCTGCCCGATTTCAATCGCAGTCGCAACGACTGGCATCAGACGGACATTTACAAGCTTTATCAGGAACCGGCGGTGCGGGAATTTTTGCGTAAACCGCTGTCGAGAATTCCACAGCGGGATAATACGTCCCAAACCCTCTCCGACCTCGAAAAACTTTCGCCGAGGGACGCATTCCTCGCCGTCACCTCCATCGAAAACAATAACCCGCATTTCGCCGGCGGTTTTCGATTTCACGGCAGCCAATCCGAGGCCGAGAAAATCATCGAAAAATGGCGATCCCAAATTGTCCGTGACGCGTCCACCCACGAAAGCGTCGAGTACCAGCAGCACAAAATCGACATCGCGGGGGCTGCGCCAAACCAAATCGCAACCGTTTATGACGGGCAATGGTTCTTCGCTTCAAACGATCTGGCCGAGCTGAAAATGTTGCTCGACCGCGCGGATGGCCGGGGGCTCGGGACGGCGAGTCCCGCCAGTGGGGGAAAGGACGCCCAGACAACTCTGGAAAGTGACGGCACGTTCCGCGCGGCAATGGCGCACATGCCGGCGAGCTACGCCTTGTTATTTTACGTTCAACCCAAAGGCATTTCGCAAAAACTGGCGTCGCTTCGGAATGCAATCGGCGTGACCGGCGATCAAAGCTCCATGGATCAGATGCGCAGCGTGTGCGGGGCAACTCGATTCGACGGCGGCAAAATGCGCGACGTGTTGTTCATCGGCATGGCTCAGACGCAACCGGATCGGAAGCTGACCCGCTCCTCCCTTAATTTAGGAACGGCGGACAGTTTTTTGTACATCGCAACGTTGATTAATCCTGATCGGATGACTGGGATCAACCAAAGTGCGTTGCCGGCAGGGACGTGGCTGCAGAAGGTCTTTAACGTCGCTGCGCAGGGTGGCGTAACAGTGGATGATTGGAAAGCGGCGTTCGATTTGGAATTGGGGTCCATTGCCGACTGGCCGCAGAATTCGCACTGGCCGTCAATTATTGCGACGTTGCCGGTTAAAGACTTCGCCCGGGCCAGCAAGCTCACAGAAACGCTCACCCACGCGATCGATGAGGATGCAATTTGGAAGAAGACGGAAAAGAACGGGGTGATTTATTTTTACATGCAAACGCCCGCGGCGTTACTCGCGATCACGCCGACGCTGGCTTTGTCGAATCGCGCGCTGATTATGGGACTCGATTCGGTTTCAGTGGAATCGGCAATCACTCGCAGCAATCAATCGGCGTCCGGTCTGGCCAATTCGGCGACCTACAAAACCGCAACGCGCTCGGTGCCTACTCCAACCGGTGCGTTCTTTTATGTCGACCCGGCATTGCTTTATCCGCGCCTGGATGCGTCGCTGCGACCGATGCTTTTGATGAGCGCGGCGTTCATGCCGGCGATCTCGGATTACGTCGACGTGAGCAAATTGCCGCCGCCGGAAATCGTGGCCAAACACCTGAGCCCGATCGTTTCATCGCAACACTATGAGACCGACGGTTACGTGAC
>JAICWQ010000159.1 GCA_025934755.1 Chthoniobacterales bacterium | reverse complement strand
ATCTTCTCAACAACCAGCTCTCGCCACCCCTTTTCCGATTTCTGACCTGTGACCTGTGACCTGTGACCTCTGTTTAATGGCCAATAATCCAACAACAATAAAACTATCGGTGTCGTTACCAGCATCGGTTTGGAAAGCAATCCAGCTGCGAGCAGTAACAATGTTGCCAGATACCGCGCGATCGATCGTTTGCGAGTGTAATGAAAATAAGCGGCCAGGGTGAGCATGAAAAACAATCCGCTGAGAACATCCTTGCGTTCTTCAATCCACACGACGGATTCTGCGCGCAACGGATGGATCGCAAAGATCGCGGCCACAAACGCGCCTGGCCAGATCGTTCCCGTCATGCGCGAGAATACGAGAAAGAGCAAGAGCACCGACGCGGTGTGAAGAACAACATTGGTGATGTGAAATGCGCCCGGGTTTAGGCCGAACAACGTGAACTCGATCATGTGGGAAATGTTTTTGAGTGGAAACCAGTTCGTGGACGGCCAATGAATGAATGCCCAGGCGACATTGTGAATGGTCAGGCCGCTGTTGATCTCGGGAACTTCGTAAACGTATTCGGGATCGTCGAAATCAATAAATGGAAACCGAATGGTTTGCCCGAAAACAAACCAAACCAGCGCGACAAGACCGGCGCAGATGCCGGCAACGGTCCAGTGATTATTGCGCATTCGGCAAAGTGGGATCGCGAAACGGAAGATGCTGGCGGTATTGACCCGTTTCTTCCTCTATTTTACCGGCGAGCTCGTGCTGTCCCTGAGCATTGGCGAGGCCGGAAGCGGTTTGGCCGGTTTCGATGGCCTTGTCGAATTGACCAGCTTCTGCATACGCCGCGGCCAGAGTTCGAATGAAGGATGGATTGCTATCGTGCGTGACTTGATTCAATCGGATTGCCAGTTGCACGGCGGCAGCGCCGTTTCTGACTGAATCGTCGGGAGCCGCCGAAAGAATCCAGGCAAGATTATTGAGCGATGCCTCCGAATCCGGTTCCGACTGCAATGCGACTTGATAATGAGCCACCGCTTCGCGAAACAAACCTTTTTGAACAAGCGCGTTTGCCAAGCTCGTGTTTGTTCCCGGATCGTTGGGATGAAGGGACAGGGTCATTCGCCATTGAGCAATCGCGCCGTCGATATCGCCCTTTCGAAACAAAACCACCCCGAGATTGTAATGCGCGTCGGGAAAATCCGGCCGAAGATCGACGGCTTGCCTGAAATGTTCGAGCGCTTCATCCACCCGGCCGATGCGCGCGAGAACATTGCCCATCGTGTCGTGTATGATTGCCAGACTGAGATTGTAATGTTGGTCTTTGCTCGCGGAACGAATTGCCAGCGCGCGCTGCAAATACGACAACGCCTGATCCAGTTGACCACGATCCAAGAAAACGTTGCCGAGGTTCGTCAGGGCAACATCATTGTTCTGGGTGACCGCAAGAGTGTGCGTCCAGAGCGAGTCGCTGTTTTTCCAATAGGTCGTTTGCTTCCATGCGCAGGTGGCCAAAACGATAACAACACCGACGGCCGCCGTTCCAATAACATGCTTCGGCACTCGAAACGCCGCTGAAACATCCGCGATAAGCCAGGTTAAGGCGATATAAAGACCGATGTGCGGCAAATATGTATAGCGATCGGCATGACCCTGAACTCCCACCTCGACGATCCCGATGACCGGTATCAGCATGATCAAATACCAAAGCCAGCCGACCAGAAGATATGGGTAACGTTTGCGAACCGCGAATACCGCCCATGTCGCGGCAATCAGGAACAAGCCCGCGAGTCCGACTTGCCAAAAAGCAAGACGATCGTCCGGATGCGGATAAAACACCGCGAGATTGGCCGGCCAGAAGATTTGCCAGATGTAAGTGATACACGTCACCAGGGCATTCTGGAGACGCCAGCTAAGGGGGAGTTGCCCAATCGATTCCTGAGTGCGGACCTGCAAAATGAACGTGATCGCGGAGCAGAGGATCGACATTGCGATCAGGGGCAGCTTTTCAATCGTCAAGCGCCACAACGACTTCAGATCGCGGATACGATCGAGCGGCCAGTAATCCAGAAGCAATAAGATCGCCGGGGTGGTGACAAGCATCACTTTCGACATCAGTCCGCCGGCGAACAAAGCGGCCACTGCAAGATAGCGCCCTAACGAAGCTCTGCGCGCATAGCGTGCGTACCCAATCAGCGTCAGAAAAAAGAAAACTCCGCTGAGAACGTCTTTGCGCTCTGCGATCCAGGCGACCGACTCCACCCGGAGCGGGTGGATTGCGAAGATTGCACTGACAAATCCCGCACACCAAAACCGCCCGGTGGCTCTCGCGAGAAAAACGAACAGCAACAGCACCGCAACGGTGTGGAGCAAAACATTGGTGAAGTGGTGGCCGCCGGCTTTGAGACCAAAAATCTGACAATCGATCATGTGCGAAATGATCGTGAGCGGATGCCAGTTCTTTGTGTAAATGTCGACGAAAGCCTGTCCAATTCCATGGACCGTCAGACCCGAACTGACTAACGAGTTTCCATAGACGTAGGTCTTGTCGTCGTAGTTGACGAAGCCGTGAGTCAGGGTTTGGCCAAAGACGATCCAGATCAGGACGACGATCGCCCCGCAAACAGCAAACCAGGCCCGATTGGATTCAGTTGGGGGGCGATTCACGATAAGGTTTTTGCGCCTGATAAAGCTCGAGCTCGTGTCGCAATGTTTCGACCAGTGCAGTGTTCCCCTGCTCCGCCGCCCTGTCGATCGCCCGTTGCGATGTGTTTATCGCTTGTGGGAAATCCCCCTGTTCCGCATACGACGCAGCCAAGGTTCGAAGAACGATAGGCAAGTCGCCGCCGGGAAGCGCCGTCGCCGATTCCGCAAGCTGGACAGCTCGTCGTCCGTTCCTGATCGAATCATCGGGATAAGTGGCCAAGATCCAGGCGAGGTTGTTCAATGCGTTCCCGTCATTTGGATCAATTTGCAGACTGACTTCCCATTGGGAAATCGCGCCGTGAACATCGCCGGCCTGGACGAGCAAGGCCCCGAGACTATCGCGCGCTGCGATGTTGAAGGGAAAATCTTTCACCGTCGCTTCGGCGTGAATTATATTCGCAATGCGAGCCTGAACCTGGGCTTCCGCCCTATCGCCGTTGGCCCACAACGCCGCCCCCAAGTTTTGATGCGCGATCTGATTTTCGGAAGTGACCGCGATGGCGTGCCGCCAGAGCGAGACATTGTCGCGCCAGTAGGTCGTTTGTTTCCAAGCACAAATCGCGAACGCAATTACGATGCACATTGCTGACGAGCCTAGAACGGGGCTTCGATAGCGCCACCGCGGCGCCAAGTCGGCGATCGTCCATGTCACCGCGAGCGTTATTCCAATGTGCGGAAGGTAGGTAAAGCGATCGGCACGTCCTTGTAGACCCGATTGAAAAAATCCGAGCACGGGAAAAAGCAATATCAGATACCAAAACCACCCGACAAAAAGATATGGACGCTTCTGCAGCAGCAAAACTGCGACCAGGGTGATCACCACGATTAGAAGGACCGATCCCAAAACAACCCAGGTATCCAAATGATTGCGCGGGTGCGGATAAAACACCGCCAGACCGGACGGCCAAAGCATTTGGCGCAGATAAACGATTATGCTGACGGCTGCATTTTTGACGCGGGGCAGGAGAGGCAACTGTTCCAGCGATGCCATCGTTACCGTTTGGACCAGGATCGTCACTGCCGAGGCGGCAAGTGAAAGCGCAATCAGGGGAATTTTCTCTGCAACCAGATCACGAACTACGGACTGCTGACTACTTTGCCCTTTCCTCGTGCCGCTTCGCATTCTTCCGAGCGGCCAATAATCCAACAACAGCAATACCAGAGGCACCGTGACGAAGGTCGCCTTGGACATTAACCCGCACGCCATCAAGATCGACAGCACCACATAGCGACGAACGCTGGGCGCTCGCGCGTAATGAGCGTATGCGCCGAGGGTCATGGCGAAAAATACGCCGCTCAACACATCCTTGCGCTCTGCGACCCAGGCAACGGATTCGACTCGCATGGGATGGATGGCAAAAATGGCCGCGACAAATGCGCTTCGCCACACAGAGCCCGTCATCCGGCTCAGGGCAAGAAAGAGCAGCAGCGACCCGACGTTGTGCAGAAGCACGTTCGTGAAATGATGACCGCCAGGGCGCAATCCATAAATCTGGCAGTCCGTCATGTGAGTTAACGTGGTTAAGGGATGCCACAGGCGTGCATGAGGATGAGTTAAGAACCACTTAAGCCCTTCGAGCGTTAGGCCGCGACTGACCTCGGCATTTTGATACACGTAGAGGTCGTCATCGAAATTGATGAACCCGTGGTTCAGGGTTTGGCCGAACACCAGCCAGATGGCAACGGTTAGAAAAATGCAGACGGCGATTGCGACCCGACGATCTTCTCGGTGATTTCGCAGTTCCGGTGCTGTCGGCATCGTTAAACCGGCGGCGAAGCCAGTCGCCATCGCGCTAGGCGAAACCGCAAGGCGGTGCCCAAGCAGCCGATGCCGTAGCGCACACTTCGGCGAAAATTAATCGAGGACATTTCGGGCATATATTTCGCCGGACACGTGACTTCGCCGATTTTGCACTCGATCCAGACGATCTGAGCGAGCATTTGATTGTCGAAAACAAAATCGTCGGAGTTTTTCTCTATTGGCACGCGCTCCAGCAAGCTGCGGGCAAACGCGCGGTAGCCAGTGTGATATTCCGAAAGCTTGGCGCCGAGCATCAAATTCTCGGCCGCAGTGAGGAACCGGTTGGAAATGTATTTCCACCACGGCATCCCACCGTCGAGCGCGCCACCGCCAAGAATTCGCGAGCCAAGCACACACGGATAAAGTCCACTCGCCACCAGCGATGCCATGGCCGGAAGTAGTTGCGGAGTGTACTGGTAATCAGGGTGGATCATGACCACAATGTCCGCGCCGGCTTCGAGCGCGAGGCGATAGCAGGTTTTCTGGTTCCCGCCGTAGCCGCGATTCTTCGGATGAACCTCCACTTGCACGTTGGGCAAGGTGCGCGCGATGGAGGCGGTTTCGTCATGACTGGCGTCGTCAACCACAATGACCAGATCGACAATCCCCTGCTGCATCACTTCATCGTAGGTTTTTTGCAGGGTGCGTGCGGCGTTGTAAGCCGGCATTACCACGACAATTTTCTGGCCGTTTAACATTGAGAGCGATTAGTCCGAACGAGGCGCACCATCCGCATTCAGCTTCCGTTCATCAAGTCCGAATCGTGCACAAAAAAATCCGCCGCTCCGGATTCCTCCGAAGCGGCGGGATACTATTTTGGCCGAGCTCTGGATTACTTGTCGCCGAGAAGCCGCATATTCGCGGTGATATTGGCGAAATCGACATCCTTGCCACTGCCAACGACGTTCAATTGTAGCGTCATCGGATTTTTGAACAGTTTGTCCACCAGTGCGGACGGCAACCCCTCGCTGATGAGTTGGGCCTTATTGATGCCGGCGTTTCCGGCGCGAGTAATCGTCATTCGAACCTCAGCATGTTCGGCAGTATCCAAATGCCGATCATCGAACACCCGATTGGGGGTAAACTGAAAAGTAAGCTGGCCCCCGCAAGCTGCGCTGGTATTTGGATCAATGCAGCTCGGATCGTTCAATACCGGGCTGACAATCGTGATGTTGGCGGTGAACTGAAAACGCGCCTGGGTCGGAGCGCCGCTCAGATTGTTCATGTGATAGTCGTAGAAGAAGTTCAGCACCGGGAAAATGACCGTCCTGGTAACGCTCCCTGGCAGATTGATGCGCAGAATGTTTTCCGCATCGAACGGCATGGTCGTCGTCGGGTCGGTAATCTGAAAACACTGATCGCCATTTGCCGGGTTGGTGGAGGGGCTCGGCCCGGGCGTCGGGGCAGGGCACGGATCAGTCTGTAGGGTTATAAATCCGCTCTCGGCGCCCATGTAAATCGCGTTGTTTCCGAACGAGCCGACATCGCCGACATCATCCGCAGTTGGCGGACCGGCGCGCAATCCTGTGCCGACTGCCAGACCGGACAAAACTAAGATGGTTATTTTGAGAATAGAAGGTTTCATGTTTTTATGTGTGTTGGTTGAATTTGCAGCAAGTATCACGCTACTAGAGCATGACGTCCTGCCTTTTCTATCATTCGAACGAGCTGTGCGAATCTTTCAGAAATAATATGCGCGCCGCGAAAGCCGCCCAGCGCTTCCGATGATGCTGTCCAACTCGCTGGCGAACCCCAGTGCCCGGTCAACGTCTTGCGCCAAACGTTCGCGCTGAGCGCGAATTAAGTCGGCGTCGTCAATTGGGCTGCGCGAAGTCTGCCCTTGTAACCAACGGGCCGCCAGCTCGGGGTCCTCACCCTTATTGAGAAGCTTCCGACCGTTATCGACAGATTCTTGCCAAGTTCGGCCTTCGCCGCGCTCGACATTGTGACCGGCATTTTCCAGCGACTCGTGCGAGACGCCGATGTTGTTTAATACCCCACCCGTCCCTTGGTTTTGATTCGGGCTGCTATTTGATCCAACT
>JAICWQ010000150.1 GCA_025934755.1 Chthoniobacterales bacterium | reverse complement strand
TTATCGAGAAACTTCTGCTCGCGTGCGGTGGGGACGTAAGGTTGTGGCGGTGTCATCGTTCGGGCTCCATTGCGGGGAAAGAATTGATGTCTATCGATCAGTTCCCATTTTAACGCCCGAATCCCCACTACAAAAGCATTTTGTGGCAAAGGTCGATAGTGCGTCATTTGGAGAATTGCAGCGCAAAGGCGGCTTCAAAGGATTCAACCAGCACGCCGTTACTCTGATCATCGCCGAGACCGATCCGCGGAAGCAGCAGAAGTAGCTGCTGGGCCGCGCGGGATTTTGAATCCGTTCGTGGCCAGGATGGCTTTGCCTTGGTATTCGTGCAATCGGGCCATGTTCGCGGGATTGTAGCGAAATTTTCGGGTAGCGCACGCGTGGGGCGCAAGAGCGGGCAGTGACGAGTGGCGAGGTTGTAGAGGCGCTCGCCGCGGCGAGCGCCTGTTTACTAGTTCGGTGCTTGAGAACAAGCACCGCTACAACTGCTCCGATCTGATCTTATTGATTGGAAAAAGTGGGCATAATACTGTCGAATTCGCTGCGCGGCATATGACCTCGCTCGATTATTACAACATCGAAGAATTGCTGACCGACGAAGAGCGCGGGGCGCGCGATCGGGCGCGGCGCTTTGTCCAGGAAGAAGCGATGCCGGAGATCGTGCCGTGTCATCGCGCTGGAAAATTTCCGGACAATCTGATTCCGCGAATGGGAGAACTCGGATTTTTTGCGCCGTACTTGAAAGAGCACGGTTGCGCGGGTGTCAGTTACACTGCGTTCGGGCTCATGATGCAGGAACTGGAGCGCGGCGATTCTGGGCTGCGCTCGCTCGCGTCGGTCCAGGGCGCGCTGTCCATTCAGGCGATCCATTCTTTTGGAACGCCGGAGCAACATGAGCGCTGGCTGCCGGGATTGGTCTCAGGAAAAACCATTGGCTGCTTTGCCCTCACCGAACACGGACACGGATCAGATCCCGCCGGGATGGAAACCCACGCCAAGCGCGACGGCGATCATTATATTTTGAATGGCAGCAAGTGTTGGATTGGGAACGCTTCGATCGCAGATGTAAAAGTCGTATGGGCGAAGGACGATGATGGACACGTTGGTGGATTCATTGTCGAGAAGAACGCGCCCGGATTTCGCGCGCAGGACATCGAAGGAAAATTCAGTCTCCGGATGTCGCGCACATCCGAATGTTGGTTTGAAAATTGTCGCATTCCCGCCGAGAACCGTTTGCCCGAGGCGAAAGGATTGCGCGCGCCGTTGTCGTGTCTGTCCAAGGCCCGAACGAGCATCAGCTGGGGCGTGATTGGGGCGGCGATCGATTGCTACGAGACGTCGCTGGCCTACGCGAAATCGAGAAATCAATTCGATCAGCCGATCGCCAGTTTTCAGCTGGTGCAGGAGAAGCTGGTTTGGATGGTAAACGAAATCACCAAGGCGCAGCTACTGGCTTTGCGACTGACACGAATGAAGGAGGCGGGCGCGGCGCGCGCCGAACAAATTTCACTCGCCAAACGCAACAATGTGCAGATGGCACTCGAGTGCGCCCGGAAAGCGCGGGATATTCTGGGCGCGGTTGGCATTACCGATCGTTACTCGCCCATTCGACATATGATGAATCTCGAAAGCGTGAACACCTACGAAGGAACCCACGACATTCACACCTTGGTGGTGGGGCGCGATATCACCGGAATCAACGCGTTCGGCGGCTGATTGTGATGGTCTGGGGAGCGCACGCGCCTCCCGTGCGGCGAGGGCGCCTCGCCATCGCGAACTCTCTGTCTGAATATTTTGGCGCCCTCGCCGAAATATGCGCGCGAGGGCGCGTGCGCTCCCCAGAATTAGAGTCACGTGCAGATGACAGCGTCCCGAGTTTGGCTAAATTAATTGCATGAGCGAGCCAGTTTATATTCTCGGCGGTGCGCGGACCGATTTTAAGCGCAATCTCAAGAAAGAAGGAAAAACGATCCGGCATTTGATCACTGAAGCCGGCAAAAAGGCGCTCGATGATGCAAAGATTGACCCGGGCGAAATTCAGGCAGGGGCGGTTGGAAATTTCAACTCGGGCCAATTCACCAAACAATTGCAGCTGGGCGCTTTTATTCCCGAGATCGATCCGAAATTGCGGGGAATTCCGACGATGCACACCGAGGCGGCCTGTGCCTCCGGCGCGCTTTCGGTTTTGCTGGGCGCGCAATGGATCATGGGCGGAATTTACGATTCCGTCCTGGTGGTTGGCGCGGAACAGCAGAAGACGATGTCGTCACTCGATGGCTCGGATGTTCTCGGGGCGGCGGCGGATTATCACAACGAGAAGCCGGAGTACGGCGATTTCATGTTCCCAAAGTTGTTCGGAAAAATCGCGCAGATTTACATCGATAAATACGGCGCGAGCGAGGCGGACCTTGCGACGGTTGCATGGAAGAATTACGCCCACGCCAAATTGAACCCGCTCGCGCAGATGCGTGATGCAGATCTGACTCTCGATTGTGCATCGCAGGTTTCGGACAAGAACCCGAGCGTTGCGCCACCATTGAAGGTTTCGGATTGCTCGCAAATTACGGACGGCTCCGCGGGACTGGTTTTGGTATCAGGAAAATACCTCGATAAAATCGGCCGCGACAAAAACAAGACGCCGCGCCTGCTCGGCTTCGGCCATGCCACCGACTACCTGCCGCTCGATAAAAAGGACGCTCCGACATTTTCGATCGCGCGGAAAGCAGCCGAGGGCGCGTTTGGAATGGCGAACTTGAAACCGCGGGATGTGAACGGGGCGGACGTGCACGATTGTTTCTCGGTGACCGAGATAGTGGTTTACGAAATTCTCGGGCTGGCTGAGCCCGGTAAAGGCGCAGAATTGGCCAAGAGCGGCGCGACTGCGTTGCCGCAAGTACGGAACGAAAAAATGAAAGGCGAATTTGCGTTCGAACTTCCGGTGAATCCCGGCGGCGGACTAATCGGAGACGGTCACCCGGTCGGGGCGACTGGAGTGCGGCAGGTGGTTGAAGCTTACCAACATCTGACCGACCAGGCCGGGCAACGGCAGATTCCAAATGCAAAGCGTTATCTCACCTTCAACATGGGCGGAAGTTTGACTACTTCCGTCGCGATGTTGTGGGGCCGGGATTAAGGTTTTGATGTCGCTCCGCTGGAGCTTGTTACGAAAGTAACTCGTTATCTATAAACATTGCGCTGCTAACGCAGCTCAAGCGCCGTTTAGGCGCGCCATGTTTGTAGCCATCGGCTCCGTCGGAGCGACATATAACCGTTAGGCCTGGTTTTCGCGCAATTCCGTCAGACGTTCGCGGACGGCTTCGCAACGTTTGCGTTCGCGGGCGGCATCCGATTCGGGCAGGGATTGGGCTTCGTAAGGCGGGCGCCCGGGCTTCAGGCAGCCTTCCACAAAATCGTTGGCCAGTGCAGTGCTCGCCAGTTTCGCAGTGGTGTGCAATCTCTCCGCTTCGTCCAGGAGCTGGTCGCGGATGGCAATGTAAGCATTGATTTCCAACGCCGAATATGCCGAGCCGAAAGTGGGAGTAAGGGTGGGCGCCAGGCGCGATTCGCGGTTTGCCGGCTTGTTGGAGATGGCAAGAGGCATACATGGGCAAGGAGCATTTCCCATGCTCGGCCTTCTGCTGCGCTCTAGAGTATTAGGTAGATCAAAGCGACCCCGAAAACGATCGCCGCAATGCCGCAGAGCATTTCCACTGTTCGTCTCCGGGCCAACCACCAGTCGATCATTTTCCGGTGACGCTCCAAACCGAGAATTGGCATCGCGATTGCGACAATCAAAATCAACAGTCCGAGGATGCTCAAAACGATCGGAGCTTTCGAGTCGCTTGCCGCCGCCAGTAAACCGAGGCCCAGCACCGCTCTTATTGCGGTCGCGATCCACATTCCGGTTTTATCCGCGAATAACCGGGTCAAATCGTGGGCCACGGCAGGTTTGACAATCACGATCGCGCCGAAGACGGCCATGGCGGCGCACAAAATTAATGCCAGCGCGATCATGTCGGGGTGCGTTCTCTTTTGGCAGGCTCAGCTTCGATTTGAAATATGAAAATGAAAGTTCCGTTTAAGCTTGGAGTGGTCGGTCATTTTGGATTAGCCGTGCCCGATCCCGGGAAAAGTGCGCGCTGGTTCGAACGCTCGCTCGGGTTGCGAAAGGAGTTCGACTTTGAAAATGGAATTGCGATTGGCAACGACAACGTGACGATCGCGCTGTTCAAGGGGAAGCCGTCTCCAAAAACTCTAGATCACATGTCATTTCATTTGCCGAACATGGCGACGCTGCGCAAAGCATTGGTCCATTTGAAAAAGCACAAGGTTGATCTCGAAGATCCGGGCAATGAAATTGGCCCCGAAGCTCCCGGCTCCAAAAACACAGGCCTGTGGTTTCACGATCCGGATGGTTACCGCTGGGAACTTAGCGTGCAGGGAAGGCGCTGAAGAGGTAGAGGCGATTGAGATCAACCGGTCCGAGCCGGACTGGCACTATGGCGGTTCGGTGAACGGCCGCTGCCTTTTAGGACGCGGCCACGTACAATCGTCAACTTCGTGGTGGTTAGCGGGCGAGCTGGCGGCTAACGAGTTCACCTCGCCTGCCGGGTCTCCGCTGACAGCGGTGGAAATTGAAACTTTTCGAGCGTGGAGTTAAACTCAACCTCGGGATGCTAGCACTCATTCTGGGTTGCCTGAAATGGGCCGCGGTCGGTTTCGTGGTGGCGTTTGTCCTGATGAAACTTTACGAGGGCAGCCACATCCACGACGACATTCCGCGTCCCGATTTCAAGGTCCGCCAGTCGCGTCGAGCTGCCCTGGTGTTGTCCTGCTTTGCGGCGGTGCTTTCAGCGGCGGTTTGGTTGTTGGTTCAAACTTTGGATTAGCAATTTCGCCGCGAGCTATCGCGGCGTAGGTTGTGAGTCATTTATATGAGCGCGAAAACAAAGGCTTATGCGGCTTTTGCGGCGAAATCGCCGCTCGAGCCGTTCTCATTTACTCGCCGCGACGTTTTGCCCAACGACGTGAAGATCGACATTCTGTTTTGCGGCGTTTGTCACTCCGATATTCATACTGCGCGCGACGAATGGGGAGGCACCACGACCTACCCATGCGTTCCCGGCCATGAAATCGTCGGCCGGGTGGTGGCGGTTGGTCGCGACGTCAAGAAATTCAAGGAAGGCGACCTGGCCGCAGTGGGATGCATGGTCGACGCCTGCCGCGATTGTCACAGTTGCCACGAAAATATCGAGCAGTTCTGCGAAGACGTCGTTTTTACCTATAACAGCCCGGACCAACACCCCGGCGGCGTTACTTATGGCGGTTATTCAACGAACATCGTCGTCGACGAAAACTTCGTTCTCCAGGTGCGAAACGGCGTCGATCTGGCGGCAACTGCTCCGTTGTTGTGCGCTGGAATCACCACTTATTCGCCGTTGCGACACTGGAAAATCGGCAAAGGCCACACTGTTGGCGTGGTCGGCTTGGGCGGTCTTGGTCACATGGCGGTGAAACTCGCGAATGCGTTTGGCGCGGAGGTGATTTTGTTTACTACGTCGGCAGGCAAGAGCGCGGATGCCAAACGGCTCGGCGCGCAGGAAGCGGTGATCTCCAAGGACGAAGACGCGATGAATGCCCACGCCAAGAGCTGCGATTTCATTATTGATACGGTTTCGGCCAAACACGACATCGACTCGTATCTCAACCTCCTGAAACGAGACGGAACGTTGTGCATGCTCGGAGTCCCGCCGGCGCCGGTGCCAGTGGGGGCGTTCAGTCTCATTCGCTGGCGTCATCGCCTGGCCGGTTCGCTGATTGGTGGAATCGCCGAGACCCAGGAGATGCTCGATTTTTGCGCTGACCGCGGCATCACCTGCGACATCGAGAAAATCAAAATCGATTACATCAACCAAGCCTACGAGCGAATGCTGCGTAGCGATGTGAAATACCGCTTCGTGATCGATATCGAGTCGTTGAAATAACGTGGCGCCGGCTACCAGCCGATGTCCGGAAAAACCCATCGGCAAGATGCTGAGGCCAGGAGATCAACCCATGTAATACCCGCCGTTCACATTCAGCACGTGACCGGTGATGTAGCTCGCCATCGGTGAGGCCAGGAACAGCGCGGCATCGACGATTTCCTGCACATCACCGAGCCGTCCGAGCGGAATTTGTTTTTTGAAGTTTTCGGTGACTTCGTCGGGCATTCCTTTGCTCATGCCCACGTCGATAAATCCCGGCGCGATGGCATTCACGGTAATGTTTTGTCGCGCCAACTCTCGCGCCGAGACTTTGGTGAGGGCAATGATCGCCGCCTTACTGGAGGAATAATTCGCCTGGCCGAAAAGTCCCATCTGACCGCTGACCGATGACATATTGATCACGCGTCCACCGTCCCGCAAAATCGGCATTGCCTTTTGGGTGACGTTGAATGTCCCGGCCAGGTTTACCCGGATGATGTTTTCGAATTCTTCGGGCGTCATTTTTTTGATCGTTCGGTCGCGGATAATCCCGGAGTTGTTGACCAGAACGTCAAGGCCGCCGCGCTCATCCTGGATTTGCTTCATCATCGCCTCGACTTGATCCGGCCGGGTGACATCGCAATCGATCAAGAGCGGGTCCTTGAGGTCTTTGCCGACATTGTCGGCATCGGCTTTGTTTTGGCCCTGAGGGTCGGTGAAATAATTTACTATGCAGTTGGCGCCGCGGCGGCCGAAGGCCTTGATCATCTCCGCGCCGATGCCCCGCGAGCTGCCGGTGACTAGCACCACTTTTCCGGTGAAATCGAGATCAGACATTTTCTAGACAGGATTTACAGGATTAGCTCGATTAATTGAAAAGGAAAATGTTCCTGTTTGGGAAATCCACAAAATCCTGTTAATCGTGTCTAGTTCATGGCTGCACCAATCCGAGTTTTAACCGCCGTTCCCATCTGTGATGGGCACGATAGCGCGATCAACACGATCAATCTCGAGTTCATCCGGCATGGGATCGAGGTGGTTTATCTCGGTTATCATCGTCCGGTCGGGGACATTGTGCGGGCCGCGATCCAGGAAGACGTGCGCGCGATTGGAATTTCCAGTTATAACGGCGGCCACATCGAATTCTTCGCCGAAGTGGTGGATCAGCTCCGCAGGAAAGGCGCCGACGACATCAAGGTTTTCGGCGGCGGCGGGGGAACGATCACCCAGGACGATGCGAGAATCATGCGACGAAAAGGAGTGGACGAAATTTTCTTTGCCGGAACTTCGCTCGAAGACATGGTGAAGTTTGTTCATGACCGCTACGGCAAACCGAGAGGCAAGAGAATTAAGCCGAAGTCCGGTGATCAGGAACTCGCGCATAAATTGACCGAGATTGAAGATGGAAAGGGAAAACGCCGAACACCGAACGCCGACCTCCGAACACCGAATTCAAAAGCGCGCGTCATCGGGTTTACCGGGCCCGGCGGCGCCG
>JAICWQ010000076.1 GCA_025934755.1 Chthoniobacterales bacterium | reverse complement strand
GCGGCCGCCTGGCGATTTAGCTTGCCAGGCGGCCGTTTTCGTCTAGTCTCGCCCTTTGTTAGAAGTAGGGAGACTTATTTTTAACTGCAGTTTGATCGAAAAATATTGGATTGGCAGCAGAACGGTGGAGGTCGATTTGACGAGCCGCTGTTTTGATGCCATTTTTGCACTCCTCGCTCTTCGGTAACGCAGTAGGTTCTTGTACCCATCCAAGCACCCAAGCGGCTGCAATTTATTGCGGGCCGGCGCGAGTTTAACCCCGTGGTCTCGTGATTATGTCAGAACGAAATTCGGAACGCATCCACTTCGGAACCATCAAGGAAGCCATCGAGCCTCCAAACCTCATTGAAGTCCAACTCAACTCCTACGTCGATTTCCTCCAAAAAGACGTCCCCTTTGCCAAGCGCAAGAATCATGGCCTTCAGGCGGTCTTTAAAGAAGTTTTTCCAATCGAAAGCTACGACGAAAAGGCCGTTCTCGATTTCAGCCATTACGAAATCGGCGACCCGAAGTTAAGCGCCCTCGAAGCGCAGCGCGAAGGCCAGACCTACAGCGCGCCTCTTCACGTCACTTTCCAGCTCCGCGAAGAAAAAGGGACCAAGGAAGAAAAAGTTTACATGGGCGAAATCCCGCTCATGACCCCGCAGGGCACATTCGTGATCAATGGCGCAGAGCGCGTCGTTGTCTCGCAGTTGCACCGGTCTCCTGGCATCGCGTTCGAATCGACGATCCATCTCAACGGCAAAGTTCTTTACAGCTTCCGGATCATTCCGGACCGCGGTTCATGGATCGAAGTTCAGTTCGATACCGCTGATCTCCTCTACATCTATCTCGATCGGCGGAAACGCCGGCGGAAATTCCTGGCGACAACTTTCCTGCGCGCGCTCGGCTATGGCTCGGACGAGGATGTGATCAAGCTTTTCTACACCATCGAAAACCTGAAGCTGAGCGAGAAACTCGACGAAGAGAAACTCGCGACCAAGGTCCTTACCGCTGAAGTCCGCGACGGCGAAGTCACTGTCGCCCGCGCATTCGAGCCCCTCACCCTTGCCACCGTTCGCCAGATCATGGGCCTCGGGATCAAGGAAGTGAAAGTCATCGACATTTCCAATGACGACACCGTAGTCAAAGCGTTGCGCAAAGATCCGGCGCACGATCAGGAAGAAGCGCTCAAAGATATTTACCGGCGTCTGCGCCCTGGCGATCCGCCGACGGTCGCGAACGCTCGCGCGCTGCTGAAACGTTTGTTCTTCGATCCCAAAAAATACGATCTCGGGCGGGTTGGCCGTTACAAAATCAATCAAAAGCTCGGCATCGATGTCGATTTGACCGAGCGAATTTTGACCGACAAAGATTTCATCGCCGCGATTAAGTACTTAATTAACCTTCGCCGTGGCGAAGGGAGCCTCGACGACATCGATCACCTCGGCAGCCGCCGCGTTCGTACCGTCGGCGAGTTGCTTGCCAACCAGTGCAGGGTCGGTCTCGCGCGCACCGAACGTTTGGTGAAGGAGCGCATGACCTTGTTCGACATCAACGTCGACGGCATGACCCCGCAGAAGTTGGTGAATCCCAAAGCGCTCAGCGCGGTGATTCGCGATTTCTTCGGTCGTTCACAGCTCTCGCAGTTCATGGATCAAACGAATCCGCTGGCGGAATTGACCCACAAACGCCGTTTGTCCGCGCTCGGACCTGGCGGTCTTTCCCGCGATCGCGCCGGATTCGAAGTCCGCGACGTTCACCCATCCCACTACGGCCGGATTTGCCCGATCGAGACGCCGGAAGGTCCGAACATCGGTCTGATCAGTTCGATGTCGACTTTCGCGCGGATCAATGAGTTTGGGTTCATTGAAACTCCGTATCGCAAAGTGACCAACGGTCGCGTCACCGACGAGATCGATTATCTGACTGGCGACAAAGAAGAGAACTTTCTCGTCGCCCAGGCCAACGCTGCGATTGATGGCCGCGGCCATTTCACCGGCGAAAAAGTTTCGGTCCGGTATCGCGGCGACTTTTTGGAAGTCGAACCCGGAAAGGTCCATTATATGGACGTTTCGCCGAAGCAGCTCGTTTCGGTGGCGGCGGGATTGATTCCGTTCCTCGAACACGACGACGCGAACCGCGCGTTGATGGGTTCGAACATGCAACGCCAGGGCGTTCCACTAATTGTGTCGGAAGCTCCGTTCGTTGGAACGGGCTTGGAAGGCAAAGTGGCGCGCGATTCACACGCGGTCCTTATCTCGCAGGACAGCGGCAAGGTTGCCTCGGTCACAGCCGACCAGATTATCGTTTCGAAAGACGGTCATGTGCCGGAGCACCGAAAGAAAATTAAGAGCGATCCGGAAGAGGGACTCTACGTTTACGAATTGCGGAAATTCATGCGCTCCAACGCCGGAACCTGCGTGAACCAAAAGCCGATCGTTAAGAAAGGCCAGCACGTCAAAAAGGGGCAGGTCATTGCAGACGGCCCCAACACCCAGCAAGGGGAACTCGCCCTTGGCCGAAACGTCCTCGTCGCCTTCATGCCGTGGCATGGCTACAACTTCGAAGACGCGATCATGATCTCCGAGAAGGTCGTGAAGGACGACGTCTACACCTCGATTCACATCGATGAGTTCGAGATCGGCGCGCGCGACACCAAGCTCGGCCCCGAGGAAATCACCCGGGACATTCCAAACGTCAGCGAAGAAGCTTTGCGCAATCTTGGACCGGACGGCGTTGTCCGGGTCGGAGCGGAAGTGAAGCCCGGTGACATTCTCGTCGGCAAGATCACCCCGAAGAGCGAAACCGAGCTCGCGCCGGAAGAACGATTGCTGCGCGCGATCTTTGGTGAAAAAGCGGCGGACGTTAAAGACACGTCGCTGACCGTGCCATCGGGGACCTACGGCATCGTGATGGATGTTAAGGTTTCATCGCGGAAAGAAGTTTCCCGCGAGAAACTGACCCCGGCCGAGACGAAGAAACAGATCAAGTCGATTACAGAAGAGCACCGTCGCAAACGAGAAGAACTGACGGAACAGCTGACCGATTCGCTCTCCAACATTTTGTTGGGTGAAAAGATTCCTCTCGATGTGGTGAACGCGGAAACCGGCGAGATCATCATTCCGGCGAATCGCAAGATCACCAAGACCCTGCTGCGCAAGCTCGCCAACGTCTACGATCACATCGAGATCGATCCCAGCCCGATCCGAAACAAAATCCGGGAGATCATCGGCCATTACGAACACAAGTTCGCTGAGCTCGAGCTCGAGCGGGAACGTTCGATGGACCGGGTGGAAAGCGGCGACGACATCGACCCTGGTATCATCAAGCAGGTTAAAGTTTACATCGCTTCAAAGCGCAAATTGTCGGTCGGCGACAAAATGGCCGGCCGTCACGGAAATAAAGGCGTGGTTGCGCGCATCGTTCCGGAAGAAGACATGCCGTTCCTGGCAGACGGAACGCCGGTGGAGATTGTTTTGAATCCTCTGGGCGTCCCGAGCCGAATGAATGTCGGTCAGGTTTTGGAAACCCACCTCGGCGTCGCGGCAAAGGCGCTTGGGTTCAAGGTTGCGACTCCGGTGTTCGACGGAATCAAAGAAAGCAAGATCCGCGATTACCTGAAAGAGGCGAAGAAAAAGGACGGTTTCAGTTGGGTCCAGGAAACCGGCAAAGCGCGGTTGTTTGACGGCCGCACCGGTGACGCCTTCGATCAGGAAGTTGTGGTTGGCTATATCTATATGATGAAGCTCGGCCACCTGGTTGCAGACAAAATCCACGCCCGCGCGGTCGGTCCGTATTCGCTGGTGACCCAGCAGCCGTTGGGCGGAAAAGCCCAATATGGCGGTCAGCGGTTCGGCGAAATGGAAGTGTGGGCGCTCGAAGCTTACGGCGCAGCTTACACCTTGCAGGAACTCCTGACCGTAAAGTCAGACGACGTGCAGGGACGCACCCGCATCTACGAATCGATCGTCAAAGGCGACAATTCGCTCGAAGCGGGCACACCTGAATCTTTCAACGTGCTCATCAAGGAAATGCAGAGCTTGGGTCTCGACGTGAAAGTCGGCGGCCAGGCTCCGCAGACAGTTTTTGAACACCTCGGATAATTTTCATAGCGGCATTTAGTTTTGGAGAATCAATGAACGAACATTCCTGGCGTGAATTAGTTGGTGAAGAGCGAGCGGTCGGTTTCGATCAGGTCGCGATTGGCGTGGCCTCGAGCGACACGATGCGCTCTTGGAGCAAGGGCGAAGTTAAAAATCCGGAAACGATTAATTATCGGACGTTCAAACCGGAGAAGGGCGGACTTTTCTGCGAACGAATCTTTGGACCGACCCGGGATTGGGAATGTTCCTGCGGAAAATACAAGCGGATCAAACACAAGGGCGTTATCTGCGACCGTTGCGGCGTCGAAGTCACTCTGGCCCGGGTCCGGCGTGAGCGAATGGGCCACATCGAACTGGCGGTGCCGGTGTCGCACATCTGGTTTTACAAATGCATGCCGTCGCGCATCGGTCTGATGCTCGACATGAGCGCGCGTCAGCTCGAGCGCGTTATCTATTATGAGGACTACATCGTCATCGATCCGGGCAAGACGCCGTTGCAGCGGGCGCAGCTCCTGAACGAAGTCGAGTATCGCGAAGCGCAGGAACAATACGGCGAGGATTTCGTCGCCGGCATGGGCGCGGAAGCCATCAAAAAACTTTTGACCGAGATCGACCTGAACAAGCTCAACAAGGAGCTGGAGAAGGCGATGGGCGCAACCAAGTCAAAACAGATTCGCAAGAAATTGGCGAAGCGATTGAAGCTGGTTCAAGGCTTCATGAATTCGCACGCTCGACCGGAGTGGATGATTCTGGACGTGCTGCCGGTAATCCCACCGGACCTGCGTCCCCTCGTCCCGCTCGAAGGCGGCCGGTTCGCGACTTCCGACCTGAACGATCTCTATCGCCGCGTTATCAATCGGAACAACCGTCTCAAGAATTTGCTCCAGCTCAAAACGCCGGACGTCATCATTCGAAACGAAAAGCGAATGCTACAGGAAGCGGTCGATGCCTTGTTCGACAACGGCCGTCACGGCCGCGCGGTCACCGGCGCTGGCAATCGTCCGCTCAAATCGTTGAGCGACATGCTCAAGGGCAAGGGCGGACGTTTCCGTCAGAATTTGCTCGGTAAGCGTGTCGATTACTCGGGCCGATCGGTCATCGTCATCGGTCCGGAATTGAAACTGCATCAATGCGGTCTGCCAAAGAAAATGGCGCTCGTTTTGTTCGAGCCGTTCATCATTCGCCGGCTGAAAGATCTCGGCTACGTCCACACCGTTCGCAGCGCGAAGAAAATGATCGAGCGCCAGACGCCGGAAGTTTGGGATATTCTCGATGAAGTCACCCGTGGACATCCAGTTCTGTTGAACCGCGCGCCCACTCTCCACCGCTTGTCCATTCAGGCTTTCGAGCCGCAATTGATCGAAGGCGAAGCGATCCGGATTCATCCGCTCGTTTGTACGGCTTACAACGCGGACTTTGACGGCGACCAGATGGCAGTGCACGTGCCGCTGTCAGTTGAAGCCCAACTCGAAGCCCGCATGCTCATGCTCGCGCCGAACAACATTTTTTCGCCGTCGAGCGGCAAACCGATCACGACTCCATCACAAGACATCACCCTCGGCTGCTATTACATGACCCAGAATCCGCGCGGCGCTAAGAAGGAGCATCTTCCCCTGTTCTCAAATGCCATTGAAGTGGAGTTCGCCATGAGCGAAGGCACGGTCAAAACTCACGATCGCATCCGATACCAAAATCCGGATCGTGGCCATCAAACCATTTTCGGCAACGCCGATACCGGCACGATCGAAACCACCGCCGGCCGGGTCATCTTCAATCAAATCTGGCCGAAGGAACTCGGATTCTTCAACAAGGCGGCCGGCAAGAAGCAACTCAGCGATATCATCTGGCGCTGCTATCAGGTCGCGGGACCAGCAGTCACCGTTGCCACGCTCGACAAATTGAAAGAGCTCGGATTCACCGAGGCGACAAAGGCCGGTATCTCGATCGGAATTTCGGACATGATCATTCCGAAGGAAAAAGAGACCGAGTTGGAAAATGCCTACAAACAAATCCGCCAGGTCGAGCAACAGTATCGCAAGGGCATCATCACCGACGGCGAGCGTTACAACAAGATCATCGACATCTGGACACATGCCGGTGACGAAATTTCGAACGTCATGTTCCGCACCCTGGAACACAACGAAGGGCGCAAGGAACTCAATCCGGTCTATTTGATGGTGGATTCGGGAGCGCGCGGCAATCGTCAGCAAGTGCGGCAGCTCGCGGGCATGCGAGGTCTGATGGCAAAACCGAGCGGCGAAATTATCGAACGCCCGATTACCTCCAACTTCCGCGAAGGTCTGAGCGTCCTCGAGTATTTCATTTCAACTCACGGCGCGCGCAAAGGTTTGGCCGATACCGCGCTGAAAACTGCCGATTCCGGTTACCTGACCCGCAAGCTGGTTGATGCGGCCCAGGACGTCATCATCAACATGGAAGATTGCGGTACGGTTAACGGAATCGTTGTCCGCTCGATTTACGAGGGCGACGAAGAAGTCGTCGACCTTGGCCAGCGGATTATCGGTCGCGTAAGTTGCGAAACCATTGCCGATCCGGTCGACAAAAAGAAAAAGATCGTCAAGGCGAACCAGCTCATTGACGAGAAGATTGCGGCGGACCTCCAGCGCATCGGCGTTGAATCCTTGAAGATTCGCTCGGTCCTGACCTGCGAATGTGGCCGCGGCGTTTGTGGTATGTGCTATGGACGCAATCTCGCCACCGGTCAGTTCGTGAAAATGGGCGAAGCGGTCGGAATTATCGCTGCTCAGTCGATTGGCGAACCCGGAACGCAGCTGACGATGCGGACATTCCACATTGGCGGAACTGCGAGCCAAACGTTTAAACAGCCAATCATCAAAGCCAAGAACGACGGCCGGGTACAATTCAATGATCTGCGAGTAGTGCAGGCGCTGGACGGCAGCTGGATCGTGCTGAGCAAGAACGGATCGATCAGCGTGCATAATTCTGAAGGCCGCGAGCTCGAGCGTTACAACGTCGTCGTCGGCTCGATGATTTCGAAAGATGACGGCACCCAGGTGAAAAAAGGTGAAACCTTTGTCCAATGGGATCCATACAACGTCCCGATTCTCACCGACAAGGGCGGCAAGGTTGAGTTCCGCGACATGATCGCCGGAGTTACGATCAAGCGCGACGTCGATGAAGCAACCGGCCTGATGGGGACCGTCATTATCGAGCACAAAGAAGATTTGCATCCGCAGATCGTCATCGTCGGCGATAAGAAGGAAGTGCTTGCGAGCTATTCCATTCCCGCCGGCGCGCACGTCATCGTCGAAGAAGATCAAAAGATTCGCGCAGGCGCATTGCTCGCCAAAACCCCGCGAAAAGTCGCGAAGACCAAGGACATCACCGGTGGTCTGCCGCGGGTCGCTGAGTTATTCGAAGCGCGCCGTCCGAAAGACGCGGCCGAGATCGCGAAGATCGATGGCATTGTCGAAATGGGCGGAACCGTCCGCGGCAAGCGTCGTTTGATCCTCAAGGATCCGGGGACCGGCGCGGAAGAAGAGCATCTCATTTCGATGACCAAGCACGTGATCGTGTTCAAGGGCGATTTCGTGAAGAAGGGTCAGCAACTCACCGAAGGACCGATTGTGCCGCACGAAATCCTCGAGGTCTGCGGACCGCAGGAATTGCAAGAGCACCTCGTCAACGAAGTGCAGGAAGTTTACCGGCTCCAAGGCGTCGAGATTAACGACAAACATATCGAGATCATCGTTCGTCAAATGTTGCGCAAGGTGAAGATCACCGATCCAGGCGATACTGCGTTGCTCTGGGGCGATCAAGTCGACAAACTCGATTTCGAGCAGGAAAACAAGCAAGTCGTCGAGAAAGGCGGCAAGCCCGCCGAAGCGGTGCCGGTGTTGCTGGGCATCACCAAGGCGTCGCTTGAAACCGACAGCTTCATTTCTGCGGCCTCGTTCCAGGACACGACTCGCGTGCTGACTGAGGCAGCGACGCTTGGCAAGGTCGATCGGCTTCGTGGATTCAAAGAAAACGTGATCATGGGTCACTTGATTCCGGCCGGCACAGGTTTCCCGTCGCATCGCGAGGTCCGGCTCATTGAAAAAGGCGAGCCAATCGGCGCTCCTGCAATGGATGAAGCTGAGATGGCCCCGGCGATCGGGTAGTATCACTAATTGAAGATGTGGAACGTCGAATTGGCGCGAGCTGATTCGACGTTCTTGTTTTAGGCCATGTCGATTGTAACGAAAACCGGCGACCAGGGCGAAACCTCGCTGATGTACGGGCGACGCGTGCCCAAGAACGATCCACGAGTGACAGCTTACGGCGCTGTGGACGAACTTACGGCCGCGCTCGGGCTCGCTCGCGCAAACTCCACCGACAAATTCGTGGCTGAGCAAATTCACTCCGTGCAAAAGGATTTGATCAACGTGATGGGGGAGCTCTCGACCTTGCCGGACGACCGGCCACGCTATGTCAAAGATGGCTTCCAAATCGTGGACGCAAAAATGGTCGATCGCGTCCACGACGTGATTGTCGATCTGGAGAAAGATAAATCCTTGTACCCGAAGGACTGGGTCATCCCAGGAAGTAATCCGGTTGCGGCAGGTCTCGATGTAGCGCGCACGGTCTGTCGCCGCGCCGAGCGGCACGTTGCCGAATTGAAGGATCCGAATTCAGAAATTCTGCGATACCTCAACCGGCTATCGGATTTTTGCTGGATTCTCGCTCGCTTCACCGAAAAGCCCCAATGACCGTCATTCCTTCTGCAAGTACTGCCTGGCGTCAGCCGGGACATCATTGCCCCTGGCCGGCCTCGTCCTGATTGAGCGCCTTTTTCGCAGGCAGCCTGCCGGGGGAATAAATCCGAAATTAGAGTTGCGGTTGTGGCTCATCTATAGCATCTTCCCCGTCCGCCGTTCCCCCGGTCTCGCGGCGGTCATTTTCGTATGGCAAACACAGTTGAATTAGTGCCCGAGCTTTTGGAAGCAGGCGTGCATTTCGGTCACCAGACCAAACGCTGGAACCCGAAGATGAAACCCTTCATCTTCGAAGAGCGAAACCAAATCTACATCATCAATCTCGATGAAACGGTGAAGCAGCTTCATCGCGCGACTGACTTTCTTCAGGAAGTCGCGCGTCGCGGTGGAAAGATTCTTTTCGTTGGGACCAAGAAGCAAGCCCAGGAAGCAATTAAGGAAGCAGCCGTCGCTTGTGGGCAGTTCTACGTCAATCAGCGCTGGCTTGGCGGCACCCTGACAAATCTTGCCACAATCCGCAAAAGCATCGGCCGGCTCAAATTTATCGAACAGATCGAGCAGTCCCCTGATTATAAAAAAATGGGGAAACAAGAGCTCGCCGCCCTCAACCGCGAAGCGGCTAAGCTTCGAAGGAATCTTCACGGGATTCTCGACATGGCCCAGTTGCCCGACGCCCTGGTCATCATCGACGTCACTCGTGAACAGAACGCGGTCGCCGAAGCCAGCCGTCTTAATATTCCAGTGGTCGCGATTGTCGACACGAATGCCGACCCCGAGAAGATCGATTACCCAATTCCTGGCAATGATGACGCCATCCGCGCGATCCGCATTGTGTTACAGAAGTTGGTCGATGCGATTGTTTCGGCGAGCGGTGAAGCCCGTATTCGCGAGCAAATCGAGATGGCGGGAGTGTCCGCTTAGCGGACCCGATTGTTCGTCGTTGGTCGATAGTTGATAGCGACTGATGGCGAAATGGAATAACGAATCTATCAACAATCAACTATCAATCATCAACATTCAGTGAGCACCAAGACCGCCATTGATCCCCAAGTCGTAAAACAACTCCGCGAGAAAACCAACGCCGGCATGATGGATTGCAAGCGCGCGCTGGAAGAAGCCGGCGGCGACCTGGCCAAAGCCGAAACGATCTTGCGGACCAAGGGAATCGCCAGCGCGAGCAAGAAAGCTTCGCGCGCCACCAAGGAAGGGATTGTCGCGTCTTACATTCACCTTCAGGGCAAGGTCGGCGTTCTGGTCGAGGTCAATTGCGAAACGGATTTCGTCGCTAAGAACGAAAACTTCCGCAGTTTCGTTAAAGATATCACCTTGCACATCGCCGCAGCGATTCCGACGTATGTCAGCCGCGAAGACGTTCCGGCAACCCTCGTTGAATCCGAGCGTGAAATTTATAAAGCTCAAGTCAAAGACAAGCCGGCCAACGTTGTCGAAAAAATTGTCGAAGGAAAACTCGATAAGTATTACAGCACGGTCTGTCTGCTCGAACAGGGATTCATCAAAAATCCTGATGTCGCCATCAAAGATCTTCTTAGCGCAAAGATCGCAGAGCTCGGCGAAAACATCGTGATCCGCCGGTTCACCCGTTATTCGGTCGGCGAAGTGTAATTTCCGATTCTGCCTCCCGCGGCTGCTGGCTCGGGGATTTAAGTAGTTTCTTGGGGTTGTTGTCTGACCGGCAGAGTTGCAAATTTTTTCTCACGCGCATTCAAACCCCGAAATGCGTTCATCTCTTGGCGTGACGGACCGCCCAGCAAGGGAGAAGGAGCCGGAGCGTCATCAAACTGGAACATCAACTAAGGGAAAATATGAAGCTGGATACACTAAGAAAACTTTACGTCGAAGAGCTGCGCGATATTTACAACGCGGAGCAACAACTGGTGAAAGCGCTGCCAAAGATGGCTAAAGGCGCGTCATCTGACGACTTACGTGAGGTCATTGAGACTCATCTGGACGAAACCAAAGGCCAGGTGGAGCGATTGGAACAAATCTTTGAGGCGCTCGATGAGAGCCCCAAAGGCAAGACCTGCAAAGCGATGAAAGGGCTAGTCGAGGAGGGCTCCGAAATTCTGGATGAGAAAGGCGAAGAATCAGTCCTTGATGCCGGAATCATCGCCGCTGCTCAAAAAGTCGAGCATTATGAGATGGCGACCTACGGAACGCTCCGGACCTGGGCCGATTTACTGAATGAAGACGAGGCAGCCGGACTGTTGCAGGAAACCCTGGACGAAGAAGGCGAAGCCGACAAAAAACTCAACGACCTCGCTGAGGAAATCGTCAACCCCGAAGCGCTCTCGGAGGACGAACAGGAAGAGGCCGTGGCTGGCGCCCGCAGACGCTAGGACATATTCGATGCTGAGAATGGTTCGCCACCGCAGGCCGAGTGCTTGCGGTGGCGTTACTATTTTTAACCGCTAACTTAATCAAAATGGCGCTGACCGAATACAAGCGTAAACGAAACTTCCGGAAAACGGCGGAGCCCACGGGAAAGAAGCCCCTGCCGAAACAAGTCCGCGGCGCCTGCCGGTTTGTAATCCAAAAGCATGCGGCGAGCAGGTTGCATTACGACTTTCGGCTGCAGATGGAAGGGGTGCTCAAATCCTGGGCGCTGCCGAAAGGCCTCGCCTGGCAACAAGGCGAAAAACACCTCGCCGTTGAAGTGGAGGACCATCCAATCGAATACGAAGATTTCGAGGGAATCATTCCTGAAGGGCAATACGGCGGCGGGACCGTGATGGTGTGGGATCGTGGCCTTTACTACGTGTATGGCGAGGAGCCACTCAAATCGCTGCAGGAAGGAAAACTTCATCTTGTGCTCGCGGGCGAAAAGGCGAAAGGCGAATGGACCCTCGTCCGAATTCGTGGCCGGGACGGCGAAAAGAACACCTGGCTGATCATGAAGACCGGCGACAGCGTGAAGCCGCCATCAAAAAAAGCTGAAGACCAGTCGGTCAAGACCGGCCGGACGATGAAACAGATCGCCGAAGAGCGCGACGCTGAATGGGAGTCGAACCGTAAAGAAAAAGACCCCAGCGCGAAGACGACGCTGAAGACTCGCATCAAAGCGGCGCTTAAAAAAAAAGACGAAAGTAAAGTAGCGGCGG
This sequence comes from Chthoniobacterales bacterium, assembly GCA_025934755.1. GTDB lineage: Bacteria > Verrucomicrobiota > Verrucomicrobiia > Chthoniobacterales > UBA10450 > AV40. The sequence continues at coordinate 902 of JAICWQ010000076.1, read as the reverse complement.
TTCACCGAACCGCCCCCTCCCGTGATGCGGCCAAAAAAAATGAACCGGAATCCGCGCGACGGGCTCCTGCATTAAGAAAACTGCCGAACGCCAAGCCTCGCTTTATCGAACCGATGAAAGCGCGGCTCGAAAAAGAACCGCCGTCCCATGGCGACTGGCTTTATGAATTAAAGTTCGACGGTATCCGCGCGATCGCGGTCAAGGACGGTAAGAAAGTTTCCCTGATCTCGCGCAACGGCAACAAGCTCGACAAACGTTTCCCCGAAATTGCCGAGGCCGTGAAACAGCTTCCGGTGGACGATTGCGTGCTCGATGGCGAAGCGGTCGCCCTCGATGACGAAGGGAGGTCGTCGTTTCAACTTTTGCAGGCGCTGGAAATGGAAGGCCGCAAGTCGCCGTTGCGCTTTTACGTTTTCGATTTGCTTCAGCTCAGCGGCAAGAGCTTGATCGATCTGCCGGTCGAGCAACGCAAACAGGTCCTGGCGAGCGTCTGCGAAAATGTCGGTGATCCGATCCTTTATTCGGGCGAGATCACGGGCGACGTAAAATCGTTGCTCGCGGAAGTAAAACGACGCGGACTGGAAGGATTGATCGGCAAGCAGCGAGGCTCGAAATACGAACCAGGCCACCGCAGCGGCGCGTGGATCAAACTCAAAAGCCTCCACGAACAGGAATTCGTCATCGGCGGTTACACCCCGCCGGGTGGCTCGCGCAAATATTTCGGCGCGATCCTCGTTGGTTACTACGATGGCGCGAAATTCAAGTTCGCCGGCAAGGTCGGAACCGGATTCACCGAAAAATCGTTGTCCATGTTGCACAAAAAATTCCGGGCCGAACAACGGGACGACTGTCCCTTTGTCGATCTGCCATCGAAACAAGGCGGCCAGTGGGTCCAAGGCATC
>JAICWQ010000092.1 GCA_025934755.1 Chthoniobacterales bacterium | reverse complement strand
GCAAACGTCGCCAGAGTGTCGATCATGCTGTTGATGGTATGGGCGAGAGCGGCGATTTCGCCTTTTGCTTCGAGGAAAAGTTTTTGTTTCAGGTCGCCGGTCGCCACCGCGGTGACAACCTTGGCGATGCCACGAACCTGATCGGTCAGGTTGCTGGCCATGAAATTCACCGAGTCGGTCAAGTCCTTAGGAACCTGTCACGGTTAATTGACTTTTGATTGAATCCCGCTGAAGAATCCGCGTTGACGCTCGCAGATAGAGGTTACGAAGTCGGTTGCGGCCTGGGTAGTTTCAGAATGCTGAAAATCATATCGTTGGCCTGTCTGACCATCGCTTCGCCAGCTCTTTTGTCTCCAATCCAGGCGTCTCCACCGAAGTCGCTTCCGGCTCAGCCGCTTGAAAAGTACGACGATGTACCTGCGCTACTGCGGCCGAATCAGTTTTCGGCCCGGATGACTTCGCAATTCGGAAACTTCATCAGTTACCAGGTCAATGTTAATTCGAGCGGACAGAATATTGTCGGGGACGCGGCGAACGAACCTTCCATCTGTGTCGACCCGACTGACCCGATGAAGATGACAATCGGCTGGCGTCAGTTTGACAATGTCAGCTCGAATTTCCGGCAGGCAGGCTGGGCTTATACGACTAACGGAGGCATCTCATGGACGTTCCCCGGCGTTTTAGAGAACAACGTGTTCCGGAGCGATCCCGTCCTCGATTCTGACGCAACCGGCCGATTTTTTTACCTGAGCCTGCTCCAATCATTCTTCGACAACATGTGGCGCTCTTTGGATGGCGGCCAGACCTGGACCGACATTTCGCCCGCGGACGGCGGCGATAAACAATGGTTCACGATCGACAATACCAATAGCAGCGGCCACGGCTTTCAATATCAGTCTTGGAGTACGAGCGGTAATAATTACGGCGGGAGACAGTTCACCCGGTCGACCGATGGCGGGATGACGTGGCTCAATCCAATTAACATCCCTGGCTCGCCGGCGTGGGGAACTCTCGATGTCGATTCAAACGGCAACCTGTTTTTGGGCGGAGTGAATCTCAATACCGGCGAGATTTGGTGCGTCCGGTCGACTAACGCAAAGAATGGCGCCGTGACACCGACCTTCGACCAAACTACACCGGTCGACCTTGGGGGCGATATTAGCGTCGACGACCCAATCAACCCTGAAGGACTGACCGGTCAGGTATTTTTGGCAGTCGATCACTCGGGGGCGAGCACGAGTAACAATATCTACATGGTAGCTAGTGTCCGGCCCGCGGCTGCAAATAACGGAGCTGATGTCATGTTTGTTCGGAGCACGAACGGCGGGCAAAGCTTTTCCCCGCCGGTCCGAATCAATGATGATCCTTTCAACGAGGCGAAATGGCACTGGTTCGGGACTCTTTCAGTGGCTCCAAATGGACGGATCGACGTAGTGTGGCTCGACAGCCGAAATGCCGCGAATGACACGGATTCGCAGCTGTTTTACTCGTATAGCACTGACGGAGGCAATACCTGGTCACCAAATGTGGCAGTGAGTCAACCGTTCAATCCATTCCTTGGTTACCCGAACCAGGACAAGATGGGCGACTACATCACTATTGTATCCGATAACACCGGAGGGAACGTGGCCTACTGCGCTACCTATAACCATGAAGAGGATATTTATTATGTTCGCGTGGCGCCACCGACTGGTAATCCGACACCTACACCCAGCCCAACAGCTACTCCGAGTCCTACCTCGACACCAGTAGCTACCCTGACACCTGCGCCGACTCCCACTCCCACCTCCACTCCAGCCGGAACTCCTAGCCCAACACCGTGCGGTCGCCGATGCGGTCCGAGTCCGAGTCCAACGGCTACGCCGACGCTTCCACCTACACCTACACCTACAGCGACACCGACTCCAGTTGCCAGTCCTACCTCGACTCCGACTCCGACGCCGACCTCCACTCCGATGCTTTCCCCCACACCAACACCGACTCCAGTTACCAGCCCGACCTCGACACCAACACCAACTCCGACACCCACGCCAAGTCAGACGCCGTGTGGTCGTGGATGCGGTCCAACGCCTACCCCCACGCCGACATTAACACCCATGCCAACGCCGACTCCAGTTGTGAGTCCGACACCGACGCCCACTCCGGCTCCGAGCCCGACACCGACTCCCGCTCCCACATCCACTCCCACTCCAGCTGTGAGCCCGACTCCCACTCCCTCTCCGACTCCGCCTCACCGAGGACCTTAAGCTCGGGCATACGTTCATGATCCCGCTGCCTGTCATGAATTTGGATGAAAAACGCCATTGTTAGCCATTTACCTGGACAAAATCTGGCAGCGCGTACGGGAGTCGAACCCGTGCACCGGCCTTGAGAGGGCCGTGTCCTAACCACTAGACGAACGCGCCATCGCTCATTTTTTGAGGTCAATAGAATAACCTCCGCACGCCACGCGGCAACAATGGTTACTCCTTGCCCTGAAACTTTTTGAGTCGTTGGTTTTTCTTTTCTTTTTTCTTTGGCGTGGGGGAGACCGTTGGCAGAGATGCGTCCTCCAGGGGCCGCACCCGGTGCTGGCTGGTGCGGCTAACGTGTGCCGCTTTTAATTGATCGAGCGACGTTTTCATTTCCTCGCTCGAAGCCATTGCGCGCATCCGGCCATAATAGAGATCGTAGTACGCGCGAAGAAGTTGCCGCTTTTCCAAATCGGTTCGCGCCGTGTCGGCTGCTCGTTTCGCCGCTACCACGTCGGGATCATTGACTACGCGGTTCTCTAACTCTCGCCATTCAAGATGAAGCCTCCGCTCATCCGCTTCCTTACCGAGCGACGTTTCCTTGAAAATCTCGTCAATCTGCGCGCGCTCCGGAATCGTCGGTTCCGGGGCTATGCTCGGTATCGCGGTCGCCCCGGGGGCAGGCGCGGGCTGGAGGCCGGGATCAGTCGCAACCTGGGCTTTACAAACGAGTGCAAGAGCAATCCAGCAGATAACGGTGATTCGGCCCAATGTTCTCATCTCGAGGCGTTCCTAATGTAATCGGATTTCCGGATGCGAGAAGTGACGCTTCGTGCTAATGATTGCGCGGGTTTCGGGGCGTAGCTTAGCTTGGTAGAGCGCGTGGTTTGGGACCACGAGGTCGGAGGTTCAAATCCTCTCGCCCCGACCAGAATCGCTGGTCACCGGTTCACGTCTTCGGTTCGTAGCCGAGATTCGGCGCCAGCCGTTTTTCCACCGCCGCGGCGGTTTCGCCACGTCGATTTGCGTAATCCTCGACCTGGTCGCGCCCAATCTGGCCGACGCCGAAATACTTCGCGTCCGGATGCGAAAAATAAAAGCCGCTCACGCTCGCCGCCGGATGCATCGCAAACGATTCGGTCAATCTGATACCCGCACTTTGTTCTGCGCCTAACAAGTCGAACAATGTCCGCTTGTGAATGTGGTCGGGGCAGGCCGGATAACCGGGCGCCGGTCGAATGCCCCGATATTTTTCGCGAACAAGATCTTCGTTCGACAATTTCTCTTCCCGTCCAAAACCCCACGTAATCCGGGCCTGCTTGTGTAAATATTCAGCGAAAGCTTCCGCGAGTCGATCGGCCAGCGCTTTGGCCATGATTGCGTTGTAATCGTCGTGATCGGTCTTGAATCTCTCGGCCAGTTCGTCCGCTCCGTGGATCGTTACCGCGAAGCCGCCAAGGAAATCAGAATGTCGAGGAGTTGAGCGGTTGAGGGGTTGAGATGTTTCGGGAGCGATGTAATCGGCGAGGCAGTGATTAAATTGTCCGGCCGGTTTTTGCATTTGCTGGCGCAGGAAATTGAACGTCACCAGTTTTTGTCTTTTCGATTCATCGGCAAAAAGATCGACGTCGTCTCCGGTTGATTGGGCCGGCCAGAATCCAAATACTCCGCGCGCGGTCAGAAAACTCTTTGCGGCGATTTCATCCAACAGCTGTTGTGAGTCGTTAAAAAGCTCGCGAGCTTGTGTTCCGACCGTTGGATCGTCGAATATCCCAGGGTATCGCCCGCGAAGCTCCCAGACATGAAAGAACGGCGACCAATCGATGTAATCCCGAAGCTCCGCAATGGGAACGGCGATGTCACGGGTTCCGGCGAATTCCGCTTTCGGAGGCTGGTAGGTGCTCCAGTCAACCGGCGTGCGGTTTGCGCGCGCCTGTTGGAGGGAAAGCAATTTCTTCTCTCGGGTTTTCGCTGCGTAGGTTTTGCGTAGCGTCTCGTACTCGGTGCGCGTTTTGGAATCGAACAATGTTTTTTGTTTTGGGTTGAGCAGGGAATTCACCACCCCGACCGCGCGCGAAGCGTCGAGCACGTGCACGGTGCTCTCGTGATAATGCGGCGCGATCTTGATCGCGGTATGCGCCCGGCTGGTTGTGGCGCCGCCAATTAACAGGGGCAGCTCGAATTTTTCACGCTCCATTTCCTGGGCGACGTGAACCATTTCGTCGAGCGACGGTGTGATCAATCCACTTAAACCGATGGCGTCTGCGTTTTTCGCTCGCGCTGTCTCCAGGATTTTCGCGGCCGGAACCATCACCCCAAGGTCGACAACGTCATAGTTGTTACATTGCAAAACTACGCCCACGATGTTCTTGCCAATGTCGTGGACATCGCCTTTGACCGTCGCCATCACGATTCGGCCCTGAGGCTTCGCTCCCGCCGTTTTTTCCGCTTCCATAAACGGCATCAAATAGGCTACGGCTTTTTTCATCACCCGCGCGCTCTTCACCACTTGCGGCAAAAACATTTTACCGGCGCCGAAAAGATCCCCGACCACGCTCATTCCGGCCATGAGCGGGCCCTCGATGACATCGAGCGGCCGAGTGGCCTTCTTCCGCGCTTCTTCAGTATCAATGTCGATGAAATCGGTGATGCCGTGAATCAGCGCGTGCTTTAATCGCTCTTCGACCGTCTCCGCGCGCCACGTTTCATCCTTAACCTTCGTCTTACCCTTTGCTTTGACGTTCTCGGCGAAATCGACCAGGCGCTCGGTCGCATCGTCGCGACGATTCAGCAGGACATCTTCGGCTCGCTCGCGCAACTCAGGCTCGATCTCTTCATAAACTGCGAGCTGTCCCGCATTCACGATTGCCATGTCGAGGCCAGCCCGAATGGCATGGAACAGAAATGCCGAATGCATCGCTTCGCGCACGGTGTTGTTGCCTCGAAACGAAAACGAAATATTGCTGACGCCGCCACTGACCCGCACTCCTGGCAAATTCTGTTTGATCCAACGGGTGGCCTCGATGAAATCGACGGCGTAGTTGCGATGCTCCTCCAGACCGGTGGCCACCGTCAGAATGTTAGGGTCGAAAATAATATCGTTTGCCGGAAAATCGGCCTGCCCGATCAGAAGTTTGTAAGCGCGGGCGCAGATCTCGGTCTTTCGTTGTAAGTTGTCGGCCTGACCTTGTTCGTCGAAAGCCATCACAATGACCGCAGCTCCGTAGCGACGGATCGTGCGCGCCTGTCGCAGAAATTCTTCCTCGCCGTTCTTTAGCGAGATCGAATTCACCACCGATTTTCCCTGCAGGCACCTCAAGCCGGCCTCAATCACGCTCCACTTCGAGCTGTCGATCATTATTGGAATCCGCGCGATCTCTGGTTCACTCGCGATGAGATTCAAGAACCGGGTCATCGCCGCTTCCGAATCGAGCATGCCCTCGTCCATGTTGACGTCGAGAATGTTGGCGCCGCCCTGGACTTGCTGCCGCGCAATCGCAAGCGCCCCATCGAAATCGTCGCTCAGGATCAGCTTCGAAAACTTCGGAGAACCAGTGATATTGGTTCGCTCGCCGATCACAACGAACCCAAAGTCTGGTGTGATGTTGAGCGGCTCGAGCCCGGAAAGCTGCAACCGATTGGCGATTCTCAATTCTCGATTCTCGACTTGAATTTGTCGCGGCTTGCAGTCGCGCACTGCTTCGCCGATGGCGCGAATGTGGTCCGGGGTTGTGCCGCAGCAGCCGCCGACCAAATTCAGCCATCCGTTTTCGGCCCACGGTTTTAATTTCGGCGCCAGTGTTTCCGGCGTCTCGGGAAACCCGGTCTCAGAAAGGGGGTCAGGAAGACCGGCATTCGGGTATGCGCTGACAAAAAACGGAGCGACTCGGGCCAGCTCTTCGATGAACGGTTGCATTTCGTCCGGGCCCAGTGAGCAATTCAATCCGACCAACAACGGCTGCGCGTGTACGATCGAGGTTAGAAATGCTTCGACGGTCTGGCCGCTCAACGTCCGTCCGGCGCGATCGGTCACCGTTCCGGAAATGACCAGCGGGACTTTTCGGCCAGTTTTTTCAAACGCGTCAGCGATCGCCGCCAGCGCCGCTTTTCCGTTGAGAGTATCGAAAACCGTTTCGACCAGAAGCAGATCGACATTTCCTTCGAGCAAAGCGCTCACCTGATCGAAATAGGTCTGGCGCAGTTGATCGAACGTGACCGCGCGAAATCCGGCATCGCTCACGTCCGGTGACATTGAACCGGCCACGGGAAGGGGACCGATAGCGCCGCCAACAAATCGCCGGACACCGGTTTTGTTTGTCAGGTCATCCGCAGCTCGCCGCGCAATTGTTGCGGCTGCCAGATTCATTTCGCGGACCAGTTCGCGAAGGTTGCGATCATCCACCACGCGTTGAAAGAACGCCTGATCTTTCCGCCCGTCTTTCGGTTCGCCTTCAAACAAAAAATCGTGAAGCCCGATCGTGGTCGCGCTGAAAGTATTTGTTTCAATGATGTCAGCGCCGGCGGCCAGATATTCGGCGTGAATTTTTTCAACGACTTGCGGCTGAGTAAGGTTGAGAAGCTCGAGGCTGCCCTTCAGGTCGCTGCCCTTCCAATCGCGGAACCGCTTTCCGCGGTAATCTACTTCGGACAATTTGCGCTGCTGAATCATCGTGCCCATTGCGCCATCAAGCAGGACGATGCGCTGGCGCAGGAGGGCTTCGAGGGGATGAACGTCCGTCGGCATGGCTTCCGGGAACTAAGCGGGGTTTATGCCAGGGATCAAGGAACAAATCTACGCATCATGATGCGTAGATATGTCGTGGGATAGACTGTTCTTCCCCCTGCCGCGCCTTAACCGACTGGGAACGCTCGGATTAACGAAATCAGGCAGGGGCGATTACCCTCAATCGCCCTCGACCGGTTTCGTAAAAGGCCGCTTCCTCGCGACTGTCGCCCGGAGCGATTCCAAAAACGATCTGCCCTGATTGGCCAACCTGTCTTCCAACTTCTTCGTGCAATCGCAATCGCAGCAGGCCCACGGCTGCGCGCCGTTTTCATGGCGACAGTTTCTTCGCCAATGGGCGTCTTTGACACTGAGGAGATCGAAATATTGTTCCCAGTACGGGCGCTCTTCCGCCAGCGGGGGACTGCAAAAGCAGGTTTCCACCCAAATCGCGACGCCATTCGGTCCGAGGCGGGCTTCATTCATATTAGAAATGTATTCGTCGCCGGCGATTGATCCCTGCCCAAGACTTCCGTTGTCAATCGACGCGGTCAGCGCTCGCGATTGCCCGCGCTTTAACTTGGCTTTCACCAGGTAACGCATTCTAAAACATAGCACGAGAAGGGGAGGGCGATCCGCATCTATATAAAGAGGGACGAAACTAGTGGGAGAATATCCGGCGGTCGGCGACGGGTTGGAGCCAGAGTTGGAGGGCTTCCAACGGCTGAAATTAAATCGGCAGGTTTGCTCACGGAACATTTCGCGTTTCAGGCAGTTACTCAAAAATTACCTTTAATGCCGTGAAAACGTCTGACGTTGCAGCCTTGAAAGAAAGTCTGCCTGGCCCGTCAATAGAGACCACGTGGCGGCAAGTGGGCTTTTCAAAGTTCTTAATCGCGACCAGCGCAACACCTTTATCGCCTGTTTCCTCGGGTGGGCGCTCGATGCGCTCGACTTTTTCCTGGTCACGTTTGTCCTCGGCCCGCTCGGTCACGATTTCGGCCAGAGCGTTTCTAAAGTCGCTTTTGCGATCACGATTACCCTGATGATGCGACCGGTGGGCGCCCTCATTTTCGGGTGGCTCGGGGACCGGTTCGGCCGGCGAATTCCACTGATGGTCGACATCATTTTCTATTCGGTCATGGAATTGGCGACAGCGTTTGCTCCGAACTTTACTGTTTTCCTTATTCTGCGCGCGTTGTTTGGGATTGGGATGGGCGGCGAATGGGGGCTGGGCGCGTCCTTGGCGATGGAATCGATTCCAACCGAGCTGCGAGGACTGTTTTCAGGAATTCTCCAGCAAGGTTACGCCGTGGGTTATCTGCTGGCGGCGCTCGTTTACTGGATTGTGTTTCCGCATTTTGGGTGGCGAGGTTTGTTTGTGGCCGGTGTTCTGCCGGCTCTGCTGGTGATTTACATTCGCGCGCACGTCCCGGAATCACCTGTCTGGCTGCGTGAGCGGGAGCGACAACGATCGAAGTTCAAGATGTCCATCTTCTTTAAAGAACACGGCGCGCTGTTCATTTATGCGGCGCTGTTGATGACAGCGTTCAACTACATGTCCCACGGAACTCAGGACCTTTACGCAACCTATTTGCAAAAACAGCGCGGGTTTAATTCCGAGCAAACGTCGCAGATCGCGATCATTTACGCTTTTGGAATGATTTGCGGCGGAAGCGTGGTCGGTTCCTTGTCCCAAACCTGGGGAAGGCGTCGGGTGATCATTTTGGCCGCGATTTGCGGAATGCTGTTAATCCCGCTTTGGATCTTCGCGCCGAACACCGCGCTGCTGATTCTGGGCGGATTCCTCATTCAATTCATGGTGCAAGGCGCCTGGGGCGTGGTGCCGGTCCATTTGACCGAACTTTCGCCGTCAGCGTTTCGCGGCACCTTTCCAGGGCTTGCCTATCAATTGGGAAATTTAGCGGCGGCCTACGCGGCCCAGCAACAGGCTTGGCTCGCGGAACATTTTCGCCGGCCCGACGGCGAACCGAACTACGCGCTGATTATGGCGCTCGTGTCCGCCATCGTGTTCGCCGCCATCATTTTCCTCACAGCGATCGGACGCGAGGAACACGGGAAAGAGTTTTAATCGCGATTCAAAAACGGAGAGGTGACGTTTTCTGACGATTGCTCGTTTTTCGCCGTGCGGCCGCCCTCGCCGTGCCGCTGTTCGATGATTGCATCCGCGATCCGGTCAGCGAGTTCGTCGCGGTAATCGGAATCGCGGGCTTCGCCGCCTTCGCGTGGATTACTGAGAAAACCGCATTCCACCAGCACCGCGGGATACCTGGCCAGCCGCAACACCCGGAAATTCGCATGATGCACGCCACGGTTGGCCGAACGGGGGAGTGTCATCAGTTTCGCCTGAATGCGGTTCGCGAGGCCGATCGAGCTCGCCGAATGGTAATAAGTTTCGAAACCGCGAATCCCGCGCCGGCGGGAATCGTTAAAATGAATACTGACGAAAATAGCATTCTTTTGGGCGTTTTCGATCGAGACACGTTCTTCGAGCGGAATGAAGACATCGGAATTGCGCGTCATCACGGTGTGCAAGTGGGCTCCACGAAGTTTCCGCGATACACGACTCGCCACGTCGAGGGTGGCGATTTTTTCGGCTCCGCCGAATTTGCGATAGGCGCCGTTGTCTTTGCCTCCGTGACCGGCGTCGACTACGACGGTATCGAACGTTCTGCTCGTATCCTTGGTCGCGACCTCTTCGAACCTCGGCCCGGTCGCGCACGCGCCCAGCATTGCTGAGCAGGACAAAATCAAAAGCCGTCGAAATGTTCGAGACATTGCAGTCGTTACCTCAAAACACCTCGCTGCGCCAAAGGTTTCTGGATGGGCATGTTTTCGGTTAAAATCAGCACGGTCCGCGCCTCAAGGTGTCGTTCTTCAGCAAAAACCGCTTGTTTTTTGCCTGACCGGAATTAAAGGCGTTACCTCCAATTATGCGCACCCGATTTCTTTCCTTAACGGTTGTTTTGGTCACTTGCGGTATTGCATTGGCTGCGAAACCGACACCTGCTCCTAAAGCTGCCACCACCGCGACCCCGGCTCCCACCATTTCCAAACCGGTGGTCGATCAAACGGCTCAGACCATTATTTTTTGCTATCACCGGTTGGTCGACAAGGTGCGATTTCCCGGGACCGAGATCACCCCGGCAGTGTTCGAGGAGCAGATGAAAACGCTGAAAGACCGCGGAATCACCGTTATCGGATTGCAGGACCTGCTCGCCTGGAGACGCGGCGAGAAAAACATTCCACCCCGGTGCGCAGTCATTACTTTCGACGACGGCTGGAAATCGCAGTACGAGGTAGCCTGGCCGATTCTAAAGAAGTTCGGTTACCCGTTAACAATGTTCATCTACACCGAAGGCGTCGCGGGCGGGAGTCTTGGCGGCGGCCAGGCGATCACCTGGGAAATGCTTGGCGACATGCGCGACAATGGTGTCGATATCGAAGACCACACGGCGACCCACCAGGATTTGCGTGAAGGCCACACCGTGATGGTGATTGGGCCCGACCGCAAACGGACAAAGAAAAAGCTCACCGGCGCGGAATACGAGCAGTGGGTTCAGAACGAAGTGGTCGGTTCCAAGAATCTCCTCGAACAGCGCCTCGGAATTAAAGTGAATTGCTTCGCCGTTCCATTCGGAAGTTATAACGAGCACGTCAAAGAAATAGCGCGTAATGCCGGCTACGAAGCGATGTTCACCGTTTACGGTCAGCCTATCACCTGGACGTCGCCGATGGACGCGCTCGGCCGATACGCCATTGAGGCGAACAAACCAAAAGTGTTCGAAGACGCGGTGAAAACGATCGCCAGTTCAAGCGGCGGACCTGGAGGACCGGCCGTCGCCGCCGTGGGCGCGCAAGATTTGCAGGTTGAACCTGCCGATGGATCGACCGTTCGAAGCGCGCTGCCGCTGATCAAGGCGAATCTCAGCCGGGTTGGCCAAATTGATCCCGCCAGTGTGCAATTGCGCATCAGCGGTCTCGGTTTGGTCCCGGCAAGCTTCGATCCGAAGACCGGCGTCGTTTCCTATCAGGTGACCCAGAAGCTCCGCGACAAAACCTGCACCGTGATTTTGAGCGCGAAGTCCGGCGACAAGAAAGTTGAAACCCACTGGACGTTTGGCATCGACGAAGCCGCAGCCGGTGCGGGCGTCCAAACCGGTCCCAGCGCGACGCCGAAGAAGAAATAAGGCAAGACGATCGCGTCCGGAGAACGCGATCCACCTGATGTTTTCGCAACTTGGCGACAAACTGCAAGAGGTCTTCAAAGATCTCCGCGGCCACGGCAAGATCAGCGAGGCGAACATCGATGCCGCCCTTCGGCAGATTCGTCTCGCATTACTCGAGGCCGACGTCGATTTTCAAGTCGCCAAAAATTTCATCGCGCGGGTTAGAGAGAAAGCGCTCGGCGAGGCCGTGCTGCGCAGCATTACCCCCGGTCAGCAAATCGTTAAAATTTTCTACGATGAATTGTCGGTCTTGCTCGGAGGCGATCCCGCGGTTTCCGCACTGAATCTTGGCGAACCACATCGAATTTTGATTGTTGGGCTTAACGGTTCGGGCAAAACAACGTCGGCGGCAAAGCTC
>JAICWQ010000065.1 GCA_025934755.1 Chthoniobacterales bacterium | reverse complement strand
TGAGCAAGTCGTTAGGCAATGTTGTCGATCCGTTCGTCCTCGCCGATAAATACAGCGCCGAGGCCGTGCGCTATTATTTGTTGAGCGACATCGCCACTGGTCGCGACGCAGATTTCTCCAAGGAACGTTTGGTTGAGCGCTACAATGCCGATCTGGCGAACAATCTTGGCAACTTGCTCAACCGCACCCTCAATATGGCCCAGCGGTACCGGGATGGAATTGTGAAACGGGTCGGAGGCGATTCGCCGCTGACTGCGCAGGCGGCGGACCTTGTACGGAATTACAACGACTCGATGATCGCGCATGAAATCAGCGCTGGTCTCGATAAAATCTGGGCGTTCGTCACTGTGTGTAACACTTATATCGAAATGGCGGCTCCGTGGAAGCTGGCGAAAGATCCCGAGCGCGCGGAGGCGCTCGATCACACTCTGTATGCGCTCGCTGAATCACTGCGAGTTGTCGCAATACTAATTTCGCCAGTTCTTCCGAAAGCGTCTCGCGAAATTCTTTATCAGCTTAATTGGAGTCACGACTATTCCCTTTCCGGCGCCGAATGGGGTGGACTGCCCTCAAAGCATCAGCTCGGCAAACCAGTTCCGTTGTTCCCGCGGATTGAGACGTCGCCCGCGTCATAAAAACATGACGGCAGTGAGTAATGTTCAAAGCATTGCAAGCGACATGTCGCTTTGTTCGATTAGGTAGCGGCGATTGACCTCAATCGCCACCCTTGTTATTCACCAAATGGCGGTTCGGTGAACCGCCGCTACCATGAAGATCGATATCCTGACATTGTTTCCCGAAATCTGCCGCGCGCCGCTGGGTGAGAGCATGATGAAACGGGCCCAGGAAAATAAGATTGTCGATCTTCAGATTCATAACCTGCGCGATTGGGCAACCGACAAACATCGTATCGTCGACGACGCGCCCTTTGGCGGCGGGCAGGGAATGGTGATGAAACCGGAACCGATCTTCGCCGCGGTGGAAGAACTAAAACAGAAAACACCGAACGCTCAACGCTCAACGTCCAACGCCGAATTGCAGAAGGCCAATGTGGTCCTGATGTCACCAGCCGGAAAACGGTTCGATCAAAAGTTGGCGGCGGAACTGTCGACCAAATCGCATTTGATCGTTATCTGCGGCCATTACGAAGGAGTCGATCATCGCGTGATCGAACATTTGATCGATCTCGAAATTTCAATCGGCGATTACGTTTTGACCAATGGCGCAATTGCGGCGGTTGTTCTGGTCGATACGGTTGTTCGCTTAATCCCGGGCGTTCTCGGCGACGAACAATCTGCGGCCGACGATTCGTTCAGCGCTGGATTATTGGAAACACCGCAATACACCCGGCCGGCCGAATTCCGCGATTGGAAAATCCCGGACGTGCTTCTCTCGGGAAATCACGCTGAGATTGCCAAGTGGCGAAAAGAACAGGCGCTCAAGCGAACCAAACAAAATCGGCCGGATTTGCTGAGGTAGCGGCGGTTGACCTCAACCGCCATGGCCGTTCGGTGAACGGCCGCTACCTGGCTCGTCCGAGCACGATGCTCGCGTTGATTCCACCAAATCCAAACGAATTACTCATTATGAAGTTCAATTCGGCGGCGCGGCCGTGATTCGGAACAACATCAAGATCGCACGCCGGATCGGGATTTTCATAATTAATTGTCGGCGGCACCCATTGCCGATCCATCGCCAAGGCGCAAAGCGCAGCCTCGATCGCGCCGGTCGCGCCAAGCGGATGCGCGTAGTAACCCTTGGTTCCGCTCACTGGAATTTTGTAAGCGCGTTCGCCTAGAACTTCCTTGATCGACATTGTCTCGGCGGCATCGTTCAACTGCGTCGAACTCGCGTGTGCATTGACGTAATCGATCTGTTCCGACGCCACTTCCGCGTCTGCCAGCGCGTCGCGCATTGCCCGAATACACGATTCACCGGTCGGCAATGGTGTTGTCATGTGAAAACCATCATTGTTTAAACTGTAACCAAGAACCTCGGCATAAATTTTCGCGCCGCGCGCTTTCGCATGTTCGTATTCTTCGAGAATCAACGAGGCGGCGCCTTCGCCCATCACAAATCCGTCGCGTAACTTGTCAAATGGGCGGGAGGCAAGTTGCGGATCGGGGTTGCGGCTCATCGTCTTGATAATGTCGAACGCCCCAACCGTGATCGTTGTCAGCGGCGCTTCTGCTCCGCCGGCAATTACAACATCCGCAAAATTATCGCGAATGTACCGAGCGCCTTCACCCACCGAAACGGTGCCGCTGGCGCAACTGTTCGAGTTGGTGGTGCCGACTCCGCGAAGTCCGTAATCGATCGCGATGTTTGAATGAGCCGATCCGCCAAACACTTGCACCGCCAATGTTGGCTGAACTCCGCGCGGCCCCTTCTTCAAAAAGCGAATGTATTGTTCTTCGGCTTTGCAAACACCGCCGAGTGCGGTCCCAAAACTCACCCCAACGCGGTTCTGCGGGTGCTCTTTGGAGTATTCCAATCCGGCGTCGTCGAGAGCGAGCTTGGCCGATGCGACTGCGAATTGGGCGTAGCGGTCGAGACGTTTCAGGCGTTGAGGCGTGAAAAATTCCTCGGGATTCCAACCGGACATTTCGCCGCCAACCCGCACACCGAACGACGACACGTCGAAGCTCTGGATTGGACCGATGCCCGTTTTCTCGGCCAGGATCCCAGCCCAAAAACCTTCGACACCTTTGCCGATGCAGGTAATCGGGCCAAGGCCGGTAATGACAACGCGGCGTTTCATTTTTGTTTTCTAACCACAAATGGACACGAAGGGACACGAATCTGTTGGTCGATTGTCATTGGCGTCGATTAGCGTTGATTCGTGGTTATCTGCTGCGCTTCAACATATTGCTTCATACAGCGCAACGTCTTGTTGGCAACGTTGCCAATGAAAAAATCGCCGATGATTGGTTCCATGATCGGCCCGAGCCGCGGTATCCGAAACTTAAGTTCGTGCAGGATCTCAACCCGGACGCCACCCGGCGTTTCGGTGAATGTCCAAACCACATGCATGCCTTTGGTAAACGCTTTCAGATGATTGAAATGAACCTCGACTCGGTCACGGTCGATGATTTCCTCAGAAGTCCATTTGATTGGAATTCCCGAGCGGGTCGCCGCCATCACCACGATATTTCGCGTTGGACCGCGCTCGAGATAGTCGATGTAGCGATAGTGCGGCAAAATTTTTGGCCACAACTCCAGGTTCGCGGCCGTTTCGAAGATCAGCATCTTCGGCGCATGCATGATGATTGAATTCGTTTTGTGCATTTCAGTTGCGCGGAATTCGCCTACAGTGGTCTGAAATCGATGGCGCTGGAAATGAAAAAAGAATGCGAAAGATGCGGGGCGGCCCTTGCCGTCAACGGCGAAGCTCACATTTGTAGTTTCGAATGTACCTTTTGTAGTGATTGCGCCAAACAGATGGACTGCATTTGTCCGAACTGCGACGGTGAACTCGTCCAGCGACCGCGACGCAACATGACTTCGGGCTAGCAGGTGTTGTCTCGGTTCCCATTCCGTGGTGGGTCAGCTACAATGGAAGCGCCGTAGGCGCGGCCTGTTTATAGAAGATCGTTTACCAAGAAGAAAAGCTCCGGCAGGAGCGACATCTTCTCAGTCAGGGCGCTCCTAAAAGGAGCTTCGACCGGAAAATTACCGCTCAGGCTATAAACAGGACGCGCCTACGGCGCTCAAAATTAGTCAAACTGACCCATGAACCCCATTCGCCTGTCTTGCGGCGATTTGATAGAACGATTCCGGCGGGACACCGGAATCCGCGGCGAGGACGTCCGTGCTATCCTTTTTCGCTTTTAATTCGGTAAGTTAGAAAGCACTCGTCACCGATAACGCGCATGTCCTTCATCACGCACCGCACGCTTGCCGGCAAAAATTCCTTGCTCGCGCCGGTGAGGGTTGGCGCAACGGCTCCGCCGAATAGATATGGCGCGATGGTAAGACTCAGTTCATCGATTAGTCCATGCTCGAGCATCGAGCGGAACAAAGTGGGGCCACCTTCGCAGGCGGCGCGCCGGACTTTGTAATCGCGCCGCAAGATCCGCAGCATGTCGGCAAGATCGACGTTGCGACTTTTGGTGAGATGCAGAGTTGCCTTGCCCGCCAACGCTGCTCGCACGTCCGCCGGCATTCGTTCGGTGGAAAAAATCACAATCTTCGAGACTTCCCATTGAAAAATCTTCAGCTGGCTGTCGATCTTGCCTTCATTCGAAACGATTACCCGCAATGGCGCAGGAGTTTGGCCGCGCGCCATCCGTTCCTGGCGCAAATCTTCCGAAACACCGAGCCGAACATTGTCGCGCTTCAATGTGGTGTGACCAATCAGGACCGCATCGGCCAGCGCTCGTTGCCGGAAGAGATGTTGTTTATCTTCGCGAGAGGTGAAATCGACCGGCGTATAATTTCGAGTGGTAATCTTTCCATCGACCGTCATGGCAAAAGTCGCGCTGACGAACGGCCGCGTTGAACGGTTGAAGCGTTGAACCGTTGAAGCGGATCGGGAATTCCTGGATTTTGGCTTTGGTTTAGGACGCTTCAACGCTTTAACGCATCACGAATAACGGTTTCATTCACTGCGACTCGCCGATTTCATGTTCCATGGTGGCCACCTCGCGTTGCATCTCGCGCATCCGAACACGGCCTTTGACCCCGCTGGGACGGTAGAAGAAATACACAATGCCGCCAGGCAAACAGCACACCACCATGATCAGAAAACTGAGAGAACCGATGAGCACGGCGACGCCCTCAGGCACTCCGCACACTTGATGCAACATGGTTTGGAGCACTTTTTCCCGAAGACCCACGCCGGCAAAACTGATCGGAAGGGCGGAAATCGTTCGCTCGATCGGAAGGACAGCAAAGAAGTTCGTAATGACAACATCAGCCCGCAATGCGTAGGCAGCGCACAGAAAAGTCGTAAAGGTGGAGAGATGCGCGACAAGGGACGCGCAAAAAGCGACTGACGTCGCGACCCAGTGCCGGGCATACAGATGATAGGCTGTTGCGATTTCGATCAATTTGTCGCGACCCGGAAATTTGTGGGGAAGCGAGTGAAAAAGATTGAAGCCACTGATTACAAAACTGGCGATCAAGCACGCAACCGAAACGCCGAGGAGGATGAGCAGGATCCAGAGGTAACGCCGCGTCTCGTAGGTTTGCGACAGCAAATCAAAACGCATGCTGACCAGAGTGACGGTGACGGCAACCAACGCCACGAGCCCAATGAAGCGATCGAACACCACGGCAAGCAACGCGCCCGCTTTGTGGTCCGGTGTTTCCTTGAGCAACAAGTAGCTCTTAATAATATCGCCGCCGGTGCCGCCGGGTAGAAATTGGTTGTAGAACATGCCGATTAGAAACAACCCGGAAAGGCGCGGCAGATTTAAATGAATCCCCTGGACCTTCAACAGCACGTGCCAGCGAAATGCGGCCGCGGCTTCGACGACGAGATAGGCGAACATCCCCGCGACCAGCCATTGAAACCGAGCGTGCATCAGAGCCTGACGCATTTCCGCCAGTTTTTTTGGATCGTGATAAACCCAGGTCAGCAGGGCAATGGTGACGGCTAACTGAATGATAGTGATGAGAACTTTTTTCACGGTCCGAAATGTTTTTTCCACGTCGCCACTGATTTCTTAATCTCCTCCGCTGTCTTACGCGGGCTCATTTCCCACACCCACGCGCAATCTTTTGGCAGGAGCGGCACGAGTTTGGCAAGGTCGACATTGCCGGCAAAGGGCGGTTGATGGTCCTGGGCCGGCCAAATGCAATCCTGGACGTGACAGCCAAGTGCGCGCGGACCAATTTGCCGCAGCCAATCGGCGTGATCGAGAAACGCGAGGTTTTCCTTGATTTGGATATGGCCGAAGTCGTGCCAGTAACCGACCTGCGGCGAGTTTAGCTCCTCGAGCAACGCCGGCAGTTCCCGCTCGCTCGGGATTTCCTCATAACCGCGGCGGCCTTCGATTCCAAATTTCACTTTCTTGCCGGCCGCGTACTCGACGACACGCTTCAAACATTCTTTCACCCGCTCGACATAGGGTGGAGCAGTCGCCTCGCGCTTTTCAACCGCGCGAATCTTTTGGCGAACATATTCGCGCGAGAGGAGTTCGCCGTTGCGCGCAAATTTGATCAGATCATCGGTGATCGGCCGCATCGGAACTTCGCCCAAATGCATCACGACGAACGGCGCGGCCAGGCGTTCAGCGAAATCAATGGTTTGGAAGGTTTGCTTGACCGCCCGCTCCCGCTCGTTGCCATATGGAGACGAAAATTGATAGCAATCCGGCGACGCGTGCAGCACCTCCACCGGCAACGGACAGAAATTGTGCAAGCTCGAGAATTTTACTTTGCCGGCCTCGAACATTTTCTGGATCCCCGGCATGAGCGAAATCCGAACGCCATGGCCGAGTTCGATGCGATCAAAGCCGAGATCGATGATCTCCTGCAACATTTCAGCGCCGTCGGTATGACGGCCTGAGTTCCAGCACGTGGAAAACGAGATCATCGGAGCGACGACGTCCTCAAACGGTTGCAGCAGCTGAGGGAGCGGCGGGCGTCCCGATCTGCGTTTCGGAAATCCCCGGCTCGGCGCATTGCTTGCGAACCCGGGCCAAAATGAACAGGGTGAGGATACCGTAAACTATCGCGGCAATCGCAACGGCCGTGCGCATTCCGATCGCATCGGACAAACTCGTGACCCCGAGTCCGGCGAGGGGCATTAGCCCGACGAAGCTCAACATGAAGACAGCCGAGACGCGGCCACGCAAATAGTCGGGCGCCCGCTCCTGCACAATCGTGCTGGCCAGGCCGAAATTGGTTGCCATGCCGAGCGAGTTAACAATGAGGAGACCGGTGGCCACGTGAAAACTCGGCCCGCGAGATAGACCAAGGACCGCGCAGGTGGCGGCGAGCGCGCACGCCATCATCAACAGAATTCGCTTGCTTCGCGGCAACCCGATTAGAAAAAGCGATCCAACCAGCGAACCGACGGCAGAGGCTCCCATCAACGTGCCGAGCTGGTCCGCCCCCAGTCCGAGCACATCTTTTACGTAAAGCGGCATCATCACTGTGATGATCGGAAAAATGAACAAGGCTTGCGTCGCAATGACACCCAGCATGGCCAGGCTCGGCTTATCGCCGGCGACATAGCGAAAACCATCTTTGATTCCAGTCGCCCGTTTTTGTTCCTCTTCCTTACTGTCCTTGGTTCGGCGCGGAAGGCTGATTAGCGCAATGATGAGTGCGACGAATGAGATTGCGTTCGCGAAAAACGCCGACGCCGTTCCCAGGCTGGCAATGAGTTTACCGCCAATGTAGGGACCGACCACGCGCGATCCGTGAAACACGGACCGGTCGAGCGAAATGCCGTTTTGAATCTGTTCGCGTCCGACCAGTTCGGGTACGAGCGCAGACAATGTTGGCATTTCGAACGAATTCGACATTCCGAGAATGCTCGCGAACACAAAAACATGCCAGATCTGTATCCGGCCCGTCATCAAGAGCGAGCCGATGCCGATGGCGAGGCCGATTTGAACAAACTGCGTGATCAGGAGGATTTTGCGCTTATCGAAACGATCCGCGGCGGAACCCCCGATCGGCGTGAGCAGGAGCATCGGCAAACCGGCGAACAAATTCGCCAACCCGAGCATGACCGCCGAGTTCGTCAACGTGCTCATTACGTAACCCTGGGCCATCACTTGCATCCAGGTGCCGGTATCGGAGATCGCGGAACCGATGATGTAACGGCGGAACGGGCCGTTGCGCAAAACGCCCAACGCTTTGCCAATCGTCAGTTTTGCTTCGGCGCTCATCGCCAAGACTCATAAACGGGAAGGAGCGCGGCTGCAATGAATCAACAGGAACAATTGCCGGAGGAGTTGCGTTCGTTATTTTGAAACATGCGAATCGACCGGTTCACCCAAAAGATGCAGGAGGCCCTCCAGGCGGCCCAAGACCTCGCGTCGCAGTCGAACCATCAGGAGATTACCAACGAACATTTCCTCCTGTCGCTCCTTGATCAAAGTGATGGCATCACTCAACCGCTTCTCGAGAAAATCGGCGTTCAGCCGAATCAACTGCGTGACAGGTTACTGACGGAGCTGAATCGCAAGCCGCGTGTCACTGGCGCAGTCGATCTTCGTTTGTCGAACGAGCTCCGTACCGTCCTGGATGCTGCCGAAAGGGAAATGGCAAGGCTCAAAGACGAATACACCAGCGCCGAGCATTACTTGCTTGCGTTGAGTGGATCAAACGTGCCCGCCGCGAAGATGTTGAAGGATCTCGGCGTCAGCCACGACAAGTTGATGCAGGCGCTCCAACAAGTGCGAGGTTCGCAACGGGTGACCGATCAAAATCCAGAAGGCAAGTATCAGACCCTCGAAAAATACGGGCGGGATCTCACCGCTCTCGCGCGCCGCGGGAAGATCGATCCCGTCATCGGCCGCGACAATGAGATCCGTCGCATCATGCAGGTGTTGTCCCGCCGCACCAAAAATAATCCGGTGCTGATCGGCGATCCTGGCGTTGGCAAAACTGCGATCGTCGAAGGTCTCGCCCGCCGAATTATTTCCGGCGACGTGCCCGAATCGTTGAAGAACAAACGACTGATCGCGATGGACATTGGCGCCATGGTCGCCGGCGCCAAGTTCCGCGGCGAGTTCGAAGATCGATTGAAAGCGTTTTTGAAGGAAGTCACCGATTCACAAGGTGAGATCATTTTGTTCATCGACGAATTGCACACCATTGTGGGCGCGGGCGCGGCCGAAGGATCGGTCGATGCGTCGAACATGCTGAAGCCAATGCTCGCGCGCGGCGAGCTGCGGACGATTGGCGCGACCACGCTCGACGAATACCGCAAATACATTGAGAAAGACGCGGCTCTCGAGCGCCGGTTTCAACCGGTGATGGTAAACGAGCCGAGCGTGGAGGACACCATCGCGATTTTGCGCGGATTGAAAGAGCGCTACGAAGTTCATCACGGCGTCCGGATCACTGATGCTGCCCTCGTTGCCGCCGCCGTCCTGTCGCATCGTTACATCAGTGACCGGTTCCTTCCCGACAAGGCGATCGATCTCGTCGATGAGGCCGGGTCGCGCTTGAAGATCGAGCTCGATTCGATGCCGACGGAGATCGACGTGATCGAGCGCGAGATCATGCAGCGCGAGATGGAGCGCCAGGCGTTGAAGAAAGAAAAAGATCCGGCGAGTAGGGAGCGACTGAAGAAGCTCGAAAAAGAACTGGCTGAGCTGAAGGAAAAATCCGGCGCGCTCAAGGCGGAATGGCAAAAAGAGAAAGCAGTTATCGACGAGCAACGGAAATGGAAAGAAGAACTGGATCAGTTGCGGACCGAGCTCGAAAGGGCCACGCGCCGCGGGGAATTAGCAAAAGCAAGCGAGCTTCAGTATGGAAGGATTCCCGAATTAGAGAAAAAGTTGGCAGCGGTGGAGCAGGGGAGCGCACGCGCCTCGCGTGTTCCGTCCGGCGCCTCGCCGGACGGCGGGAAAGATTCTTCGGCGAGGGCGCCGAAGACGGTCGGCGGTGGCGCGAGCGCTCCCCAGAGAAGATTGCTGCGCGAGGAGGTCACCGAAGAAGATATCGCTGATGTCGTTTCAAAGTGGACGGGCATTCCGGTTTCACGATTACAGGAAGGCGAGCGCGAGAAATTGGTAAAACTCGAACAGCATTTGCACGAGCGCGTGGTCGATCAGGAACGCGCGATCAAAGCCGTTTCCAATGCCGTCCGGCGCGCCCGGGCCGGTTTGCAGGACCCGAATCGCCCGATCGGCTCGTTTATTTTTCTTGGACCGACCGGGGTCGGCAAAACCGAGCTCTCTCGCGCGCTCGCCGAATTTTTGTTCGACGACGAGAACGCCATGATTCGGATCGACATGAGCGAGTACATGGAGAAACACACCGTCGCGCGTTTGATCGGCGCCCCGCCGGGTTACGTCGGTTACGAGGAAGGCGGGCAACTTTCGGAGGCGGTGCGGCGACGGCCCTATTCGGTGGTGTTGTTCGACGAAATCGAGAAAGCCCACCAGGACGTTTTCAACGTGCTGCTGCAAGTGCTCGATGACGGCCGGATCACAGACGGGCAGGGGAGAACGGTGGATTTCAAGAACACGGTCATCATCATGACCTCGAACATCGGCTCACAATACATTTTGGAGGAAGACCAAACCCAGGAAGCGCGCGAGCGACTGGTCATGGACGCGTTACGAGGACATTTTCGTCCGGAATTTCTCAACCGGGTCGACGAGATCATCATTTTCGATCGGCTGAGAGAGGACGATTTGAAGAAGATCGTGGAAATTCAATTGAAACGTTTGGCCAAACGACTCGAGCAACAAAAAATCACTCTGGAACTCTCCGATTCGGCGAAAGCGCTGCTCGCGCGCGAAGGTTACGATCCAGTTTACGGCGCCCGCCCGCTCCGGCGCACGATCCAGAAACAAATTCTCGACCCGCTTTCGATCGACATTCTCGAAGGCAAAGTCCGGGAAGGCCAAACCGTCAAGATCGACGCAAAGAATGGTGCGCTGGCCTTCAGCACGCGCTAAAAATCAATTCATGACGCCGGAAGCTGCGCTTCAAAAGCAGATTGAGAAATATCGAGCTATGGCAGGTGAACAACGGTTGCAAATCGCGCCTGATTTACACGAGCTTTCCTGCGCGATCGCGCGTGAGGGGATTCGAGACCAAAATCCAACGGCGAGCGTCGATGAAGTGGAGCGCCTCTTGCGGGGACGGCGTTCGCTGGCTTAACAATTGTGACCGGGCAAGAGTTCGCTATCGATGCGATAAGGCGATTGAATCGTTCTGGGGTCATTGTCGCGGTTCAATCGCAATCTCTCGAGCGCGCTTATTTAGAAAAGCGGGCGAAACAACTTGGCGTCACCGAAAAACTAACAAACTTTTGTCTGGCGAAATAAAACCGAAAACGACCTGAACGCCGTGATCATCGCACATCCGGTGATTAAAAAATCCGGCTTCATCTACAAGAGTAGCGACGCGCTCGGAGATCGCGTTCCAGCTATGCCATTACTTGTTTAAACGCCGATACGAATGCTTCCATTTCGGCTTGTTTGCCAATCGTCAGCCGCATGTGGTTCGGATACGCGGGAAACAATCGGCCGACGGCGACGTCTTTTTCTTTCATTGCCTGGATGATCGGGACCACCGGTTTCCGGCAATCGAACATGATGAAGTTGGCCTGGGACGGAATCGATTTGTAGCCCATCTTGCCGAGTTCGGTCAGGGTGAACTTTCTGGCGTCATCGTTCATTTTGCGGCCGTTAGTAACTTGATCGGCATCGTCCAAACTCGCGCTGGCCGCGGTCAGGGCCATGATGTTTACGCTGTCGAACATCTGAAAGCCGTGCATCCGTTTGATCGTGTCCGGTTGCGCAACGCCATATCCGCAGCGCAGCCCCGCCATGCCGTAAACTTTCGAGAACGTCCGCGCCACGATCAGGTTCGGATGATCTTTTACCAATGGAATCACGCTCTCGTAATCCGGACTGTCGGCGTAATGAAAATAGGCTTCGTCGACCAGGATCATTGTGGCCGGCGAAGTCTTGGCGATGAAATCGCGGAGATCATTCTTCGGCGTGATGCTCGCAGTCGGATTGTTCGGATTACAAACGTAGATGAGACCTTTTTGAGCGGATGCGCCCATTTTCGGGAGGTCGTGCGCGTAACTTCCGGTCAAGGGCACTTTCACGACTTCGGCGCCGCACGCTTTCGAATATTCGAGGATCGATTCGAAGGTCGGATCCGCGGCGACGAGTTTTCCTTCGGTCGGGCCAGTGAAAGTTTCGGCGCAGAGTTTTAGAATTTCGCTGGAACCGTCGCCGAGCACGATTTGATCGCGATTGATGTCGTTAATTTTCGCAATCTTGTCGATCAACACGTCGTTTGCTTCATCGGGGTAACGGTTGCAGATGCCGTGAGCGTTCTTCATTGCGTCATGGGCTTTGGAGGACGGGCCGTAAGGATTTTCGTTCGCGCTTAATCGGACAACGCCGGGCTTGGCCGGGGCCGGCACGGTTGCAGGTTCTTTTGCGATCGTGATTCGCGGGCGAACGATCGCGGCGGCGGCGCCGACTCCGAGCAGATGGGCAAATTGACGACGAGAGATGGAATGGGTGTTCATAGAAAAGCCTCTAAAGGAGGATTTTGATCCTGATACGGTGCAAAGGCGAGCGTAAATTTCCCCGAGTGTTGTAGAGGCGCTTCTCTGAAGCGCCTGTTTATTCAATTCGGTGCTTGAGAACAAGCACCGCTACAACAACGTTGTTCAAATGCTCGGCTTTCTGAAAGATCGGCATCGGAAACGGTTGAAGGCGCGGCCGTTTCCGAACGAGTGGGTGAAAAGCATCAAGAATAACGTGGCCTTCTTCACCCGACTTTCGGGGTCAGATCAGGCGGAGCTTCTCGATCATGTCCAGATTATTTTAGCCGAGAAAAATTTTGAAGGCTGCGCCGGACAGGAAATCACCGACGAAGTGAGAGTCACCGTCGCGGTCCAGGCGTGTCTGCTCTTGTTGCATCGCAAGACCGATTATTTCCCGCGGCTGCTGACGATTCTGGTTTATCCCTCAACCTATCTCGCAGACGAGCAGCGACCGATCACGGCGGAAATTTGGGAAGAAGGCAAAAGTCATCGGGCGGGCGAGACCGCGCGGACGATGGGATCAATGGTGCTGGCATGGGACGCGGTAAAGTCCGGCGCGGCCGATCCATCCGACGGGAAGAATGTTGTTCTCCACGAATTCGCGCATCAGCTCGATTACGAAAATTTCGCCGCCGATGGGACGCCGGCCCTGGCGACGCGAAAACAGCAACTGGCCTGGCGTGAAGTGATGCGAACTGAATTCGCGTCGCTGCGGGCAGCCGAAGCCACCGGCATTCCGACGCTTCTCGACACTTACGGTGCGACGAACGCAGCGGAATTTTTCGCGGTGTCGACCGAGGCGTTCTTCGAACGACCAGTAAGGCTTCGTTCGCAGCATCCGCGTTTGTATTCCGAGCTGCAGAATTATTTCCGTCAGGACCCGGCTGAATTTTCCGCGGAGAAGAGGTTGTAGAGGCGCTTGTCTCAAGCGCCTGTTTATTGAGGGTCGGTGCTTGAGAACAAGCGCCGCCACAACGTCCTCTAAATTTGAACAACCCCATCGGGCCGGGTGTCTGACGTTCACCTATGACCAAAATCATTGCCTTACTAGTAGCGGGAATGTTTGCAACCGGGACCGTTTTCGCGGGCGAACATGGCGATTGCACAAAGCAGGCCGGCAACAGCGGCAAAGCAGCGTGCTCGGTCTCGCTGGCAAGCCTGAACCTCACGCCTGATCAACAGACGAAGATGGATGCGGCGATGGCGGAACACCACAAAGCGGGTTGTTCTGAAGCCAGCGAATCTGCCTACATGAAAGAGGCGCAACGCGTCTTGACCAAAGAGCAGTTCGCCAAATTCAAAGCCGAGTGCAAGGGGCACAAGGCCAAGACCGAAACATAAACACGACTTTGGAGCCGCTTCGCTCTGTCGTGAGGGTCATGTTTGGGTGCGGCGACAGGGCGCTGCGGCTACAATTTGGTTGACGAAAATCGCCTTCCTTGAAAAGCCGAACGCGATTTTTTTCGTAGTGAAGCCGGGTCCGCTACTTAAAACCCGTTGTTGACCACAACAACTCCGTCCCGAATCAGAACGCTGCGCGTTTTCATTTCGGTGTGATCCGGAGAGCTGAAAATAACCAGGTAACCGGAAAACCGCTGTCCACTTGCGTTCGGCATTTCCGCCGGTTTGGGTTCGGCCTGCCAATCGAGCCGCGACGCATCGAGCCCGTACTTCTTCATCCATGTAACAATCACTTCTTTGTAATTCGCCGGATAGCCGCCGAAGTCTG
>JAICWQ010000083.1 GCA_025934755.1 Chthoniobacterales bacterium | reverse complement strand
TAATCGCGGTCCGAATCCAGCCGGACCTGGTCTTCCGGTTTGCCGGTATGCTGCGAAATGATCTTAATGATCCGTTTCTTCAGCTTGAACATGTAATCGACCTGGCGCTCCACGTCGCTGGCCTGACCCTGGGCGCCGCCGGAAACCTGGTGGATCATGATGTCCGAATTCGGCAGGGCGAATCGTTTGCCTTT
Organism: Chthoniobacterales bacterium; assembly: GCA_025934755.1. GTDB lineage: Bacteria > Verrucomicrobiota > Verrucomicrobiia > Chthoniobacterales > UBA10450 > AV40. The sequence continues at coordinate 11,947 of JAICWQ010000083.1, read as the reverse complement.
AGTCCCCGCGCAAAGCAGCACTGCCGCCATGCTCGCGGCCATTCCGAGGCAATAAGTGGTCACATCACAGGTCAGAAATTGCATCGTGTCGTAGATCGCCAGACCGGCCGTGACAACGCCGCCGCCGGAATTGATGTAGATGCTGATGTCCTTTTTCGAGTCCTCCATTTGCAAAAAGAGCAACTGCGCGATCACCAAATTGGCGACGTGATCGTCGATCGCGGTGCCGATGAAAACGATCCGGTCCTTCAACAAGCGCGAATAAATGTCGTAACTGCGCTCGCCGCGGCCGGTCTGTTCCACCACCATCGGAATCAGAATGGATTGCGATTTATTTTCTTCGCTCATTTCTTTGGCTCTTCCGAAACCGGCTGGACGCTAACATTCGCCTTTAGGAAATCAAGAGTCTTACCCAGCAGTATCTGTTCCGCGAGCGAGTTAAGTCCATCGTGTTCTTCCAGTTCCTTACGCATTTTGTCGCTGGAAATGTTGTAATGCTCGGCCTCGTGACGAATCCGATGGTCGACATCTTCCCGGGTGACCTCGACTTTTTCCTGTTCGGCAATTCGCTCTAAAATGAAATTCGTTTTCAAACGATGATAAGCGACGCTCGCCGCCGTCTCGATCAGTTCCTTTTCCTTTTCCTTCAACATCTCGTCCGGAATTCCGCGGGCCCGGTTGCGTTGAACCAGCTCGGTCAGCGCCCGTTTTGTTTCGTTGCGCAACAAGGGCGGTGGCACGTCGAATTTGGTTTTCTCATGCAGATATTTGATGATCTGCTCCTCCTTCGCATGGTCGACCTGATGTTCCTTTTCGTGTTCCAGATCGTGCTCAATCGTGTGCCGGAGATCAGCCAGCGTTTTTCCCGGCATTAATTTTGCCGCGAATTCGTCATTCACTTCCGGCAAAACTTTTTGCTTAATCTCGCGCACGGTAACGCTGTAACTGCCCGGTTTGCCGGCCAGCTCTTTGACCATAAAATCCGCGGCAAAATCGACAGTCACGGTTCGGGTCTCCTCTTTTTTCTGCCCAACGACTTGTTCGCAAAATTTTGGCAAAAAATTGTCCGGAGCGAGACGGAGCCAGAATTTTTTCCCACCGTGCAGATTCTTACTCACGTTCGGCGCAACTTCGCTGATCGGTTTACCTTCCGTCGTTCCGTCAAAGTCGATCACCACGAAGTCTTCCATCTGGGCGGGCCGGTCCTGGGCGTCGACGAAATCCGCCGCTTGATCGCGCAAACGCTCGACCGTCGCGTCAACCTCCGCCTCCGTCACTTTCGTGTCCGGCAATTGCACCGAAATGTTTTTGTAGTCCGGCAATTTGAATTCCGGCGCGGTCACGACCGTGGCTTGAAACTTCATCGACTTGTCTTGACCGAACTCAACGTCTTCCACGTTCGTTAACGACGCGACCCGCAACTTCTTCTGTTCGACCGCTTCCCGATAACTTTTAGAAACCAGTTTCTTGGTGACCTCATCCTGAATCTCTTTGCGGAAACGTTTGTCGATCACCGCCCGCGGCGCTTTGCCCGGCCGATAACCGGGAATCTTGGCGAAACGCGCGAAACTATTCGCGATAGTGTCCCATTCTTTCGATACTTCTTCCGCAGGCAGTTCGATCTTCAACGTCGAGACCGACTCCGGCTTTTTCTCTACCTGAACCTTCATGCGAGCAGCCACGCTACGCCGCGCCCAATTGCAGGGCAACCGCTCCGGTCTATTTCTTCTTGAACGTCGTCAGCTGCGAAAACGCGCATTGCCAGCGGCCATCTCGCTTCACAAAAAAATCCGTCGCTCGTTCCTGGGTCGTAAACTCTTTCCCGGCATACTTCCCTTTTGTCGAAGTGATGGTTGTGACGACGGCACTATCCGGGTACGCCCGGACCGTCAGGTCATCCAATTCCATCTCCTCATGAATCAAAGTGCCCGATTTGATCGCGCTGAGAAAGCGAGCCTTGTCGACGACGCCTCCGTCAGCGTCAACGATCGCCCACTCGTCGGTCAGAAATCCGCCGATCGCGCCGGCATCGTTGCTCAAAACCGCTTTCGCAAAATCTCTTTCCAACTTCAGAAGTTCTTCTTCCGCGTGATTGCTGCGATTGTGACAGGAAAGAGTCAGCGACAAGGCGAGCAATGCCAGCGCCCGCTTCATATTTGCTGGCCGTGCACATAGACACCCTGGACTTGCGAAATTCCGAACCAATACGCCAGTTCGCGATAATCTTCGCAATCGAACACCGCGACGTTCGCCGTTTTGCCCGGTTCCAATGAGCCGATTTTGTCGCCCCGATTTAACGAATGAGCCGCATTAATTGTTGCCGCGGTGATCGCTTCCGCGGGAGACATTTTCAATTGGGTGCAGGCGAGCGAAAGCGCCATCGGCATGGATGCCGTCGGCGAAGAGCCGGGATTGAAATCGGTTGCGAGCACCACCGCCAGACCGGCATCGATCATCGCCCTCGCGTGCGGGTACGAAGTGGACCCAAGCGCGTAAACTGAACCGGGCAAGAGGACGGGCTGCACATTCGCCGATTTTAGGGCGGCTATCCCCTGCTCGTCCGTCTTTTCCAGATGGTCGGCGGTAGCGGCCTTAAGTTCCGCCATCAACTTCGCGCCGCCGGAATTCGAAAGCTGATCGACATGGCCGCGCAATTTCAGCCGAAGCATCTTTGCCGCGGTGAGGACCTTTCGCGATTGCTCGAGATCGAAATAACCGCGCTCGCAAAATACGTCGCAAAACTCCGCCAGCTTTTGTTTGGCGACAAGCGGCAGCATTTCGTTGATCACCAAATCGACATGTTTCGCTGCCGACGTTTCGCGAGGCACCGCATGAGCGCCAAGAAACGTAGGCACGATCTCCAACTTTGTTTCGTCATTCAACCGGCGAATCACCCGCAGGATTTTCAGTTCGTCTTCAAGGGTGAGCCCGTAACCGGATTTTGCTTCGATCGTTGTCGTCCCGCATTTCAAAAACCAATCAACGCGCTTTTTCGCCTGGTTGAACAATTCGTCCTCCGTTGCGGCTCGCGTCTTCTCAACCGTCGACCAAATTCCGCCGCCCGCCTCGGCGATTTGCTGGTAAGTCTCTCCGCGAGCGCGCCGCTCAAAGTCGTCCAGCCGATTTCCAGCGAAAACCAAATGGGTGTGGGCATCAACAAACCCCGGCAAGGCGACACGCCCGCCGAGATCGACAGTCTTCACGTTACGGGCGGCTTCCAAATCTTGAATGCAATTTGCATTCAAGATTCTTTCGATTTCATCACTTGGACCGACCCGCTCGATCTTGCCGTCGCGAATTAGGATTCCTGCGTCACGAATAATCGCGAGCTCGGACAACTCCTTGCCCACACGTGGACGTGCCGGTCCAGCAAGCGTGACCAACTGGGACGCGTGAAGAAGAGCGAGCGAACTCATGGGCCGGATGATCTCACAATCTTTTTGATCGGATGACAATACTCAGCGTTGTAACGCTGGGTAATAGCACCAAAGCAAAGAAAGCCCCGCAGTACGGCAGAATCTCTTTCGTCCCTAACGGGACTCTTACATTGGTGAATTAATCAAGTTCCCGCGCTGAAGCGCTGATTTCATCCGATCTTCGTCTGCACGATTTGATTGACCTTTTTGAAATTCATTTCCGAATCCGCCCGGAGCTTCTCGACCTTCTTTGATACGTCCGATTTCACCTTTTCATCCTTCAACTGGCCGAGGTTGATTCGGACATTCAACGCAGCGCCCTCGACACACGCGCGCGTCGATAGCGCGCCGACCCCAACGTCCGAAACCGACGCAGGATTCCCTTTGTCCGCCATTTCGGCGAGGAGTTCGTACGATCTTGAAGCAGTCTCCATCACTTTGAGTGGAATCTCGGCCGCATATTTCGTGGCCGACTCGATCGCGGCCGCCCTCGCCTTCTTTTCTTCGTCTGATCCCTTGGGCAGACCGAACGCGTCCATTACTTTGTTAAAGGCGTTGGTATCTTCGTCGACCAAAAATAGAAGTTCGTCCTTAAGCTTCTGCGCTTTGACCGCCCAATCGCTGAAGTACTCGAGCTTGTCGTCCCAGCCGCGTTTGCCGGCCGAAAGATTCGCGACCATTCCGCCAAGCGACGCACCCAGCGCCCCCATCAATGCGGCGACTGATCCGCCACCGGGCGCGGGCGAATCACTCAAAGTCTCGTTGCAAAATTCACGCAGATTCATTTTCAACAGCGATTTGGAATCGCCTTCGATCTTTAATTCAATCACTTTTTCCCTGGGATCGAAAGGTTTCAACTCGCTCAAGCCCATCGAGCGGATCGCGATATCGATCAGTTCCTCCTCGGACACGCCTTCCGACCATTTCTGTTTCCGCAAAAAATAACGGCCGGCATCAGTCAAACATTTCTTCGGCAGCATCCCAACGATTTCGGACCCGGTAACGCGAAGGCCGCGTTTAATGGCGGATTCGACACAGGCATCGAACGCGAGGTGGAGTGGCGTTTCTTCGATGTTCGTCAGGTTCATTGAGACCTGCGCGATTCCGTACTCTTTCACGAACCAACCGATCGCTTTCACGTGCTTCAGCATTCCCGGTTCGCGAATGGGTTCGCCTTTTGCATTGAGCACCTTCTTTCCCGATGGCGTGCCATCCTCCGTTTTGAATCGCCCTTGCTCGCGCACATCAAACGCGACCGAGTTCGCACGCCGCACCGATTTCGTGTTTAAGTTTACGTTATAAGCGACCAGAAATTCTCGCGCACCGATCACAGTCGCGCCGGCCTTTTCGTTTAGTTTCGCCGGCCCAAAATCCGGCTTCCATTCCGGCTTTTTTATTTTCTCGGCGAAACCTTCGTACTCGCCACCGCGAATGACCGCGAGATTGCTTCTTGATTTCTCTCTGGCGGCCTTTTCGTAGAGATAAACCGGGATCGCAAGCTCTTCGCCGACCCGCTTGCCCAACTTATTCGCACATTCGATTGCTTCCTCCCAGGTCACATTGCTCACCGGAATAAACGGACAAACATCGGTCGCCCCCATCCGCGGATGCGCACCCTTGTGTTTGCGCATGTCGATCAGCTCCGCCGCTTTTTTGATTCCGCGAAATGCCCCTTCCACCGCAGCGCTCGGGCTTCCGACAAGAGTCACGACGGTGCGATTCGTGGTCGCGCCGGGATCGACATCAAGCAATGAAACACCGTCGGCCGATTTAATCGCGTCGGTGATTTGCTCAATTATTTTTTCGTCGCGCCCTTCCGAAAAATTCGGCACGCATTCGATTAACTTCTGCATTCGGTCTGAGTCTTGTTGTAGCCGGGATCGGTGATCCCGGTTATTAAAGTTTGTGTCACGGCCTCATACCAATACGAGCTAGTCAATAAGCAGTTCGATTGCACCCTGCCACGGCCAATCATCGGCATTTCCAACAAGGCCTGCGCGTACTGGATTTTGCCTAACGTACTCCCATTTCTGACTGTAGCTCTCTTTGGATCGGATCACATGATCGAAGAATTCCTCCTGCCAAACAGGCTGCCGATCGCTCAATTCACATTTGATATGCTTGCTTGTCCATTCCTTCCAGCGTTGCAGGAACTTTGAGAGACTCAGCGCATCCTGCTCAGGAGAACAAAAGAAATGAACGTGGTCCGGCATAATAACATACTGACCGACAGCCCATCCGTGCCGCCAGCGCTCGCTATTCCATTCTTTCACCAGGATCGTGGCGGCAGTGACTGAAGCCAGAATTTGTCGCCTATGGAAAGTGCAGGTCGTAACGAAATACACCGGCTATTCCAGCCAGACATTTTCAAGCCGAGTTAAATGCTTAGGCATCAGCGCGGCCGGCATCGCCGATGCCGGCTACAACCTTTTAATCGCGCGGCTTGGGCTGCATCGGAATGTCGATGTTGTTTTTCGCCGCGAAATCGATCGCGCGCGAATAGCCGGCGTCGGCGTGTCGAAGGACGCCCATTCCGGGATCGCTGGTGAGGACGCGTTCCAGCCGGCGTTTCGAATTTTCGGTGCCATCAGCGACGACGACCATGCCGGCATGTTGCGAGTAGCCAATCCCAACGCCGCCGCCGTTATGAATTGAAATCCAGGACGCGCCGCCGGCGGTATTCACCAGCGCGTTGAGCAACGGCCAATCGGCGATCGCGTCGCTGCCGTCGATCATTCCTTCGGTTTCGCGATTCGGTGAAGCGACTGAACCCGCGTCAAGATGATCCCGGCCAATCACAATCGGAGCGTTGATCTCGCCGCGTTTAACCAGCTCGTTTATTGCGATACCGAATTCGGCGCGTTCGCCATAACCGAGCCAGCAAATTCGAGCCGGCAAACCCTGGTAATGAATTCGCTCCTTCGCGAGCTTCATCCAACGCGACAGGGTGTTGTTCTCCGGAAACAATTCGAGAGCGAGTTTATCGGTGCGGGCGATGTCCTCCGGTTCTCCACTCAATGCGACCCAACGGAATGGACCGCGACCTTCGCAAAACAACGGACGAATATATTCGGGAACGAATCCCGGAATGTCGAAAGCGTTTTTCACACCCGCCTTCCGGGCCTGGGCACGAATGTTGTTGCCATAATCGAAAGTGATCGCGCCTTTCTTTTGCAAGGCCAGCATCGCCTCGACATGCGTTGCCATCGCTTGCATCGAATGCTTGATATAATCGTCAGGATTTTTTTCGCGCAGGGCCAATGCCTTTTCCAGCGACATTCCATTTGGAACGTAACCGTTCAGCGCGTCGTGCGCGCTCGTCTGATCGGTCAAAACATCGGGAACCACGCCTCGCTTCACCATTTCCGGCAAAATGTCTGCGCAATTTCCCACCAGCCCGACCGACAGAGTTTGCCGATCTTTGCGCGCTTTTTCGATTAACTTGAGCGCATCGTCCAGCGAATGGGCGATTTTGTCGCAATAACCGCTCTTTAACCGTTTCTCGATCCGAGTCGGATTGACTTCGATACCGAGAAAAACTGCGCCGTTCATTGTCGCGGCGAGCGGCTGTGCGCCACCCATCCCGCCGAGCCCACCGGTTAGAACAAACTTTCCTTCGAGGGAGCCGCCGAAATGTTTTCGGCCGGCCGCGGCGAAGGTTTCGAACGTTCCTTGCACGATTCCCTGGCTGCCGATGTAAATCCAGGAACCAGCGGTCATCTGGCCGTACATCGTGAGGCCGAGCCGTTCGAGGCGATTGAATTCGGAGTAATTATTCCATTGGCCAACGAGATTCGAGTTCGCGATCAAAACCCGCGGCGCTTCCTCGTGGGTTCGAAATTTCCCGACCGGTTTCCCGGATTGAACCAGGAGCGATTCATCGTTCTCCAATTCGCGCAGTGAGCGAACGATCGCGTCGAATGCTTCCCAACTTCGCGCCGCGCGACCGGTGCCACCGTAAATAATCAACTCGTCGGGATTTTCGGCGACATCCGGATCGAGATTGTTCATCAGCATCCGCATGGCGGCTTCCTGATGCCATCCTTTGCAGCTCAGCTGATTGCCGCGCGGCGCGTGAATTATTCGTTTCCCGCTCATAAGTCGTCGAACTTACCTGCGCGGATTTGTTCGGCGAGACGGGCAATATCGCCGGACAACGATCGATCTTCCTTCAACTGCGGAGCGACCTGCCTGACGAATCCAAAAGCTTGCTCAACACCTTTTCCACCTTTCAACGGCCGATGATGTTCAAGCGCTTCGGCGGCAGCCAGCAATTCAATCGCCAGGAGACTCTCCGCGAGATCGACGATCGAGCGAAGCTTCAGGGCGCTGGTCATTCCCATCGAAACGTGGTCCTCTTTTCCGCCCGAAGTGGTGAGATTATCGGAACTGGCGGGATGCGCGAGGACGCGCGCTTCATTTACAAGCGACGCGGCAGCGACTTGCGCGACCATGAACCCGGACTCAACGCCGGGGTTGCGCGCAAGAAATGCCGGCAGCCCTTCGCTTTTGTCCGGATTAATCAACCGATCGATCCGCCGCTCGGTGATGTTCATCAAATCGGTCAGGGCAATGGCCGCGTAGTCAAAAGCCATGGCAAGCGGCGCGCCGTGAAAATTTCCGCCGGAAACAACATCAACCGTTTCGGCAAAGACAAGCGGATTGTCCGTTGCCGAGGCGGACTCGATTTTCAAAATCTGTTCGCAATGGGTTAGGACGTCACGGACCGCGCCGTGAACCTGCGGCATACAGCGAATGCTGTAGGCGTCCTGGACTCGCGGATCATTTTTGCGATGCGATTCCCGGATCTCGCTCTGTTCCAAGAGGGAACGCAAGTGCGCGGCGGCGGCCTTTTGCCCGGCGTGCGGACGCGCATCCTGCAAACGCGGATCGAAAGCCGCGGGTGTGTCGCGTAAACCTTCGAGGGTCATGGCGCCCGCGACATCGGCGATATTGGCCAACTGTTTCGCGCGGAAAATCGACAACCCGCCGACCGCGTGCATCGCTTGCGTGCCGTTGAGGAGAGCAAGCCCTTCCTTCGCCGCCAGTCGCGCCGGTTTTAGGCCAGCCCGTTTCAGACCTTCGGAACCGGGCACGGGTGTGCCTTCAAAAAGGACTTCGCCTTCACCGATCAATCCCAGGGCCAGATGGGCCAACGGTGCAAGATCGCCGCTTGCTCCAACCGATCCCTTTTCGGGAACAATCGGATGCACCCGGCGGTTGAGCATTTCGCAAAGCAGCTCGACAACTTCGGGGCGAATTCCGCTCAACCCGAGCGCGAGCACGTTTGCTCGAAGCAGCATCATGGCCCGGACTTCCGCTTCCGAAAGAGGGTTGCCGATCCCGCAGGCGTGGCTGCGAACGAGGTTCAGCTGGAGTTTTTCGATCTCGTTATGCGCAATTCGGACGTCCGCGAGTTTGCCGAATCCCGTATTGACGCCATACACGACTTCATCACGTCCGATGATGTCGTCGATCACTTTGCGCGACGCGAACATTCGTTGCCTGGCGGAGGCCGCGATTTGAACTCGGTCGTGATCGCAGGCTACCGCGGCGATTTGAGACAACGATAAGGCCTGCCCATTTAATTCCATCGCTTCGATGTTAGCGGCAACTCCGGCAAATGAAAGGCGGCCACGGATGGATCAATTCTGTGCCTGTCGGGAGGTTTTGCGCTTGCGCTGTTGCGGCTTTGCCGGCGGTGGCGTTGACTGGAGCAACGCGGTGCGTTGTAAATCTTCTTTCCAGGCCGTGATTCCAGAATGGCTTTGTTTCCCGAGCTGATTGAGCGCTGGGTAAAGCTCGATTTCGTACTCGTGATCCTCTCTGACCGCGCACCAGAACAATCGGCCCGCCCGGCGCCAGCCATCCAGAACGATTCCATCGGCGAACGGCTGATTGCGCGCGGTCACAATGAGCCCGTTGTTTTCGCTGGATTCCTTATCCCAGGCCGTCCCCCAATGAAGGGTCAGGGTCTTGAACCGAAGGTCTCTGAGTTTGGCGCCGATGTCGTTCACATAATCGGCGCAAATTCCGCGTGTCCGCGCGCCGATGTGGATCAAGTAATTGTGCACGGCCGGATCCCCAGTCACGCCGTAGTCACGCGCGCACTGGCGGGACGTCCGATGGGCCGTTTCGGACAACAACGCGGCCTCGTTTGGATCAACCGTGCGCGGAGATAACGCGATGAGTGCGTCCTTCAAATCGTGAATCGACTTTTCGTCTTCGGCATAAACCGCCTGAGCCGCACAAAGAATCCCAACCGTAATGGCGAACACGACGATGGACTTCACACTGAGGATTGTATTTAGGTTGTGGAATCCTGCAGCCGAAAATAAAAAAGGCCAGGCCGCCTGAGCGACCCGGCCCTTTTTGTCCAAGCTGCCGTATGCGACAACTCGAACGAAGGAATTATTTGCCGTAATGGGTGCTTGCAGTCGTTGTAGTGGCAGCGGCTTCCTTGTGTTGAGCGCAGGCTCCCAAACTTAAGGCACCGGCCAAAACGGCCATAATCATGATCGCTTTTAATAGTTTCAATCTAGTTTCGCCTCCTTTCCGTGCTGGTTGCTCCGACGTTCTAGGCGATGAACATATCTGACGCAACGCCTTTTTTGAAAGGCGCTTGCTACAATTTATTCGCGGATGGCCACCGGAGTGGTTTCATCAACTAGCTCAAACAATTCGACCACGTCGGTATTTCGCATGCGAATACACCCGTGGCTGGCAGGGGTTCCGATCTTGTCCTCATGCTTGGTCCCGTGGATATAAATAAACCGGTCCCGGGTATTGATATTATGATCGTCCACCCCGTCCAGCCAGAGGATGCGGGACATGACCAGGTCATCGGTTGAGGGGAGCGGATCTTCCGGCCCCAGCGCGACCCGGCTGCGAAAGATAGTTCCGCTCGGCATATCGCCACCGATCTTTTGGGCGATGCGGAAATTGCCGGTCGGCGTCTTAAAACTGCCTTCCTCCGTTCCAATGCCAAAACGCGAGCTCGATATCGGATACGACCGGACAGTTTCGCCGTCCCGGGTCACGATCAGCTGTTGATCGCGAATCGAGATATCGATCCTGGTTCGTGGACTTTGCATGAGTTGAGACCGGCCTTACAATTCGGGCGGCCTTGAAAAAAGAATATCACATTGCAATCGCGGGTGCGACTGGAGCTGTGGGCGCCGAACTATTGAAAGTTTTGGAGCGTAGAAATTTTCCGGTAGCGACGATCCGCGCCCTGGCCTCCGGAAAATCAGCGGGGAAAGATGTTTCGTTCCGGGGTCGACCGGTTCCGGTCGAAGAATTGACTGAAAAGTCATTCGCCGAGATTGACATCGCCTTCTTTAGCGCTGGCGGGGAAAGATCGCAAAAATTCGCACCTCTCGCGCGCGATGCGGGCGCGGTGGTAATCGATAATTCGTCCACCTTCCGAATGAACCCGGATGTTCCGCTGGTCATTCCCGAAATTAATCCACATGATGTAAAGCAGCACCGCGGTCTTATCGCTAATCCGAATTGCACCACGGCCGTCGCCTTGATGGCCCTCTATCCATTACATCGCGCTTTCGGAGTTCGGCGGGTCTTCGCCGCCAGCTATCAGGCAGTCTCCGGAAGCGGCGCCCGCGCCATCGCCGAGCTAACAGAGCAAGTGAAAGCCAGCGGCGAAAATCGCCAATCGCGGCCCGAAGTTTATCCCCATCCAATCGCATTCAATGTATTGCCGCACGTCGATATTTTTCTCGAAAACGGTTACACCAAAGAAGAGATGAAAATGCAGGACGAAGGCCGCAAGATCATGCATTTGCCAGAGTTTCAGGCATCGGTGACCTGTGTGCGCGTTCCCGTTTATCGCGCTCATTCGGTGGCGGTCAGCGCTGAGTTTGACAATCCGGTTTCAGTCGAACAAGCCCACGAAGTTTTGGCGAAAGCCCCCGGATTGGAACTGGTGGACGAGCCAAAAAAGAATCGTTACCCGATGCCGATAGAAGTGGCGGGTAAGGACAACTGTCAGGTCGGGCGCGTCCGGCGCGATTGTGCGCTTGAAAACGGTTTGGCTTTTTGGGTTTCGGGAGATCAGCTGCTCAAAGGCGCAGCCTTGAACGCGGTGCAAATCGCTGAACTGTTGTAGCCAGGACGCTGTGCGCCATTAAGCGAACACGGGCCACCCAGTTTCGCCGGGCTACAGCAAGGCAAGCAGGCCCGTGCCTACAATCGCATTATTGCGGAGTCGGCGAGGGTTGATCGGCGCCTTGTTTCTTTCCCTGCTGCTTGGCTTCGCCTTGTTGAGCTTGTGCTGGTGAAGCTTCGGGGCGTCGATGCTTCATCACCTCCTGGTCCGGCAGGTATTTTCCTCCCTGAGCGCCCTCGATTTGAGCGCCGTTCGTTTGAATTGGTATCGGCGGCGGCGGTCCGTTCAGTTTATCGGCTTTATTTTTGCCACGTCGGTTAACACCGGAATTTGCATCGCTTTCCGGAGTCGGACCTGTATCCGAACCGCGATCGCTGGTACTGCTTTGATCGGCCGGGGACATTCC
>JAICWQ010000229.1 GCA_025934755.1 Chthoniobacterales bacterium | reverse complement strand
TGAACACTTCGCCGTTGGTGATCGCGTCTCCTGAGACTGTGTGGACGATGGCGTTGGAGAGGAGAAGTGTGTCAGCGTGGGCCGCGAGCGTAAAACACCCAATAATGGCGAACATCAAGGAGTGGGTTGAACGAGTTAATTGAGTTAAATCGGTTAAATAAGTTAAATAAGGTAACACTCTCAATTTCATTCTCGACGTTCCACGATCCAAGGCTCCAATCGCCGTTTGGATTTTAGGAGTTGAAGCTTCTCTGGAGCTTGGTGTTTGGAGTTTGGTGTTTTCCAGGCTCATCGTTCCACCTCCTCATCCAGGCAATGCCTCTCCACACCGTCAAACTCATGCTCCAAACTGCTCCGGAAAAACGCTTTCTCGGATTCTCCTCCGCCGCGATCGCCGCCTCCAGAGAGCTTCGCCAGCTTCTTCGCCTTCACAATCAAGTCTTCCCGTTCTTTCCGCAAGTTGTTCGCTCGCCGGATGGACAGCGCGCGGTCAAAATATTGTTTGCCATCGATCCACGTCTGCAAGCAAACGGTCGTAGAATCCAGCGGCGATTTCGACCATATCGCGAGGTCCGCATCCTTGCCCGCTTCGATCGAGCCGACGCGTTGGTCAATGCGCAGTTGCTTCGCCGGATTGAGCGTCACGAACGCGAGGGCATCAACCTCAGGTGTGCCACCGAATTTCACCGATTTGGATGCCTCCAAGTACAAATGCCGTGCCACTTCCGACGAATCGGAGTTGATCGACACCACCACGCCGCGTTCGCGCATCAGGCTGGCGTTCTGCGGGATGGCGTCGTAAACCTCGAATTTATAAGCCCACCAATCGGAGAAAGTCGAGCCGCCGGCGCCGTGCTGGGCGATTTCATCCGCCACCTTATAACCTTCCAGCACGTGCTGAAAGGTGCCGATTTTCACGCCAAAACTATCCATCAACCGAATCAGCGAGAGAATCTCGTCCTGCCGATACGAATGACAATGAATCCACCGCTTGCCCTGGAGTATTTCGCCAATGGCCTCAAGTTCGAGATTTCGCGCCGGTGCAAGTGTCCCCTCCTTTTGGGCTTTCGCTTGCTCGGCGAGGTATTCTTTCGCGGCTGTAAACCGGTTCGCGATGAATGTCCGCACACCCATGCGCGTCTGCGGGAACCGGGTGCTGTACCGATCGCCCCAGTTCGATTGCTTCACGTTCTCGCCGAGCGCGAATTTGATTCCTTGCGGCGCTGCGGCGAAAATCAGGTCGTCCGGCGCTGCGCCGTCGCGCAGTTTGATGACGCAGTTCTGACCACCGATCGGATTGGCTGAGCCATGCAACAGGTTCACGGCGGTGACGCCTCCCGCTAACTGGTCGTAAAGGTTTTCCGTCTCAGAATTCACGACATCCCGGATGCGCACCATCGCCGTGGAAGGCAGTGTATTTTCATTCACCGTCCCAAGAATCGCCGTATGACTATGGCAATCGATCAATCCCGGCGTCACATGCAAGCCTTTGCCGTCGATGACCAGGGTATTCGGATCCGGTTCCGGCTGAAACTGCCCCACTCTCTCGATGCGTCCGGCTAGAATTCTGATTGTGGCATTGGTCAAAACCCCTTGATCGGTCATCGTCCAAACCGTCGCGTTTTGGATCACCATTGATAGCGGCGCAACAATCGGTCCGCGTCCGTCGAGCGGTGATCGCGCCACTCGTACTCTTTGCAACTCCCGAACCTGCTGCTTCTTATCATCTTTCTTTTCCGGCTTTGCAGCGGCGGTCTCTGCTTTCTCGGCAGGTTTATTCGTTTCGATTGCCGAGGCAATAGTGGTGATGTTTGTCTTGCCCGGTTCAGCTTTTATCTTGTTCGGATCCCCTTCTTCCGGCGTTGCCGGCGGTTGGGTTGGCTTTGCTATCTCGGCTTTCGCTGGCTTTGGTTCTTCAAACGGCGCCTGATAAATCCGCCCGTCCACCCAGACCTCCCGCACTTTCGCTTCCGGATCGAAATAACCCATACCTTCGACCACCGTGAGATTCGCGATTTTTCCTCGCTCGATCGTGCCCAGCATCTGCTCCGCTCCGCAGAGTTTTGCCGGCACGGTCGTCAATGCGGCAAGTGCGTCATTTTCGGATAGTCCGCGTTGAATCGCCAGCGACAGGTTCTGGCGAAAACGTTTCTTGTCCGCCAACCCATGCGTTGTCAGCGCAATCTCCAGCCCCTGCCTTCGCAGCACCGCCGGGTTTTCCGGCGCCCAATCCCACGCGCGCAATTGGTCCAGCTTCACCTGCTCCCAATCCGCTTCGGTCGGCAGCTTCGGCGCGGTCGGAAAATTCAGTGGCACGATAAAACTCGCGGCTGTGACCTTCGCCAGGTCCGGCCGCCGCCATTCCTGCCCGCTCGACACCATGCAATATTCCAGGCCCAACTCGCGCGCGATCACCCCGGCGCGCCCGATCATCAGCGCGCTGCCAGGTTCGAAAGCCACCCGCATCTTCTTCGCCATCACCGGCGCGAGCGCCTCCAGGGACGGATTATATTCCGGCCGCTTCACGCGGTTCGGATGCTGCACGTAATCCGCCTGGTCGGCCGCATAATGTTGCGCGTCGAAAATGCTTTGCCGGATCGAAGCGATCACTCCCATGAGCGAACCCGGATACGCCCGCTCATCCGGCTGATGGGTCTCAAAGACAATATGCTGGAAAACGTCCGGTTTGAGGACGACCTCATTCGGATCCTCATCCGCCAACTCGACCAGGGCGCTCGTGCCGCGAACAATTCCCTTGCCCGGCGCAATCGCTCCGGCTGTGAATCCCAGTTCCCGCATCGTTTGGATCGTCTTATCTTTGGGGGAATACTCTTTCACC
>JAICWQ010000198.1 GCA_025934755.1 Chthoniobacterales bacterium | reverse complement strand
TCTTGATCGGACCTCCGAAGGTACCGCCAAAATTGTTCCACCGAAGAGCGGCCTTTTTAGCAGCCTTGTAATTGCTCGACCACTCGTTCGCATTTAATTTATCGTTCCGGAAGAATTCAAACACGTTGCCGTGGAACTGGTTCGTGCCGGATTTGATGGTGGTGCTGATGATGCCGCCCATAAAATTGCCGAACTCGGCCGGGGCGTTGTTGGTAATTTCGTTAAACTCCTGGATAGCGTCAACACTTGGCGCATAGCCGACCAGATTGTCTGAGACCTGGTTATTATCGACCCCATCGAGAATGAAGTTATTGGCCTGCTCGCGGTTCCCGTTCACATATGGCCGCCCGCTGCTGGCCGTGGTCTGGCCGTTCTTGAACGTGCTCGGATTGGGATGCACGCTGCCTGGCGCCAGTAGTGTCAATTGCACGTAATTTCGAGTCGCCAGCGGCAATTCGGTGTTGGTGCGGGAATCGATCACCTGCCCCAGTTGCGTCGCTTCGGTCTGCAGGATGGGAGCCGCCGACGTCACTTCGACGGACTGCGAGACGTTGCCCACCTGAAGTTGGAAATCCATCCGGGC
The DNA here is from genome assembly GCA_025934755.1 of Chthoniobacterales bacterium. Taxonomy (GTDB): domain Bacteria; phylum Verrucomicrobiota; class Verrucomicrobiia; order Chthoniobacterales; family UBA10450; genus AV40. The sequence goes on along the minus strand of JAICWQ010000198.1, from coordinate 3,503 downwards.
CACCTGGTTCAACTGTAGTGTCACGTTCGACTGCTGACTGGTCTGGAATCCCTGGTTTTCGACTGTGACGTTATACGTTCCGACTGGAATGCGCGGCAGGCTATAAACGCCGTCACCGTTCGTTACGGTTGGCCAGGTGGTCCCCCGCTGGGTATCGATGGCCGTGACCTTCGCTCCGGGCACCGCTCCGCCACTTGGATCGGTAACGCGGCCAGTAATCGCGGCCGTCACATCCTGCGCGAAAGATAACGCCGGCGCCAGGAGCAAAGCCGCGAGTAAAGTAATCAAAACTGCGGGGCAGTGAGAAGCCGCCCGCAGCGGTGCTTTTAATCGCGAGGTTATACTCATTCACTCTCCAGTTTTGACTCGTGTTTATTCGGAAGCTAACTGCCGAGTCAATAAAACAGTGCGATTGTAAAGGACGGCCTTTTTAATTGTCAAGACAAAAGAAAGTACAAAAAAGCATATACTTTCCTTTTGATTTCCATAAAGCGATACAGCTCACATCTTACATATTTGAATCTTTCACCGCGTTACCTTAGTTATCGGTAAAGAAGAGTAAATCGCAAGGACTCACACGCGTGCAGTTGCGGGATCGTCAGCTAAAGGCTGCTGAAATTCCGGGTCGATTTCTACCTGGTATCCGCTCGCCAGCCGGTTTGTTTCGTTTGCCATACCGACAATGGCCATCAATTCGGCAAACATTTCGTTGGTCATACCCTTTTTGTGGGCTGAAACGGAGTGGGATGCGATACAGTATCCACACTGATTGGTCACACTGACGGCAACATAGATCAACTCCTTTGTGAGCGGATCGAGAGCCCCAGGCGCCATGACTTCCTTGATGCTCTCCCATGTCCGGCGCATCGTCGCAGGATCATGAGCAAGAGCCTTCCAGAAATTGTTAATCCAATCTGTTTTCCGGGTGGCACGGATGTCGTCGAAAACGGCGCGCGCTTCTAGACCGGCGTCTTCGTATTCAATAAGGCCAAGAGTTGCCATGAATTGCTCCTTGCAGTTCTTTGGCGAACGGTTCATCGTGCGCCACATGTTAAGCACTCACCATTTATTTGATTAAGCACGCACTATTTGAATACCCGCGGCAGCACATCAAGCATCCGATCGATCTCGGCCGGATCGATATAAAAATGCGGTGATGTCCGGATCCAACCCTGGCGTGGAGCGGCAGTAATCCGGGCCTCGCCGAGTTTGGCGACGATTTCACGGGCGTCGACCTGGGGATGCCGGAAGCTCACGATACCCGAGCCGGTTTCCGGGGTGCGTTCCGCAAGAACTTCGTAGCCCCGTGCGCGAACGCCGCGCTCGATGCATTCCGCCAGGTGCTCTACCGCTGGTGTGATTCGGTCAATTCCGGTTTCAAGCAGAAACTCGATCGCCGCTCTCTGCCCGAAGCACCCGATAGTGTTCAGGGTGCCGCACTCATAGCGGCCTGCATCGGGCCGTGGAGCCATGTCGCGCGACGAATAATCGGCGTAACCGGCGGCATTTGTCCAACCGAATTCGACGGGCTCGATTTGATCGAGTCGATCCTTGCGGACATACAGTACGCCGTTTCCCTCGGGACCCAGCATCCATTTATGCCCATCGGCCGAGAGTGCGTCGATATGGGACCGCTCAACATCAATCGGGAACGCTCCCATGCCCTGAATGGCATCGACAAAAAAGAAACAATCGCGTTCACGGCAGAGCCGGCCAAGAGCGTCGAGGTCCACTCGGTAGCCGCTCAAATAATTGACATAGCTGATCGCCAGCAGCCGGGCGCCGCGAATCGCCTCGGCAATCCGATCAAGTGGATCATAAAGAGAGAGCCGGGTGATCCGAAGGCCTCTGTTCTCTAACCGGAGCCAAGGGAAATAGTTAGCCGGAAACTCTTCCTGGAACACCACGACGCGGTCGCCGGGTTTCCAGTCAAGCCCCAGCGCGACGGTGGCGATTCCTTCCGAAGTGTTCTTTACAATAGCGATTTCGCCGGGCGAGGCGTTGATGAGGCGAGCGGCGGCGGTCCGAAGCCCCTGATAGGCCGCCATCCACTGGTCGTAGTGCAGTGAACCATGGTGTAGGGCATCGTCGGCCAGTCGCTTCATCGCTTCGGCCGCCGGCCGGCAAAGGGGGGCGACCGCCGCGTGATTCAAATAGGTAAGCCGTTTTGTGACTGGAAATTCGTCTTTGTAACGCTCATGCAATGGCTGGGAAGCCGCGCCGCATTCTTTTGCGACGGAAGAGAAACCCATAGACATGAGCATACGTTAATAGATCGAGGGGTCTGTGCGGTTTAGGAGAGACCCCGATTCAGAAGCTCGCGATTTAGAGCCTATACTGAAAGAGCGGAGGAGCAAAGGCTGTATCGGCAATCAGCCGGAAACTCCTGGAGGTACCAATGCGGCGTTTGTTCTTAAAGTCGCGGATACGCAAGCCCGCCAGCTTGGCGATGGCTTACCTGCTTATCGTTTTTACGATCGCTCCGGCGGCTCTCGCCGGCAACGACAAGAACGACAAGGACAAGAAGGACCAGAACGAAGAGAGCAACAAAGACAAATACGACAATCCGGCGGACATCGGCGACCGCGATGTCTCCGGCCATGTCAATTTCTATTCGCTCGAGAAGGAGATCGCGCTTGGCAAGCAGATGGCGCAGGAAGTCGAGCGCCAATCGCGAATTATCAACGATCCGGTAGTCGCCGAGTATGTGAACCGCATTGGCCAAAACCTAGTCCGCAACTCTGACGCAAAAGTTCCTTTTACGATCAAAGTTCTCGACGACGATACCGTGAACGCTTTCGCTCTGCCGGGCGGATTCTTCTTCGTGAACTCGGGCTTGATTCTGAAAGCTGATACCGAGGCTGAACTGGCCGGCGTGATGGCGCACGAAATCGCGCACGTTGCGGCGCGCCACGGCACGCGGCAAGCTACGCGGGGCCAAATCGCCAATCTGGCGACAATTCCGCTCATTATATTCAGCGGCGGCTGGGCCGGATACGCCGCCTATGAAGGAGCCAGTCTGTTGATCCCAATGAGCTTCCTGAAGTTCTCGCGCTCGTTCGAGTCGCAGGCCGACTTTCTGGGCTTGCAGTACATGTATAAGACGGGTTACGATCCCGAAGCTTTTGTGGACTTCTTCGAGAAGATACAAACGCTAGAGAAACGCAAGCCGGGCGCGGTTTCGAAGGTCTTTTCGACGCACCCCCCGACGGACGACCGTATCGCCAAAGCGCAGAAGGAAATTGCCGATATCTTGAAGGCGAAGCCCGAATACGTTGTTACGACCTCGGAATTCAACGATGTAAAAGCGCGGCTTGCGATGCTCGAGAACCGCCGCAAGCTGTCGGAGCCTTCGTCCGATCCCAACAAGCCAACTCTCCGCCGTAATCCGAATTCGACCGGACCGATTGAGGATGAGACGGACGGGTCAAAGAAGTCGAAGGGCGATGACGAAGACCGCCCGAAACTGAAGCGGCGTCCTGGCGATGGCGGCGACGACAATT
>JAICWQ010000231.1 GCA_025934755.1 Chthoniobacterales bacterium | reverse complement strand
GGAGCTTTTCGCCGCGGAATTGTAGGGCGATTCCATCGCGCCTCTTGATTTTATGGGCGAGAGCCTTGTAACTCGCGCAATTTTTCCAGGGCACGGCCGCTGTCGATTTCTTCGCGCGCCAGTTCGATTCCTTCCTTCAAATCTTTCGCGAGACCGGCAACCACGAATCCTCCCGCCGCGTTCACGAGCGTCATATCGCGTTTCCCGTCGCGAATCTTTCCGGACAAAATCGCTTCGATTGTCTCCGCGTTCTGCCGGGCGTCCCCGCCCTTCAATTCAGTTACCGATGCTCGCGGCACGCCGAGCCAGCTCACATCCAGGACAGCGGAATTAACCTGTCCCTCGTTCAAATCGGCGATGGTGGTTGCGCCACTGATCGAAATATCGTCCATTCCGGCGCCATTATCGCCGAGCCCGTGAACCACCCATGCGCGCTCGCGCCCCATTTGGCGAAGAACTTCGCCAAATATTGCAGTCAACCTCGCATCGTAGACGCCGATCAATTGCCGGGAAGGCCGCGCCGGGTTGAGCAACGGTCCGAGCAAATTGAAAACGGTCCGCATTTTTTGTCGGGCCAGATGTTCTCGCATCGCGGCCAGGGCGCGGAACGCCGGATGATATATGCGCGCGAAAATGAAGCCGGCACCATGGCGCTTCAAACTTTCGTTTAACTGCTCGGGCGTGAGATCGATCGGGATGCCAAGCTGCTCGAGAACATCGGCGCTGCCACAACTCGAGGTCACCCGGCGATTGCCATGTTTCGCAACCACCGCGCCGCCCGCCGCCGCGACGAACATGGCAGCAGTCGAAACGTTGAAAAAGCTGAGACCGTCGCCGCCGGTCCCGCAGATATCGATCATTGGCCCGGACAACTGCGCAGGATCAATCATCGGATCCACCGCGCGCTTCATGAGCGGATGAACGAAGGCCACAATTTCTTCCGCGGTCTCGCCCTTCTTTTGCAGCGCAGTCAGGAATTCTGCTTTGAGTTCGTCATCGACCTGATCGGACAACAACTGGGCGACGGCGAGATCGATATCACCGCTGGTGAGATCGAGCTCGGCCTGAAGTTTTTCTACGAGGGCTTTCACTCGTTGGCGGCGAGCCACTCGCGGTAGACCTTCGGCGAAATTTCTGACGGTTTGATCTCGCTGCGACCACCCCAAAAGACATTCGTGTAAGAAACCGGAATTCCGCACGATCCCAGATGTCGATCGATCGCTGCCTTATGTTCGAGCAATCGAGGTTTCTCGGTGCCGTGAGCCACCGCCATGATGTTGACGTTCTTGAATTCCGGACCGGCTTCGCGCCAATAGCAGTGAGTCAGGATCTGATGGCGCCCAACTTCACCGCCGGTTTCAAGTTCGCGACCTTGAGGGACCGCCCAATGAAACAAGGCATTGAACCGCGTCACCCGAACGCCGGTCTGCGACGGTTTCACATGCTCGAGGAAGGTGGAAAAGCGGCCGATGATTTTACGCGCGCTTAAATCTTCGGCCACCCGAAAGAATTCCTCGAGAGCAACGCCGGCTTCTTCCGCGCGCGAGGCCCAGGGGTTGGGTCGAATTTCTTCCGGCGCGAACTCACGCTTCAACGCCAGCAAAACGTCCCATTGGTGCTCGGTCAGATTCGCGGCTTCCACCCGGATGATCTTGGCCGGCTGGTCCGCTTTTTCGCCCGGCTCGACTGTTTTCCGGCGAACATGGCCAACGCCGAGAGTGAAAATTCCCTTCGCGGGCATGATACGAAATTTTTCCGCGCCAACTTTTTTCGTAAGCAGGACGCAATGCTTCTCCAAAGAAAACCCATGCGGCACTTTCAGAGTCGTCCAAAGTTTGTATTCGGAACCGGCGGCGACCGTATCGGTGGAACGAACGACGACATGCCCGGAAAAGGGATCACGCTGAGACATCCAGTCGAACGCGCGGTCGATTTTTTCCTCCGGAACTTTCCAGGCCACTAAGGCTCCATCGGCGAGATTGGTCGCGAGAAGCGTTTGCCGAACCCGTCGAATGGTTTTCGCGCGCAGCATCGCCGCGATTCGCGCCATCACCGTATCGACATCAATCCCTGAACGATGCGCGATTTCCTGAAATGGCTCGCGGACAAACCCTTCGATCTTGTCCTCGGAAATCGCCAGGATCTTCGCGTTGATGGGATCGTTGTGCTCAACCGGCAGCATGGAAATTAATCCGATACGAAGATTAGGTTGTCTACCGTGACTGCAGTAGGCAGGGGCCGTTGCCCTGAACGGCCCGCGGGCGAGTCCGGGCCGCACTGGCACGGGCAATCGCCCCTACTTCGGCGCGGAGCCGGAAGGTGAGGGCATTGTCGCATCTGATCGATTTGCCTGATCGTCCACGCCCATCCAATCGCGCAGGCGCTGCCGCCGTTGCTCGAAGGTTTGATGAAGACGCGGCTTTTGGTCCGGAGTGAGAATGCCCGCGATACGATCTTCCCCGCGGGAGAGAATTCCTTCGGTCTCACGAAGATTAGCCGCGCGTCGATTGGTCAGCTCATTGTCGATCTGCTGCAAGATCGGCCGGATCTTTTGGTCCTGATCCGGCGTTAACTTCATCTCGCTCCGCCAACGTTCGGGCGTGCTGCTGAACCAGCGCAGCGGATCGCGCTGCCGACGCACCTCGTCCCTAGCCGAGCCCATGATCAGAAATGCGCCTGTCACGGCGCCCGCAACAAAGCTTGCGAGAACGAGAAAAGCGATCTTCCATCGACCTGCCGAATTCATGCCTAAACCAAACAAAATCGAGCCGCGGCCAAACGCGATCTTTTTCGACGCAATGGGGACGCTGTTTTATCTCACCCACAACG
>JAICWQ010000020.1 GCA_025934755.1 Chthoniobacterales bacterium | reverse complement strand
CATGGCGCTCGATCCATTCCAGATATTCCGGGCCAGGCGGTAAACGTCCCGGCACGACGTTACAGGCCATGGCCTTCGTTTCCATGATCGTCACGTTGGGCTCGCCGGAAATTGCGGTGAGATCATTGGCAACGTTTCCGCGGACGGGGCCGGCGGTTCCAAAATGAAATGGCATGGCGATCTGGTGCACCGTTTTTCCGTTCAACTGAATTGGGCGAATGCGCCGGCTGACCAGGGCACGCGTTTCAATCGCGCCTCGCAAAGTGACCAAACAAATGTAATCGCTGTTGCGGATGTTGAGTTCGCGCGCGAGTTCCGGCGAGATTTCAACGAACATTTCCGGCTGCAGCTCGGCAAGATGACTCAGAAAACGCGACATGCCTCCGCCGGTATGATGTTCGGTCAACCGATAAGTCGTTAAAACATGCGGGAAACGCGGATCGCCCGGCGGCGCGAAACGATTTTCCGCGCGGGTGAACCAGTTCACCACCGGGTTGGTGTCGCGCGAATAAAACGCATTTTTCACCGGCGACTCGAGGGGTTCGTAGTGGGTTGGCAGGGGACCGTCCTGCAATCCTTTCGGTACATAAATCCAACCCAGTCCGTCCTCGTGCAGAATAAAGGGCGCGTCGCCGCGATGGCCCTCGAGGCCTTTTTCGTCGCCTTTTGGCCGATAATCAGGCGGTTTGTCCGTCTTGAAATCAGGAACATCGAGGCCAGTCCAACGATTGGAATCCCACCACACGAGCTTTTTGCGCTCGCTCCACGGTTCGCCGTTCGGCTTTGCGCTGGCGCGGTTATATATAATGCGGCGATCGCTCGGCCAGGCGAAGCCCCAGCCGTGTCCCAGATAATCGGTCGGCTGCCGCGCGTTCGCCTTGTTTACGCCATCTCGATTGAAAACACCGGAGTAAATCCAGCACCCGCTCGCGGTCGATCCGTCCGCTTTCAATTCGTTGTAATCGGCAACCTGCGGCCCGTGATGCGGCGTGCCTTGTCTGTCTTGTCCAAAAAGAACGCCGTCTTTAAATGTGGGAGGGGCCTCAGTGCCCCGATCACCGTCGCGACGCTGAGGTCGCCCCGACATTTCCAGGGTTTTCCAGCCATTGATCTCCGCGAGCACGGCTTCCATTGTTGGTTCGCCCTTTTCGTCTTGCGGATACCACCAGTCGAGCGCGCGCAATGGTTCATCTGCCGGATCATTTGATGCTTTCGCTTTCTCAATCAATCGCAACGCCAGCTGGTGAATGAACCAGGCCTCGGATCGAGAATCGCCTGGCGGATCGACTGCTTTCTCCCGCCACTGCAGCATTCGTTGGGTGTTAGTAAAGGCGCCCTCTTTTTCGGCGTGACCAGCGGCAGGAAAGAAAAATACTTCGGTTTCGATCTCTTCCGTTTTCAATTCGCCCCGTTCAATCTCAGGCGAGTCGCGCCAGAACGTGGCCGGCTCGATTTCCACCATGTCGCGAACGACGAACCATTTTAGCTTGGCCATCGCCTTGCGTTGAAACCGCGCGTTCGGCGCGCCGACCGCGGAATTCTGCCCCATCAAAAACATTCCTTCCATTTTTCCGTCGGCGATTTCGTAAAGATAATCGAAGAAAGAATGGTCGGCAGTGATTTTTGGGAGCCAATCGTAGCCGAAATCGTTTTCGGGCGTCGCGCGGGCCCCGTAATACGATTTCAGCAGGCTGACGAAATAAGCGGGTGTGTTCGCCCAGAGTCCGGTTTTTGGGGTGTGAGTGTCCAAATATTCACCCAACGTTTTCTCTTTCCCACCACGTGGCATGGAAAGGTAGCCGGGCAGAATATCGTAAAGCGTCGGAATATCGGTCGAGCCCTGGATCGATGCGTGGCCGCGCAACGCCATAATCCCGCCGCCCGGCCGGCCGATGTTGCCTAACAACAGCTGTAAAACTGACGCCGTCCGGATGATTTGGACTCCCTTTGAGTGCTGGGTCCATCCCACGGCGTAACAAATGGCCGCAGTTTTGTCCGGACCTGACGCCCTAACGAGTTCGTTGGCAACTTTTTGAAAAAGTTCGGACGGAATGCCGCACACTTTTTCCACCATCTCCGCGGTGTAACGCGCGAAATGGCGTTTCAGTTTTTGGAAAACGCACTTTGGATACTGGAGGGTGAAATCGCGCTCTGGAAAGCTGAGGCCTTCGCCTTTGTATTGCCAGCTGTCGGTCGAATACTTGCGCGCGTCTGCGTCCCAGCCGGAAAAATAGCCGTCGCCCTTGTCTTCCGGATCACCGTAATCGTCGCGCAAAATGCAGGAAGCGTTGGTGTAGTTAACAACGTAATCGAAAAAAAACAGATTGTTCTCGATGACGTGCCTGATCATCCCGCCAAGAAAAGCGATGTCGCTTCCGGCGCGAATTGGCACCCAAATATCCGCCAGCGCGCTGGTCCGTGAAAAACGCGGATCGACATGAATGATCGTCGCGCCGCCCTCTTTGGCTTTCATCACCCATCGAAATCCAACCGGATGAGCTTCAGCCATTGACGATCCTTGAATTAAAATGCAATCGGCGTTGGCCAGATCCTGTTGCGCGGTTGTAGCTCCGCCCCGGCCGAACGAGGTGCCCAGACCGGGCACAGTGCTGCTATGTCATATCCGGGCCTGGTTGGACACACAGACCATGCCCAGGCCTCCGGTAAAAAGCTTTTTGATTAAATAATTTTCCTCGTTGTCGAGGGTGGCGCCGCCGAGATGACAAAGCCCAGTGGTGTGATTGATGATCGAGCCATCTTGCTCGTGGACGAATGTTCGTTTCCTCGATTCCCAGACCCGGTCAGCGACCATGTCCATCGCCTGATCGAGAGACAGGGACGTCCATTCTTTCGCGCGGGGTGCGCGATACTTCACCTTCGTTTCACGCCGCGAATGAGTCAGGAGCTGGAATGAAGCCGCGCCTTTTGGGCAAAGATTACCCTGGCTGATCGGCGATTCAGGATCGCCTTCGATCGAGACAAGTTTGCCGTCGCGATGATAAATCAGCTGACCGCATCCCACGCCGCAATACGGACAAATTGAGCGCGCGACCTTCGCGTCGTCCGTTCGCGCGTGCATTGCGCGAGTCCTGTCGGACATCGCCTCAGGTCCGGTGCCATCTTTGCGCTCGCGAATCTGGCGAACAAGGGGCCATTTCGAAAGCAACTTGAACATAGAGTTCGTAAGAGTCTCTTCGCATTTGCGCGAATTGTCAGTCGTGAATTGTGGCAGGGCCCGGGATGGCAACGATGGATTCCCCCGACACCCAACCTCAAAACAACGGGCGCAAGCTGTTCTGAGGAGAATACCACTCGTAACCCCCGCAGTGAAAGTTGGTTATCAGCCGGGACGAATGTTCGTCAGTGATCCCCTGATGCACGAATCAGCCGGTTGATCGGGTTGTTCCGCAGTGGAGTGAGCGTACGCTTGTTTGTGATTAAAAACGGAAGGAAATGAAGAATGAACGAACGAGAAATGATTGAAGGGACCGGCACATCGGAAAACAGTTACGGAATCAGCTGGATCAACATCCTGCTGGGCATTTGGATGATTATTTCACCATTTGCCCTCGGTTTCGCCAACGTCCCCCGGTCGCTGTGGAACAACGTCATCCTTGGTATCGTGATCGGCATTGTTGCGATAATTCGCACGAGCACGACTCGGCAACCGGGATGGAGTTGGCTTAACGCCTTGCTAGGGATATGGGTGATCATCTCGCCCCTGGCCCTTGGCTTCGTGCTAGGCAATGCTATCTGGAACAATGTGATCCTCGGCATCATCATGACGATTCTTGCCTGGAGTAGCGGTGTTCGGGCACAGGCTGTGACCGCATAGCCAGCCGGCAAAACTGCGCGCGAGCCGCTCTATGAGAAGACAACGGTTGCTCGCGCGTGAAAGCGGGCCTGTCGATCCAAACCAGCGCGATTGCTCAACCGAATAACAGAACCGACGTTTGGCCGGGCGCAGGATTCGCGATCTTTCCCGGATCCGTACCAGAATCAGGCCGAAATAAATGTGACTGCGTTCGAGCTGTTTCTACAAGATGCGGCTGGCGGTTGTATTCCTCCATAACGCAATCGCAGCGTGCTGAGAAACGACATTTAGTGATTCAAAGGAACCCAGCCACGGGTGAAATAATCGCTCAGTGTTAGAGAAAGCATAATCAAGAGCCAGATCACGCCCACGGTTGCGGCCAGTCGCAGCAGTCGGCTGCTGCTTTTGATATGCATGAAAAAAAGCGCCACCAGCAGCGCCTTGGTGATAGCAATCACTAACGCCAGGATGAGATTGAACAGGCCGAGATCCGCGTATCCGATAGTCCAGGTCAATGCGAGCAGAAGCATTAGGGCCCCGCAAGTTTTCCAGTAAGTCTTCGGTGGGTGGGTCGTGGTTTCCATTCAGCGATGTCCGGCGAGATAGAGCAGCGGAAACAAAAAAATCCAGACGATGTCAACGAAGTGCCAGTACAAGCCTGCAATCTCGATCGGGGTGTAATTGCCAGTTGTAAACTTTCCGGTGCGGGCCATTAGCGCCAGAGTCAGCATCACGAAAATCCCGACCGTGATGTGGATCGCGTGCAGCCCGGTCATGGCAAAGTAAAGCCAGAAAAAAATCTGCGCCGGACCCGGGTTTGGCGAGTGCCAGTCGAAATTCAAGACGGGCACGAGGTGATCGGTCCAATCTTTGTAATACTCAATTCCCTTTAAGACCATGAACACAATTCCGAAAAAGGCGGTGGCCAAAAGCAACCGGATTAATGTTGTCTGGTTCCTGAGTTCGGCGGCGCGCACTGCCAAGGCCATCAGCGTGCTGCTGAAGAGCAAAATCGCGGTGTTCATTCCCCCGATGAGAACGATCGTGTGATGACTGGCCGCTGCGAAATCGCGGGGGTAAAGCGAACGGAAAACGGTGTAAGCGAGAAAGAGCCCGCCGAAAAACAGAACTTCCGTTGCCAGAAAAATCCACATTCCGAGCTCGGCCGCGCCGCGTTGTTGCTCAAGATCGTCAAACTGCCGAGCGACCAGCGATTGGGTCGGTTCAGTCCGTTCATTAAGCGAGGCGGTTGCTTCCATGAGGCAGTCAGAAGGGCGAGAAGCGTGCGAGCGAACATGCGCCCCGTTCGCTCATCAGCTTCGAGCGGCTTAATCTTGAATGCATTTTGCATTCAAGTTGCCAAAGCGCGGCTACATCTTGAATGCAAAATGCATTCAAGATTTGAAAGGCGCTCGGACGTTTAGAGATTGGCGAGATCAAGATCGACATCTTTTTCGGCTGAGTAGTCGTAGGGCTTGCCGGTGACGACGGGTGTTTCTTTGAAATTATGTTTCGGCGGCGGAGAACTGGTTTGCCATTCTAGTCCCGTCGCTCGCCAGGGGTTTGGTCCTGCGGCACGGCCGTGTTTGGCCGACCAAATAAAATAAATCAGAGGCATCACATAACCAACGCCGAGGATCGATGCGCCGGCCGTCGACAAGACATGAAAAATTTGAAACTCAGGGGGATAAACGTGGTATCGCCGCGGCTGCCCGAGATAACCGAGAATGAAAAGTGGAAAGAAAGTGAGGTTAAATCCAAGAAAGGTGGTCAGGGCGGCAAGTTTTCCCCAAATCTCCGGATACAAACGTCCGGTAATCTTCGGCCACCAGTAATGGAGCCCGCCCATGAATCCGGTGACCATTCCGCCTACCATGATGTAATGGAAATGGGCGATGATGAAATAAGTGTCGTGGACATGAACGTCGACTGAGAGAGCGGCCAGAAAAAGTCCGGTGAGTCCGCCGATTACAAACAAACCGATGAAACCAAGCGCATAAAGCATCGGGGTTGTGAAATGAATCGACCCTTTGTGGAGGGTGGCGGTCCAGTTGAAAACTTTCACGCCGGACGGAACCGCGACCAGAAAACTTAACACCGAGAAAATCATCCCGGCATAAACGGATTGGCTCGAGACGAACATGTGATGCCCCCAAACCAGGAATCCGAGGATGGCGATTGCCATGCTGGCACAGCCGACCCATGGATAACCGAAAATTGGTTTTCGTGAAAAACAGGGGATCAATTCACTGACCACGCCCATGCCCGGCAAAATCATGATGTAAACCGCGGGGTGCGAGTAAAACCAGAACATGTGCTGGAACAGGATGGGGTCACCGCCGAGGTTCGGATCGAAAATTCCAACGCCCCAAATCCGTTCGAGGGAAATCAGTCCAAGGGTCATTGCCAGAACCGGGGTAGCCAGCACCATGATCAGACTGGTGGCGTACAGAGACCAGACGAAGAGCGGCAATCGAAACCAGGTCAGACCGGGCGCGCGCATTTTGTGCGTGGTGACGATGAAATTCATTCCGGTGATGATGGTTGAGAAACCGGCGATGAAAACGCCGGCGGCCATGGAGATCACATGCGAATTCGCGTAAGTGGTGCTGTAGGGCGTGTAGAAGGTCCAGCCGGTATCCACTCCGCCGCGAATCAGCGACCAGGTCGCGAACGCACCGCCAAAAACAAAAAGATACCAGCTGGTCAGATTGAGTTTTGGAAACGCAACATCCCGGGCGCCGATCATCATCGGCAACACAAAATTTCCAAGCACAGCCGGGATTGATGGAATCAGGAAGAACCAAACCATGAGTGTCCCGTGAATGGTGAAAAGTTTGTTGTAGGTCTCGGATGTCATTAGTCCGCCCGTCGGATGCAGCAATTCGATGCGCATCATTGCGGCGGCGACGCTGGCGATCGCGAAGAAGATCAAAATGGTGAACAAATACAAAATGCCGATCCGCTTGTGATCGGTCGTCAGCAGCCAGGACCGAACGGTGTGTTCGCTCAAATAACTTTCGCGGGCGAATTCGCCTTCCGTCCTGATATCGATCTCGGTGGCGACTCGCGCGTTCATGGTTTGCCTTGATCTGGCGATTCTTCCCGGCCGATTGATTTCACGTAAGCGATTAACTGCATGATTTCTTCCTCGGTGAGATGGCCGGAGAAACTCGGCATGATGTTGTCGTACCCGGCAGAAATTTGTTTCGCAGGTTGGAGGATCGAATCGCGCAGATATTGATCGTCCGCTGTCACCATCGTGCCGTCCGCGAGCGGGACCGGTTTTCGATAAAGTCCCTGGAGCAACGGGGCGTGAAATTTCGAATTTGGCGAATGACAACCACTGCAGCCACGATCGTAAAACAACCGTTCGCCGGAGCGCACGATCGATTCAGTTTGTTCGCCGGTTTGCAACCAACGTGCATAAGCTTCCGGTTGCATTACTACGACGCGCCCAATCATCTTGGCGTGTTGGGTTCCGCAATATTGGGAACAAAAAATGTGATACTCGCCGGGTCGAGTCGGTTTGAACCATTCGCTGGTATACTTTCCCGGTACTACGTCTTGTTTCACCCTGAACGCCGGCACGAAGAAGCTGTGAATGACGTCTTGTGAAGTCAGGGTCAGCGCGATCGTGCGATCCACCGGAATGTGCAGCTCGTTAATCTCCTGCTTGCCTTCGGCATGTTGAACTTTCCACATCCATTGCTTGCCCACGACCTGGACCTGGAGCGCGTTTGCCGGTTTGCGTTCGATTCGAAAATAATCGACCGCCCCCCAGCCGAAGAGGGCGAGTCCCATCAATGTCGGCAGTGTGGTCCAGCCGACCTCGATAAGGTTGGAGCCGTTCAACGGATTCGACCGGTCCGCCGCTGAACCGCGCCGGTATTTGATGCAGAAGTAAAGAATCGGCAGGAAAACGACGGTAATAAAAAAGAGCGAGATCAGGATCAGGGTGAAGTAGAGGTGATCGACTTCCTGGGCGCTAGTCGAGGCCTGCGGCGGAAAAAGATGAAACTGGTCCATTCGTTAGCCTGGCAGAAAACCCTCACCCGCCGCTTTGGTCCGAGCCGGACTGGCATTGCTTCCTCTCCCCGAGGGAGAAGTGAATAGGGTGCGCGACGAATCTTTCTGCGCGCCTTTCCCTGAGGGAGAGGATTGAGGTGAGGGCACACGACTGCGGGTCATCCAAAAAATGAAAAGTGCGAGTCCAATCAGCATTGCCGCGCTTGTTGTCCGCAATACCGAAAGGATTAAAGCGCCGTATTTTCCGGTGATTGGATTGTAGTGATAACAGAGTAGAAAGATTTGCGAGAGAACGGAACCAGATTGGCCAGCTTTGGCTGCGGCTAATGCATCCCGCAATTCGGTTGAATTAAAAGTAACGCCGAACACGTAACGCGAGATTTTCCCGCCGGGCGCCAGGACCACCACGCCGCTTGGGTGGGCGTACTCTTTGCTTTGCGGATCGTAGGCGTAACCATAACCGACTTCATTCGCGAGCTGAGCAATCGACTTTTCGCTACCGACCAGGCAATGCCATCCGGCCGCGGTTCCCGTTCTTCCATAACGACGGACATAGAGCGCTTTCTTTTGGGCTGCAGCCGCCGGTGTTTCGTTCGGGTCGATGCTCAGGTCGACCACATCGAAGTCAGCGCCAACATTGGATCGCAAATTCTCGAGGGCATTGATCAATCCGTCGTTGATCATCGTGCAAAGCATCGGGCAACGGTAATAACCGAGAACAAGAATCACGGGACGTTTTCCCAAGAGACTGCCAAAGGTCAGCTCCTGATTGCTTTCATTTCGAAAAATAAGATCACGCGAAATCTGTTGGCCGGGATGCTGCTCAAATTTCACGCAAGCGAGATCTCCCGGGGTTAAGCCGAAGATCTGCCTAACAAGTCCAAGACAGAGAAGAAGAATTATTGCGCGCTCTTTCATCGATTTTGCATTAGTCGCGGTGGAGTCGCTGTTTCGGCGGGGCGGGCCTGCATCAGACTCAGAGGAGTTTTCCCAGCTCCAACGTCAGGCAAACCGCGCTCGACGATCAATTGGATCGCGCGCTCGATCGGAATGCGGACCGTCTGGGCATTGCGATCGATCCACCCGTAGGAATTCAAATCGGCTTCCTCGGCGGCCCTCAAATCAGCCAGGCTCCCCCCCGGTTTAATTTCCAGACGGGGCTGCGGAAATTCTTCTACCTGTGTCGCTGGAAGATTCGCCTGGCCCGCGGTTTTGGCCGGCTCGGTTTTGTTGAAGTAATGCATCATGATTGCGACGATTAGCAGGATGACCGCGCCCGAACTGAAAAGGATGAGGACGATGGTGAAGAGCGAGGTCACATCAGCGTCTCTGCGCTCGTGGTCGTGGTCAGCTTTGGTCGTCGCGTTCATACCGGGACGGCAAGTGCAAAACGCGGATCGTTAACTGGAACAAGACGACGTCTTCCAAGATTCCAGAGGAATGCAGCCCACCAGAGGCCGCCAATTCCGAAAAAAGTCGTGACCGTGATCCAACTGACGTAGAAGCCACCCGGATATGCGCTGGGCGCGATCGTCCACCAAATCGTGACGATGTATGAGATGAACACGCAGGCGGCGACCATCGCCAGCACATGCCGTTTCTTTTTGACCGGCCGCATCAACAACAGGAAGAACGGCACGAAAAACTCAAAGAGCCCAATGAAGATTGCGACCCAACGCCAGCCGCCAGCAGTTCGATGCAGATACCATGAGATTTCCGCCGGAAGATTGCCAGACCAGATGACGAGCAATTGTCCAAACGCGAGGTAGGCCCACATCATCACAAAAGCGAGCAACAGGTTTCCGATCTTGTGAAAATTGTCGGTGCTGGCGAGTTCGCGAAGTTTTGATGAACCCGCTGTCCACGCGAAAAGCAGAATTATCAACGCGAGCGCCCCCAGAATTTGCCCAATGCAAATGAGGATGGGAAACATCGTTGAATACCACTCCGTTTCCATCGACATGATCCAGTCGACCGCGGCGAAGGTCATTGTCATTGGATAAATCACCAGCCCGGGTCCGCTAAGCGTTCGCATTTTGCGGGTCGGTTCGACTGAGACGGTCACATCTTGTTCGGCCGACCATTTCAGAAGGAGTCGCGATCCAACGATCCAGACCGCGAATACCGCAATCGTTCGAATAATAAATCCCGCAGTATTCAGGTAACCCTGCTTCTTTGCGAGAAGGTGGTTGGCCGCGACAATATCGGGATGTCGCCACGGATAAAGTTCCGACAAACCGAAAAGGATGGGAACGAACAACAGCGCGATGAGCGGCAGGTTGCCGGCAGCTGCTTCTAAAAAACGACGCACAGCATAGCCCCAGTATCCCCCGGTGAGATGATGGATCATTAAAATCCCTAACGAGCCGAGCGATAGGCCAACGAAGAAGACTACCGCGAACAAGTAGGAGACGAAAAACGCGCGTGGCGTCGTGATCCATCCGATAACGCTGACTCCGAGACCAAGCACGCCGATCAGCAAACTGATTTTCTTTCCGGGAATTAGTGGGGCATCGACCAGCGCGTTCATTTCGATTCCTCCAATTTCACCTGTTCGGCAGAATCGATATCCGACGGCTTGGCGTTGTGGCTCAATTGGAGCGCGCGAATGTAGGCAGCGATGGCCCAGCGATCTTCCGGGTCGACGCGTGCCGCATAGGAATACATTACCCCGTATCCGTTCGTGATGACATCGTAGAAATGTCCGATGGGCGCGTTACGCAGGCGATCGACGTGAAACGATGGCGGCTGGGGGAACCCGCGCTGTACGATCATCCCGTTTCCGCTACCAGTGCGATCGTGACATTCCGCGCACATGGTATCGAACTTTTCGCGGCCGCGATTCACGAGCTCTGCTGTTAACTTCACCGGCAATTGAGTGATGTAAGTGCCATTGGTTAGGCCGGTGTAGAACGCTGCGTTCTCCCGGGCTTCTCCAACCGAAACAGTGTTGGGCGGAGGCTGACGCGCGCTGGTTCCGTTGGCGAATAGCTCACTTTGCGAAAGAGGTTTGGCGCGAGGCTGGTTCGCCATGTCTGGCCGGCAAGCGGTGAAAAACCCCAAACACCAAATCCCCAGCACCAAGGAAATCCCACGTTCCAATCGCCAAACGACGCGACTTCTTTGGAATTTGAGAATGGGAGCTTCTCTGAGGTTTGGAGTTTGGGATTTGAAATTTCTCATTTATCAACTTCTGAAATCGTTAAAGGATTGAGGCTTAGGAGGAAGTCGCGGGTCTCATCGCCGCGGAAGAGCCGGTCCCTTGTTTCAATGCAGAGGAAAAATCGGTCCTGAGAGGCGCGTTCAAATTGGGGGACGTTGAACACCGGATGGTAGGGCTTCGGCAGACCGCTCAGGCCTAACGAAAAGAAAAATGCGGTCAATGAGGCGCCGAGCACGGTGAGTTCGAATGTGATCGGAATGAATGCCGGCCAGCTGTTGAGGGGGCGACCGCCAATATTTATCGGGTAACTGATGACGTTGGCGTCCCACTCCATGAAGTAGGCGCCGAGTCCTCCGATGATTCCGCCGATGAGAACTAAAAGCGGTAACCGGGTTTTCTTTCCGAGGGCCTCGGCCAGACCTTCGACCGGAAATGGGGCATAACCATCCATGTTCCGGAACCCATGTTCGTAAGCTTTCTCGGCAGCATGAACCAATTCCTCGTGTGTCGAAAATTCCGCCATCAAACCGTATTTCTCCTTCATGGCACGTTTGCCCGTTGAGGTTCAGCCACCAATTCGCGCGTTTCCGAAATCGAGATCATCGGGACCAGCCGGACGAACAGAAACAGGAGAGTGAGAAAGAGCCCGACGCTTCCGAACAGAATCATCCAGTCCCATCGGGTTGGAAAAAACATCGCCCAGGCCGACGGCGTGAAATCACGATTCAAACTTGTAACGACGATCACGAACCGTTCGATCCACATCCCGATGTTGATGAAGAGCGCAACGATGAAGAGGGTAAGTGGATTTCTTCGAATGCGCGCCGACCACAGCGTTTGTGGCACGAGGACATTGCAAAGCATCAGCGACCAGAAAATCCAGCCATACGGTCCGAACGCGCGATTGAACATCATGTAGCGCTCGAAAATGTCGCCGCTGTAATAGGCCATGAACGCTTCGATGAAATAGCCGTAGGCGACGATCATTCCGTTGACCAACATGATGTTGGCCATGTTGTTGAGATAACGCGGCGTAATCAGGTGCTCGAGGTGATAAACTTTGCGCACGGGAATGATGATGTTCAGCGACATGGCAAACCCGGAGTAGATCGCGCCCGCCACGAAGTAGGGTGGGAAAATCGTCGAATGCCAGCCGGGCACGATCGCGACGGCAAAATCCAGGCTGACTACACTGTGAACGGACAGGACGAGCGGGGTGGCGAGTCCGGCGAGGAGCAAGTAAGCAATCTGATGTCGCTGCCAATGGGCCGCGGAATTACGCCAGCCGAGGGCGAAGATTCCGTAGATTTTTTTCTGCCAAAGTCTTGGCGCGCGATCGCGCACCGTGGCGAGATCGGGAACGAGTCCAAGGTACCAAAACAGAAGCGAAACCGTGAAATAAGTTCCGACTGCAAATACGTCCCAGACCAATGGGCTGCGAAATTGCGGCCAAACGCCCATCGTTTCCGGATAGGGAAACAGCCAGTAAAAAACCCAGGGACGTCCGAGATGCAGCAACGGCATTAACCCGGCGCACGAAACGGCAAATAATGTCATCGCTTCGGTGAAGCGATTAATGGCAGTGCGCCAATGCTGGAAAAGCAAAAGTAGAATCGCGGAAATGAATGTTCCGGCGTGGGCGATCCCGACCCACCAGACAAAATTCACGATCGCGAATCCCCATGCCACCGGAATATTCACCCCCCAGACGCCGATGCCTTTGATAAACAGCCACGCGATGGCGAATAAAAACATCATCAACAGGAGGAACGCGATGATCGCGCCGATCCACCACGATTTCGGCGCGCTCAGCCTTAGCGGTATTTCAGCAATGGTGCGATTGACCGATTCGTAGGTTTGCCCTGGTTCGAGTAAATTCGTCGGGTAACCGAGCGGCGATATTTTCGAATCAGGAATTATCGATTTTGCTTCCGCGTCCTTCATGACGTCTTCAATTTCGAATTCGGATTGCGGAGCTTGGCGAAGTAACTCGTGCGGGGCTGGGTGTTGAGCTGGCCGAGCATCCAGTAATTGAGTGGCGAACGTTTCAAACGTGCGACACGGCTCTGCGGATCGTTCATGTCCCCGAAAGTGATCGCCTCGGCGGGACAAACCTGCGCGCAAGCGGGGACAATCTCGCCGTCGCGGATTTTACGCTGCTCCAGCTCGGAATGAATCCGCGCCGCGTTAATGCGCTGGAGGCAATAGGTGCATTTCTCCATCACTCCGCGGGAACGGACGGTGACGTCGGGATTTTTAAGCAGCTTCTCGCTCGCGCTCAGACCATTGTTGTATTCGAGAAAATTGAATCGGCGAACTTTGTAGGGGCAATTATTCGAGCAATACCGCGTGCCGACGCAACGATTGTAAACTTGGAGGTTCAGACCTTCGTTGTCGTGCACGGTCGCGCCGACCGGACAGACCAGTTCGCACGGCGCCATTTCACAGTGCATGCACGGCACGGGTTGATGGGTGAACGCCGGATTGTCGGCGTTCCCGGAATGGTAAGTGTCGAGGCGGATCCAATGCATCTCGCGATGGACCGCCACCTGTTGTTTGCCGACGACGGGAATATTGTTTTCCGCCTGGCAGGCGATGGTGCAGGCGTGACAACCGATGCAGGTGTTGAGATCGACAACCATTGCCCACTTGTAACCTTTGTAAGGAAATTCATTGGGTTGATAGAGCGTCTCCTCCAAGGGCGGAAGTTGTTCTCCCTTCTGCGCGAAATGGGAATCTGAGGTGAACTGATCGAAAGTTCCATCGTGTAAAATTCCCCGATCTGCTTCGATCGAATGATGTTGCTGGGTGCTGACGAGAGAGTATTTGTCGCCTGTCTTGCGGATCGTCAGCCCATCGGCGAACCAGAGCGCGTCGGACTCTCTTAATAGATAGGCGTTAAATCCGACGTTTCTGCCAACCCGGCCCACGACATCGCGTCCGTATCCCAGAGGGAGCGTAACCGTGTTGTCGGCTTGGCCCGGTTGAATCCAAACCGGTGCTTTAATGGTGCGACCGCGAAAAGAGAAATTAACAACGTCGCCAGTCTCGAGTTTTTCGCGGGTGGCCAACTTCGGACTGATCAGAGCTGCATTGTCCCAAACGAGTTTGGAGAATTGCCGGGGTAACTCCTGCAACCAGGCATTGTTGGCATATCGCCCGTCCAGAACATTGACGTCGGAGCGAAACAGAATCTCCAAATTCGCCACCGAGCCGGCATCTTTTTCTTTGGCTGCGCCTCCGCCGGAGCCTGTCTCGGTGCTAAACGGTTGAATTGAGGGAGCGACCAACTCCGCGATTAAACCGGCGCTCAACGAGCGTCGCCACTTCAGCTCGAAGTCGCCGGATGGATTTGCTTTTTGCCAGCGCTCCCGAACGATTTCGTAGGCCGGTCGCGGCGAGTTTCCATTCAACGCGTCAAGGAGTTCGTGGGTGGAAATCCCGGAATACATTGGCTCGATCAGCGGCTGCACGATCGACGCTGTTCCGTCGAACGCGCAAGAGTCGCCCCACGATTCAAGAAAATGCGTTGCCGGGACGTGCCAGTGCGATTGCCTGGACGTTTCATTGAAATGAACGCTGTGATGAATGCGGAGCTTCACTTTTTCGAGCGCGTCGCGGAAATTCAAATCGACCGGCGCGTCATAAGCAGGGTCGCCTCCGAGAATCACGAGAAGCTCGATTGCGCCTTCCTGCATTTCATTGACCAACTCGGAGAGATCGATGCGATTTGACGGCAGCGTCCTCGCAGCAACCGGCAAGATAGTCTTACCGGGATTTCCAAGCGCGCGATTGATTTGGGCGACGAGGGAATGCACTTCCGGCGGCTGAGTTTCGCCTGCGATCACAATGCTTGCGCCGCGATGCGCCTTCAGGTCAGCAACGACCGCATCGATCCAGTTTTGGTTCGCGTTCGGGATTAGTAATCCACCGCCAATTTCGGCGGCAATCTCCTGCGCCAGTTCCAAAATTTCGCGACCACCAACTGCAATTCGATGATCTGCATTGGATCCCGTGATCGTCGGAGTTGGTTCCGCAGCGTAAAGGCGGTTCATCCGCGCCCCGCTCGGTTCGATGACGCGCCGGCCGTTGGCGAAATCGCGCGCATAACGCGGGGCAAAGGGGTGCGCGTAAAGAAAATCCGAGTCAAGGGCAACAATTACGTTCGCTTTGGCGAAATCACAGAGGACCTCGTTACTTCCAAAATTATCCCGGTTCAGCGGGTCCCAAACACACCAGCGTGCTGCCGGAAATTTTCGCAGCGCGTCGTCCAGTTGTGCCAGCACGGTTGGTGAACTGATCGGCTGGGCAAGTATTCGGAAGCTTGCGCCGCTATTGGATTGAACCGCGCTGAGCGCAAGATTGAGCGCTTCCCAGAGATCCTCTTTGGTTTTTATCGTCCCCGAGGTCGTGACAGTTTGGGCGCGGTCCGGATCGTAAAGATCGAGAACGTCGGCCTGGGCCCAGATCGTGGTGGCGCCGAGACTCGCGGGATGGTTTGGATTTCCCTCGATTTTTGTGGGTCGTCCTTCGTGACTGGTGACAAGCAATCCCTGAGCGAATCCGCCGAATTGTGTCGCGGTGGCAAATCGCAACGGTTTTCCGGGAATAATTTCCTCGGGCTGCCTGACGTAAGGAACGATCTTTTCGATCGGCTGCCTTGTGCAGCCGGTAAATCCGGCGAAGGCAACAGAGGCGCCGGCGAGCCTGAGAAATTCACGGCGACTTACTTCGTTAGGGGGCTCTGAAGCGCCGGGATGGAATTCATTTTCAACTTCCAATTTCCAATCGCCAATTGGGGCTCTCCAGAAGTGCGGTTCTTCGGAAGAATTCATAAATGACCTCCGAATTCATTGCCAATTTCCAATTTCCAATTGGCAATTAAAGCTTTCCACGATCGCCGTTTTTCGCGACGATTAGATGTATGACCCCCGAACAATTGAAGGAATGCAGTAAAAAACTCGCTCTTCGAATTCTCACCCTGGCCGAGAAGCTCCCTCGACAAGTGAAAGGACGCATTCTGTCGGATTAAATCGCCCGCGCTGGGACATCGGCTGCGGCGAATTATCGAGCGGCGTGCAAGTCCCGGTCCCGCGCGGAATTCGTTGCCAAAATCGGCATCGCCGAAGAAGAAGCGGACGAAGTTCAGTTTTGGCTTGAGATGATCGCCGACACAAATCTGGTAAGGCAAAGTCGAATTGCAGAATTGCAGGGTGAAGCGCGTGAGCTGACCGTTATTTTCGCCGCTTCGCGCAAATCGGCAGCCCAGGCCAAATAATTGGAAATTGGCAATTGGAAATTGGCAATTCATCTATGGCAAGTGCTGCAATTGGTCAGGCGACCGCTGACGTCGACGTGATACCGGGCGATTAGTTGTTCGGCTTCTTGCGAATCCGTGTTCGCCTGCCAGGCCAAATCGTAAATTTTGTCCCGCGGACGGATGTATTTTTGCGGCGCGCGATGACAATCCAGGCACCATTTCATGTAGAGAGTCTGGGTTTTTTGGGTCAGCGGCATTCGATCGATACGACCGTGGCAGGTCGAACAACCGATGCCTTTTGCGACGTGAATGCTATGATCGAAATAAACGTAATCGGGCAAGTCGTGGACCCGGTTCCACTGCAACGGCCGATTCGCGGCCAAGCTTTCACGAACGGGCGCGAGCATCGGCGCATCTTTCCAGATTTGGGAATGACAGGTCATGCAGGTGTCGGTGCTCGGCAGACCGGCGAACGCCGATTTTTCGACGCCAGTGTGGCAATATCGACAATCGATGCCGTCATCGCCGACGTGGTGTTTGTGGCTGAAAGGGACCGGCTGATTGAACGCGACGCCGACGTAAGTGGTATAAGGCGACCAATAAATTTCGGATGTCGCCCATCCCGCGCAGCAAGTCAGAACGGTCACGCCGACGATGATGACTCGTGCGTGAACATTCGCTTTTGGCGGAAACAATTGGGCCATTGACGGATGTCGATTCGATGGTGCAAGAATGAATCGCGCGCGATCCAGTTTTGGGCTGTGTATGTTCGCTCAGTGTCGGATGCTTTCGGACAACAATGCCTGGTTTTCCCGACATCGACATCGAGATGGTTCGATATCTATTGAGGTATGACGGCTAACGGCGCGCGAATCGAAGACTACGCGTTTCTCAGCGACACCCAGACTGGAGCGTTGGTCAGCCGCGAGGCCTGTGTGGACTGGCTCTGCTTTCCCCGGTTCGATTCGGGCGCCTGTTTCGCGGCGTTGTTAGGAAAACGTGAAAATGGTTGCTGGCGGTTTTTTCCGAGGGAGAAGATCGAAAAATCACGGCGCCGATATCGCGGCAACACCCTGATTTTGGAAACGGAGCTCGAAACCGCGTCTGGCACTGTGCGTTTCATCGATTTTATGCCGCCCCGCGGACAAAACCCGGACTTCATCCGAATCGTGGAAGGCTTGGATGGCGAAGTCGCATTGCAAATGGAACTGATCATTCGTTTCGACTACGGCCAGATTGTTCCCTGGGTGCGCAAGCGACATGGCGGACTCGAAGCCATCGCCGGCCCTGACGGCTTGATATTGCGAACGCCAATCAAGACGCACGGCAAAGATTTAACCACCGTTGCTGAATTCACCATCAAAAAGGGGGACCGCGTTCCGTTTGTTCTTACCTGGTTTGAATCGCATCAGGAGCCGCCCAAGCCGGTCGCTGCCGATCATGCATTGCGCGACACCGAGCAATTTTGGATGCGCTGGTCGGAGCAATGCCAACCAAAAACCTTATGGGATGACGCAGTCAAGCGTTCGCTGGTTGTGCTGAAGGGGTTAACCTATGCGCCGACGGGCGGCCTGGTCGCGGCGTTGACCACTTCGTTGCCCGAAGAAATCGGAGGAGTGCGCAATTGGGATTATCGCTATTGCTGGCTGCGCGATGCCACATTCACCCTGATCGCGTTCATGAACGCGGGTTACAAGGAGGAAGCTACTCAATGGCGCGAGTGGTTGCTGCGGGCAATCGCCGGTTCACCTTCGCAAATGCAAATTATGTACGGCGTCCAGGGCGAGCGACGTCTGCCCGAATTCGAAGTCCCGTGGCTCGGCGGATACGAAAATTCCAAGCCCGTCCGAATCGGTAACGCGGCATCTCTACAATTTCAGATCGACGTTTATGGCGAAGTGCTGGCCGCGATGTATCGGGCACAGGTCGCAGGTATTCAAAATGGCGAATCGGATTGGGCGTTACAGGAAGGACTGACGAAATTCCTGGAATCCACCTGGCAAAAACCGGATCACGGAATCTGGGAAGTTCGCGGGAAACCAAGAGACTTTACTCACTCAAAAATGATGGCCTGGCTCGCTTTCGATCAGGCGATCAAGCTGGCAGAAGCATGCAACTGCGGGGTGGGTGAAGACCTGGATCGCTGGCGCAAGGTCCGCGATCAGGTCCATGGTGAAGTTTGCCAGCGCGGCTACAACTCGGCCAAGAATGCCTTTACCCAATATTATGGGGGCGAAACGTTGGACGCGAGTTTGTTGATCATGCCGTTGATCGGTTTTCTTCCGGCCAACGACCGGCGAGTTATTGGCACAATTGAGGCAATCCAACGCGAGCTAATTCAGGACGGTTTCGTGCTCCGTTATCGGCCCGAGCGTAAGAATGTCGACGGATTGCCCGGCGTTGAAGGGATTTTTCTTCCCTGTTCTTTCTGGCTGGCCGACTGTTTGCATATCATCGGGCGCAAAAAAGAGGCGCGGGAGTTGTTCGAGCGCCTGCTCGATCTGAGGAACGATCTCGGGTTGCTATCGGAAGAATATGACCCGGGTGCAAAGCGGCTGCTCGGAAACTTTCCCCAGGCCTTCTCCCACGTCTCATTGGTGAATTCGGCGCTTCTGCTCAGCGATCAACATCCAGTGATCGGCGGTTAATCTAAACGAACTCCGAGTGGGCGGGCGGCGCGATAGTCTTGCTGGTTTTCCGCGAGGGCGGATTTGGATCGAGAAAACCGAGGGCATGGGGCGGTTTGATTACCCGTACACCGGCAATGCGTTGTTGGTCGCGGATTTGTTCGCGGAACGCCTCCATTCTCGTCCAATGAACCTTTGGGCGGAAATGATGTTCGGCGTGATAGCCATTAAAGAACCAGATCCAATTGTAGAGCCGGTCGTAACTGCTGACCCCCCAGGCCATCGGTTCGTCCGGATCACCGCCGTAATGGCGATAGTATCCGTTCAGGTAGGAAAGGCAGTGGCCAAAATACCAGAACGGAAGAAGGAAACAGATGTATTGCCAGTCGACGATTCCGAGGGTGAGGAAGCTGAAGACAAACAGGGTCAATTCGGTTACTCCCCAAAACGCCTCGGCCGAGCTTTTTCGCTTCAACTCTCGATAAACCATCTTTGGGTCTTCCCGAAAGAAACTGAGGAAGGTGTAACTCAGTGCAGATTCGGCCTCGCCGTCGTGTCCGTGTTTGTAGATTGAAATCCAGTCAGTTGTTGCTCCGGACTCGTCGGGTCGATCGGCGTTGCCTTTGTGATGCTGCAGGTGGATGCATTCGTAGAAAACCTGGCTAAAACCGATGGTGACCGATTCCAGAATGCTGAACGCCCGGTTGAAGAGCGGAGACCGAAAATAGGGATTGTGAATGAAGTTGTGGGATATGCCATTGATGTTCCAGGAGATGCTCACCGAATAAATGAAGCCGAGGATGAGCATCGTCCAGAGCGGCACCCGCGGAAAAAGATAGAACATGGCAAAGAAGTAAGCGCAATGCAGAAGGGCGGCCGCCACTGGGATGAAATCCCAGCGGGAATAGGCAAAAAGTTTCGAATTGGTTCGCAGCCGTTCCGCGGCAATGTCTTTCGGCTTTGGAGCCACCATTGCCCGGGCACGCTCGATTTCCGTGATCATGTGTAAACCAAGAGCAAATCGGCGTTTCCTGTCAATGCCTGACAGGCAGAGTCCTACATTTTTCCCGGAATGGGAGGAGGAATTACGCCTGAGTGTGGCGCGCGAAATGACGTTCGACTCGCTTCGGCAGCAGACGTTTTCGGCCGCGTTGACGGCGCCGGGCAAGCGTGGCGCGTCCGCCTTTGGTTCGCATGCGGGCGCGAAAACCGTGCTGTCGCTTGCGAGTTCTCTTTGAAGCTTGATACGTGCGTTTCATAAGGCCGAAAAATTCGCTCGACGCGAATTGAGAGCGGTTACCTTAGGATGGAGGAAGGGATTGTCAATGCAGTCAGCCGCGCGATTTCGTTCCTAATCGCGAGTTGCAAGCGGGGTCAATTTCTGGAATAAGCATGCAAAGCACACTAAGGGTGAGCGAAAAAGTCGTCATTGAGCCGGCCACCGAAGCTGATTTGGATGAGTTGTCCGAAATGCTTGGCGATCTCTTCTCGCAGGAGAGCGATTTTCGTCCGGACAAGGACAAGCAGCTCCGCGGTTTGCGATTAATCTTCGAACAACCGAGCCGAGGTCGCGTGTTCGTCCTCCGCCGCGACGGGATGATTGTAGGGATGATCAATTTGCTCTTCACCATTAGCACGGCTGAGGGCGGTTTCGTCGTTTTGCTCGAAGACTTGGTGGTCCATAAACAATACCACGGGCGCGGTTACGGTGGGTTGCTGCTTAACCATGCGATCGAATTCGCCCGGCAGAAAAATTTCCTCCGGATCACGCTTCTAACCGATCGCCCGGAAAATGTAGCCCAGGAATTTTTCAGGCGACACGGGTTCCACGAATCATCCATGATTCCGATGCGGCTCCTGATCTCACCCGAGCCTGATCATACCCAGTCGACGTTGTAGAGCGGCCTTATCGGAAAATGCGGTGAACTGCGCGCCGCAAACGATGCCAACCCGCTGTAATTGGATTGGCCGGTTCCACCCTTCGGCGGCGATGGGTTTGCGCGTGGTCGTCATCTTTTACGACTAAAACGAGGAGCAACTGGCCGCTTCCGACCTGGGGGCCTTTGATCACCAACGGGCTGCTGCGGCTGAGGTTTGCGTCGGTTTCGAGTAAAACGTCCTTCTCCTTGTAGAGCTTGAGGTTCAAACTGTAACCAGCGTCATTTTCGCCGCGGGCATCGCACTGCAGCGAAAAATATTTGCTGACCGCAAGCCAATCTTCCTCCCCGGTTTTCAACGTCTTGTCTGATTGGCCAATGACCTCGAACTGGTTATAACCAAACAGATCTTTCAGAGTCTGTTCGAACTTCGTCAGTTCCGGCGGTATCGCAGTGGGCTGAGGCACATTTTCCGCGATGACCAATCCGCTCCAAACTGCGTGGGCGGCATCAGCCGACACCACGCCCGCTGCCAACACCACTACCGCGGCGATAAGCAGGGGCCTCAGCATCGTCGGATAAGTCTATTTTGCTGCGTAATCGGCTGGGAGCGTTTGTAAGCCCTCGGTCCACAGCACCGTTACCTTATTCTCGTTCTTCACCTCGAAGATCGAAATGGTCGCGTTCGGATTTCCCGCCGGGTCCACTTTCGAGTTCAAAATTTGGGTCAGATATTCCGATTGCTGGCCGGGCTGATGTTGGCGCATGATCCCGATCGAGAAGATCAGGAACAGCGCGAGCGCAGTTGCTCCCGACCAGACCAGTCGCGGAATCGTCCACCAGGTTGATCTTGTCCGAGTGCTGCTGGTCGAGCGATTGTCGGTTTCGCGCGCGATGCGTTCGCGAAGCTGATGACTGAAGAATTCCTCATTGCTCAGGGCCTGGGCTCCGAGTTCCTTCTTCAAGAACGCGCCGAGTTTGTGCGCGTCGCGTTTATCGGCCTCCGCCGCGGCCAAATCCGGCAGCGAGGATTCGAATTCGATTAGTTCTCTGCCGCTCAATTGGCCGTCGAGCCAGGCAGTCCATTTTTCTTCATGTGTTTTCATACACGTCCTTCAGGGTATTTTGTAACTTTTTCCGGGCGTAGAACAGTCGCGACATCACCGTGCCGATGGAGCAACCAAGGCTCTCGGCAATCTCGTGATATTGCATTTCTTCAATTTCTTTCATCAAAATTACAGCCCGATGTTCGGGCGAAAGCTGGGCAATGGCCTGGTCGATCCGGGCCCGGATTTCGGTGTGTTCCATCCGTTGATGCGGCAGCAGGTCCGCTTTCGGAACCGTCTTCGAAGCGGGCTCGATTTCCTTGAGTTGAATCGAATCATCGAATTCGGCGCCGCCCGCTTTGATCTGCCGTTTTCGCAGCCAATCGATCGTCACGTTCATCACGATGCGATAAATCCAGGTGTAAAACGACGATTTGCCGCGAAAGCGCCCAATCGATTTCCACGCTTTGACAAAGCTGTCCTGCGCGAGGTCCCAGGCGTCCTGTTCGTTATGGACCATGTTGTAAATCATAGCGAAAACTCGGGTTCGGTAGCGGACCACCAGCTGGTCAAATGCCTCAGAATCACCGGCCTGGCATCTCTTTACCAGGTCGAGTTCCGACACATCGGGTTGGGCCGGAGTCCTTTCCGTTTGCATATTTGGACGGAACTGGGGCCTATTTCATTCAACTCCGGTAACCTTCGGAGCCGAACCGGCGTCGCCATTCACCCCGGTATTCACCCATCAGGGTGATAATCCCGTCGCGGACCTGAAAAAGCCGTTGCTGGAGAACGGAATACTGCCGGGCCGCGATCAGCTTTTTGGACAACAGTTTGGCCGCGGAATCCAGCGAGACCGTAATCGCTTTCAACGCGCGCTTGAGGTATGCGATCGTCATACCGAGCTCGTCCACGTCGTCGTCACTCAGGGCCGCAGCGAGCTTTGCGCTGGCCAGCGCGGCGTGGGTGGCCAGTTTGATCGCAACCGGTTCGTCCTGGAGGGCCGCGTTTTGATCGAACAACTTGTCGATCCACACCGTTAGGGCGAAGGCTGCGCGATAGAGAATGTGGTCCTCGAATGTTTCCGCCGGCTTCTCAGGTTCGACCGGCGTTTCATCGTCGGCAGATCGCCAATCTTCGTCCAATAGCGCATCGACTTCGGCGCTCCAATCGTCGGCCCCGGAGGTGGTGGTCCATCCCATTTCGCGGGCGATGATTTCGTCCCGTTGCGGATCGTCGATGTACTTCTCCAGCAGCTCCATGTATTTCTCGGTTCGCTGGTCCTGCTGTTGAAGGAACCGTTCCCAATCGTACTCGTCCCAAATTCCGTCCCGTTCCCGATCGAACTCGGCCATGTTGGAACTAAAAGCCACGTTCTGGCGGCGCGCAAAAGATTTCCCGGGGCCTACGAAGGCGTGGATTGCAATTCCCGTTTGGTTTGCAACCGCAGCTGTCCGCAGGCCGCGTCGATGTCGTGTCCTTTTTCGCGCCGAAGGGTAGCGGCAACTTCGTGTTGGCGCAGAATGGAGAGAAAACGCTCCTGATGTTCTGGTGAGGGTCGTGACCATGGTAGTCCTTGGACGGTGTTGTAGGGGATGAGATTTATTTTGGCTCCGAGTCGCCGCGCAATCCGGCCCAGACGTTGCGCCTGCTCGGGCGTATCATTGACGTTCTCGATCAAAATGTATTCAAAGGTCAGCCGCTGCTTCTTGTGCCGGGCATAGTAGTCACAGGCGGCCAGCAGGGTTTCCAGGTTGTAACGGCGGTTGATCGGCATGATTTGGTTGCGCACTTCGTCGGTGGCGCCGTGCAAGGAAATGGCGAGGCGGACTTGAAGTTTCTCATCGGCCAATTTGCGAATCTGCGGGGCCAGACCACTCGTGGAGAGAGTGATATGCCGGGCGCCAATACCAAGTCCCCACGGCGCATTGATGATTCGGATCGCTCCCATCACGTTCTCAAGATTGGCGAGCGGCTCGCCCATTCCCATGAACACGATGTTGTCGATCTTTTCCGTCGTCTCGCGCTCAATCGCGATGATTTGGTCCACGATTTCGTTCGGCCGCAGATTTCGCGAAAATCCTTCCAAGCCGCTTGCGCAAAATTTGCAGCCGTAGGCGCAACCCACCTGGGTTGAAACGCAAAGCGTTCGCCGATCGGACCGCGATCCATAAAGCGCGGGCGAGGCCGGAATGAGCACTGTTTCGATCAAGCTTTCGTCGCCCAGTCGAAATAAAAACTTCCGCGTGGTGTCGCGTGAACCGAGCAAACGAACGATCTCAATCTTGCCAAAGGCGAAGTCGTTTGCGAGTCGCGCGCGGAAATCGCGTGGCAGGTCGGTCATATCTCCGAACGATTGGACGCGCTTTTGATAAAGCCAGTCGGCGATTTGCCGGGCCCGGTACTCCAGTTCGCCGAATTGGCCGACGATCTTCTCCAAATCGTCAATTTGAAGGGACTTGATGTCCAATTTTGGGTCCCGAATCACTCTCGAATTTACGAGCGCTGGCCCGGCCAGCAATCACCTTTGGAGTGCGGCGCGGACCCGCGCCGCTTTTTGGGTGGAAGGGCGGCGCGCTCAGCCGACGCAGTCTGGTCACTTGTCACTTTTGCAGGTGTGATTTTTCTGGAGAAAAGCCGCGACCCGATTAGGTTTCGCTCCATCGATGAAATATTTGTCGATCTTTGTCATTCTAGTTGCCGCCACTTGTGCGCTGAGCGGCTGCGCTTCAGGCGATCCTACCGCGTCCTCCTCCTCTCGAGGAGAAGCTGTTCCCGGCGAACAAAAAAGTAACGATGACAGCCGCCTCCAGCCCGGTGTGAGCGGCGCCGGTCCAAACGCCAGCGTTAAATGGTGATCCGCTGTTTCGGTTGATCGATTGAATTGCGGCGATGTCCAAATCGCAAACGCCGCTCACGATTGGTTGGGAAGCAGCGCGGGCGAACGCGAAGCCGGCGCTGATCATCCAGACGGCCATGCTCGCGCTGGCGGTCGCTTATTACACCAACCCTGCGACCGCCGATACCCTTCGTCATCTGGCCGAATTCAAACGCGCGCATGGACTGGGGTTTGTCGTCGTTGCGTCGATCGCCGCCGGCGCGGTGGTTCCGGAAATGTTCCTGATTTTGTTTTTTCAACGCGGCCGTCCGCATTTTATGAATCTTCGGAATCTCGCTTTCACCATTCCGGTCTGGGGATTTGATGGATCATTGGTCGATCTCATGTACCGCGCGGAAGCGCTTTGGCTTGGAGACGTTGCCAATTTTCCGGTCGTGCTTTCTAAAATTTGTCTCGACCAGTTTGGCTACAACATTTTCTTCGCCGCGCCGTTCGGCGTGTTGACTTACGAATGGAAGAACAGCGGGATTTCGATCCAGCCAGTGCACGATCTGTTCACCTGGCGGCATTATCGCGATAAAATTATTCCAACGCTGCTGGCGACGTGGGCGGTCTGGATTCCACTGATGGCCATTATTTATTCCCTCCCGCTCGCCCTTCAGTTCCCGTTGTTCGCGCTCGCTCTCTCGTTTTGGGTCTTGCTTTTGACCTACATGACCAATCGGTTTGCCGGAAAAGTTGAAGCGGACGCCCCTCTCGCGTTGTCCGTGTCCGAGGGATAATCCACAGATTTTCAGCGCCCTAATTCCCTCGCAGATTATTCGATGGATCGAGCTAATCCTGTCTCGTTTTTTTTCTGAGAATCTGCGTAAATCTGGGAAATCTGTGGACGAATTATGTCCGCAGAAAATGTTCGATGGCTTCGTGCACCCCGGCGCCGTGCTGCCGTCGCGCGACGTAACCGCCGGCGTTCCGCACCGCCGTCTTCACTTCGTCGATCGCGTTCGCCGGACACGCCGGCATCGCCGCGAACTGGCCGTTCAACATCGGAATGTCATTGTGATGATCGCCGGCCGCGAAAATATTTTCGCGCGAAATGTTGATGAGTCGCGCCAGTTCCGCGAGCGCAGCGCCTTTATGATAATCGGCGTGGCAAAACCGGAGATAAACGGTGTTGCGCTGGTAGTTAAACTTCGATTCCGGATCGCGCGCCTGTTCGATAAATTCAACGATGCGATTCATTTCTTCCTCGTTCTCGGCCCGCAAACCTTCGAGTCCTTCGGCGTGATAAAGGAGCTGCGCTTTCGTTCTTTGGCTCACAAAATCTACTACCTCGGCCAGAGTGGATCGCGCCGACGAAAACAATTCCGCATGATCGCGCGCGCAACGATCGTTCCAATCGCCGAACGGTTCCCATCTTTCGCCATTCGTGCCTGGGCGGAAAACTTCGCGCTCCGTGGTAAGGATGAAATCCGGGCGAATCGGAAACTCAAAATCGGTAAGGCCGGACTCGAGCAGGTCCACCGAGCGGCCGGTGTTGATCGCCCAGATCGCCCCCTGTTTTTGCAGATCGCTAATCAACTCCATGCATTGGAAGTCGAGTATCGGCTCGCTAACATGCGAAACCATCGTGCCGTCAAAATCGAGACTGAGAAGTTTGATCCGCCCGGAATTCAAGCGCTTAACTTAGGAATCGATTTCACGAATGCAACGCGGGAGGCGTTGCGTTTTGCAGGCAGGGGCCGTTGCCCCAACGGCCCCCGGGTGATTGAGGCAATCGGCCCTAACCGGCGTGCAATTCGCTTCGCGCGTTGCGGTGTTCGAGCATATTCTTTAATTGTGAAATCGGCTTACGAGCTCGCGATGGAGCGATTGGCAAAAAATCAGCCGGTCATCACCCTGACCGACGACCAGAAGAAGCAGCTCGCCGAGATCGATTCCCAATTCAAATCGCGGATCGCCGAGAAAGAGCTCTTCCTCAAAGGTGAGATCGCTAAAGTG
>JAICWQ010000219.1 GCA_025934755.1 Chthoniobacterales bacterium | reverse complement strand
TCGGCCAGCTCCCGGTCACTGTCGTCAACCAGCCCTTCGAAACATTCTCAAAAAAACCTGGATTGAATTGATCACTGAGCCACTCCCCGCCGCCCGTTGCATTGACGTTGGGCAACCAGCTGCCAATGGCAACGTGGACTTGCTCGATCTGGTTCAAAACATTCGCCCGCTGTTGTTTTAAGAATGGCCGATTGCGTTTGCCTTCTTCAATTGCGGCCAGCAGGTCGACCTTGCGCGGGATGTAAGATAGTGCGCCAACGACTCGGAGCGGCGCGGAAAGTCCGCGAGCAGGATTGAAATCAAGGCCAAGGGTCTTGGCGAGTTGCAGGATGGAAATCCGATAATTGTTTCGGGCCGCGATCAGATTTGGGATCTGGTTGGAAAGTTGCACTTGGGCCTGAAGAACGTTGAAACGTGGGACCGTTCCGGCTTCAAAACGATTTTGCTGATCTTTGAGCTGACTCTCGAGCAGGCGGACCGATTCTTCCTGCACTACGATCAACTCGCGATTCACCACGACCTGATAGAATTGGGTCTTAACCGTGGAAATAGTTTGGTCGACTATGTTTCGCAGCGCGAAATAGGCCGAATCGCGCTGGAAGAAGGTGCCCCGGATTGCGCGGAACGTACTGTAATTAAAAACCAATTGCGTTCCTGTTACCTTGACGTTGTAGGAAATGTCGCTGCGCAGATTCTTGATGCCGCCGTGGCCCGTGCCGCCGCCAGCGCCACCGCCACTAAACGTGGAAAAACCCGAGGTGCTGTTGGTCAGGTTCGGATCAGTCCAGCTCCAGCTGAAGCTTGGACCAATCTGCGGTAGCGCTTCCGCCCGGATCTCAATGATCACGCCTTTCGTTCGCCGGATTTCCTCGAGAGCGTTGCGGATGGCAGGATTTTGCTGCAGCGCCAGAATCACCGCCTGATCTATCCTAAAAACGGGCGATCCCCGTTCTGACCAACCCAGGTCGCTCGCTCCGAGCGAGGCAGCTTCAACTTCGATGGGCGTTGGCGAGGGGGACTCGAGCGGCGACGGCGCTGGTGTCGATAAGGTTGAAGGCACCGATACGGTGCCGACATCGTTTGGGCTCACTGATGGCAGCGGTGTCGGCGTCGCCGTTGAAACAAGCATCGGCGCGGGTGACGGGGTTTCCGTTGGACTGGGCGTTTGTCCAAAGGCGACCAGGGCAATCAGGGATGTGGTTAGGGCGAACCCGAGAAGGCTTTTTCGCATGAGAGGTTAAGGCGTCTAAAAATTAGATGCGCAAAGGTTGAGGCGTGGATTCAATCAGTGCTAATTCATCGTTTAGCACTGCTGAAGGATCGGCAATCCTTCGATTGGCAGTAGTCATAGATTTTACTGTAGAGTTGCAACCACGCTCTCTGTTCCTCAGGCGAAAGATATTCCATTATTTTCATCAGGTTGCCCACCATTTCCTGACGAATTCGGCGGACCAGGGCCGAGCCCTTCGGCGTTATACAAACCATGACCTTGCGCCGGTCGTCTCTGGCGATCGAACGCACAACCATTCCGAGATTTTCCAGGCGTGCCACCAGTCCGCTCGCCGCCGCGGTAGTATGTCCCATTTTCTTCGCGATCGCCGACATGGTAAGCACTTCTTTCTGGTCGAGATAGGCCAGCAGAAAAAACTGCGGGAAAGAAACGTTGCCCGGTGCGAGCTCTTTGCAGAGGTGCAGAACGAAGCAGCGCTGCATTTCCAGAACGATGTGGGAAAGCCGCTCAGCGTCGGCACGGAACTGATTCGGCGGACTCTCTGCGAACGCTGTTTCCGTGTTCAAAGCCATCTAAGCTAAAATGGGCCGCTTTTCTGTCAAACTGACTCCCGCGAAAACAGTTACCAAAGTTCCACCTGAACGAGGTCACCGCTTTTGCGATTTTCTCCGGAGGCCAGGCGCAGCAGCGCGTTTGATTGACTTAGCCCAAACAGGGCATGCGATTCCTGCCGGCCAATCGGCGTAAACGATCCGCCGTCAAACTTGCCCCGGAAATAATGCGCTCGATCGCCATCATTATTCAAATCGACAGTCAGGCGGGCGGAAATGCGCTGCAGGCCGAGATCTTGCGCGCCCATCATTTTCAAGATCGCCGGTCGCACGAATTGCAAAAAAGTGACGAACGCCGAGACGGGGTTTCCGGGCAGGCCGAAGACGAGGGCATTATCGAGCCGGCCGAACACGAACGGTTTGCCAGGCTTGATCGCGACCCGCCAGATTTCGATCTTCACCCCAAGGTCGCGCAACGTTTGTTGAACCAAGTCGTGTTCGCCAACCGAAACGCCACCCGTCACGACGACGATCTCGTTCTTCGCCGCAGTTTGAAATGCTTTTCGCAGCGAATCCGGATTGTCGCTGCATCGTTCAGTGGAGGCAATCTCCGCTCCCGCGCGATTCAGCAAACCGTGGAGCAGGATTGAATTGCTGTCGTAAATTTGACCCGGTTGAAGTTTTGTCCGCGGTCTGGCCAGTTCGTCTCCGGTCGAAATGATCGCGGCCCGGGCCTCGCCGCCGATCGCTACGTCGTCAACGCCTTGTGACACCAGCAGAGCGGATATCGCCGCCGTAATCCGATCTCCTGCGCTCAAAATCTTCTGGCCTTCCCCGAGATCGCACCCTCGCCGCCTCACGAAGTCTCCGGGAGCAACCTCGACATTTACAATGATCTCGCCTGCCGCGCCGTAGGTCTGCGAAGTCGGATCGCCTTCGCGCGTGACATCTTCCTGCATGACCACCGCATCCGCGCCGTCCGGTATTGGGGCGCCGGTAAAAATCCGGACGGTCTCGCCGTTCAAGACACGCAATTTCCGATCAACCCCCGCCGGTTGCTCGCCTGCAACCCGCAAGCGAGCGCCTTTTTTGCAATTGCTCGCGACGACGGCATAACCGTCCATGGCCGAGTTGTCGAACGCCGGTAGCGGCAAGCGCGCAAAATAATCTGCGGCTGCGAATCGATTTTGCGCGTGTAAGACCGGCATTTTTCGTGACGGAAGTGGCCGGACCGCTTCCAGGATTTTCGCGCGCGCCTCGGATTCGCTGATCATCTTCTAATATTGTAGAGCCTGTCTTTTCGAGCGCACGATATGGCGGTGAGGGAGGGATTCGAACCCTCGGTACCCTTTTGGGGTACGGCGCTTTAGCAAAGCGCTGCTTTCAACCACTCAGCCACCTCACCAATGTTATTCCGCGACGGCCCTTT
>JAICWQ010000050.1 GCA_025934755.1 Chthoniobacterales bacterium | reverse complement strand
ACACCGACGCCGACGCCTACCGCCACGCCGCTAGCGAGTCCGACACCGACGCCCACTGCGACCGCGGCACCGCTTCCTACTGTAACGCCGACGCCAACTGCACTCCCGACTGCGACTCCTACGCCGGGTCGCGGTTAGACGCGGCAAGTGAACATGCGAAAACGCCACGCATTGGCCGCCAGC
Source organism: Chthoniobacterales bacterium (assembly GCA_025934755.1). Taxonomy (GTDB): domain Bacteria; phylum Verrucomicrobiota; class Verrucomicrobiia; order Chthoniobacterales; family UBA10450; genus AV40. Next base: position 17,155 of record JAICWQ010000050.1, on the reverse strand, counting down.
TTCGGGGCGATTCGCAGAGTGATTACGATTGACGAAATTGCACAGGATCGAGCCGATAGCTCTATCCAGCTTCACCGCACAAGTAATCGGATCGAAAAATCATTGACGTGTTGCCGGTTAACGGTGTCTGATGGCCGCGCCGAATGAAGATACTGGATCACGCTTTCTGCCCGTCCCTACCATCCGCTGCTTTCGCCAACCCGTAACATCTAAGAAGGATAATATAATATGCGTCTCTTCCTCCGAGGCTTACCGCTAACACTGGTTTTACTGCTTACCTTGAGCGCAAGCTCACCGGTCCCGCGGCACTCAACGGAGCCCGGTCCGCGTGAAGCAGATCGCGCAAATGCGGAAAGGGAACCTCGTTCTGAATCGCCGCCAAAGTTCTTCATTGAAAATTTGCCGCCGACTCCAAACTTGCCGCGTTCAACTCTCAAGCCCGGCAGTGTGCCCGCTTTGCAACCTTCAAAAGAGATCGCCCTTCCCTCATGGACTGCGCTCGGCCCGTTTCCGATCCCTAACGGACAAACGCAAAACCGGACCGATCCGGTAAGCGGACGCGTGACCGCCATTGCCGTCGATCCGGCCGATCCCAATATTGCTTATGTTGGCGCTGCCCAAGGCGGCCTTTATCGGACACTGAATGGAGGAACGAGTTGGACGCAGTTGATGGACAATGCCGTTTCTACGGTCATTGGAACGCCGCTCGCGATCGGCGCGATTACGATTGATCCAACCAACTCGAGCAATGTCCTGGTCGGCACCGGGGAAGGCAATCTTTCCCAGGACAGCTTCTTCGGCTCGGGATTCTATATCATTACCGGCGCCAATGGCGGAAGTCCCGTTGTGAATGGGCCTTATAACCTGCGGGCCAGCGATAACGCGGACATCTTCACTGGTCGTTCTATCGTTTCGATCGTGGTCGATCCGGCTAACCACAACAATGTGTTTTGTGCGACCTCTTCGGGAGTGGGGGGCATTGTTGCGAGTGGTTACTCCACCCTGCCGCCGCGGGGGCTTTATCGCTCGACCAATGCATTCGCAGGCGTGGATGCGACTGGGACACCGGTTTTCACCCGACTGACGGTCAACGCATCCGAAACCAACGCGATTACCACCGCAGCGATAGCTGATCCGAGTAACGCGAACAATCTGGTTTGCGCAATCTACAGTCAGAGCGGTACTAACACGACGGGCGGCATCTATATGAGCACAAACGCGCTCTCCGCCACACCCGCTTTTACCCGTACTCAAGCGCTTGCGGACTTCACTAATGTGAAGCTCGCCATCAACAAAGTGGCCTCTGTCGTTACGGTTTATGCCACAGCTGATGTAAGCTCCGGCACCCTCTACAAATCCATCGATGGCGGGGCGACCTGGACGAATCTAACCGGCGCAAATGGATTTGCAGGCGGACAGGGTTTTTATGATATCGCAGTCGCGGTTGATCCCACGAACGCGAGCAATGTCTATGTCGGCGGCGCGGTCACCCCTAATATCTTCAAATTTTCCACTAACGGAGGGACCAGTTTCGGCACCAGCGAAACGGGACTTCATGCCGACGTTCACGCGATTGCCGTGGCCCCGTCCAATCCGGCGGTCATTTATCATGGAAATGATGGCGGCATTTGGAAATCGACCGATTCGGGCGCGAACTGGACATCGCTCAACAACAGCACTTTCAGCGCAACCCAATTTCAAGACCTGGCGGTCCATCCGCACGACCGCTTTTTCTCTATCGGCGGAACCCAGGACAACGGCACGGAATTTCTTAAGCCAAACTTTACCTTTACCCGCGCTGACTTTGGCGATGGCGGTTATTCGTTGATCGATCAAAACGCGACCGACACGACCAACGTCACGATGTATCACACCTATTTCAATCAGACGAACAATCTGATCGGGACCGGACGCAATTTAACCGTGCCGTGCGCGACCGAAGCTAACTGGTCGTTGCACGGAGCTTTCGCCGGCGCTCCAGGCGGCCCCTACTGTGATGGGAGCCTCGATACTCTCAACGGCATGGTTCTAAGTGACACGGTAAATTTCTACGCCCCGCAGGCACTGGGACCAGGAAACCCAAACACGTGGTACTTCGGCACAGACAAACTCTACCGTTCGATTAATCAAGCCACTGCGGCAACAGCAGCCAGTCAGTTGCTTGAGAACGGCGTGGCGATAAGTGCAATCGCCATTTCGGCGCTAGACGACAATTTCCGAGTTGCCGGTTTGAATGATGGGAAGGTCTTCGCAACGACGCTTGGCGCAACCCCGCTCCTCCAAATCGCCGGAACCGGAGCAGCTAACGGAACCACGACTACTCCTGCGACCGGTGTCGGCCGGATCGCAATTGATCCCAATAATAAGGCGATCGCGTATCTTTGTTTTACCGGCTTTGGTACTAATGCTACGCCGATCGCTCACGTTTGGAAAACTACCAACCTAGATGCGATCAATCTGCCAACCGGAATCGTCAGTTGGACGCCGATGTCCAACGGATTGCCAGATATACCAGTCAATGCGATCGCGATTGATCCGGTAACTCTCTCCTGCGGCAGTTCCACCGATATCTACGTCGGAACGGACGCGGGTGTTTATTATTCTCCTGACGGCGGCTCATCCTGGAGCGTTTATGGCGGCGGCTTTCCCCATGTTGCGGTGTTCGGTCTCGAAATTCAGAATCCGTATCGCCTGGTTCGGGCGGCGACCCACGGCCGAGGGCTTTATCAGATAGCCACCGCGATTACTGCTCAAACCGTCGCAAACTATCCTTTCACGGGAAACTCATTGGCTTCGACCGATACCGACGCCAATTCCGCGGCAAGCAATTTCTCCGCTGGGGCCGGCCTCTCAGCTTTCGCTAATTTCTTCAGTTTCTTCATTAATTCCCCCGCGTATGGGATGACCTCGGATCACACGCCGAACACGGAAGCTCTGGCCATCAGCGGCAATGATTACTTCAGTTTTACAGTAACTCCGTCGAGCGGGCTTTCGCTGGCCTACTCCAGTCTCAATTATAACCTCGACGTTCAAAACAATAGCAATGCCATTAATGCAAACATTTCGGTTCGTTGGAGCGTCGATAATTTTGCATCGACCCTGACTACGACCACTTCAGCCGTAGGCGCCGGCCAATCCAGCGGCAGCGGAGGAGGGGTCGATCTTACCGCGTTCCCTGCCCAGAGTGGACCGGTCGAGTTCCGTTTCTACTTCTTTGACGATCAGGATAGCTCGTTTACGACAGTGGGTATCGACAGTATCACTTTAACCGCGACGGAGTCTGGCTGTGCTACATCACCGACACCTACTCCCACGCCCACGCCGACACCTACCCCCACAGCGATTCCCACGGCAACGCCAACCGCTACACCTATAGTAACCCCCACCGCTACACCAACTGCGACTCCTACTTCTACGCCAACTCCTACTCCGACACCTACACCTACACCTACACCTACACCTACGCCTACGCCTACGCCTACGCCTACTCCTACACCTACGCCTACGCCTACGCCTACGCCTACTCCTACGCCTACTCCTACTCCGACACCAACACCTACTCCGTGTGGACGTGGTGGATGCGGTCCAAGCCCAACGCCAACTCCGACGCCAACTCCACTACCAAGTGTGACGCCTATTCCAACCCCTACGCCAACTCCCACTCCGACAGCGGCACCAAGTCCGACTCCGACGCCAACACCCACCCCGACCCCTACACCCACACCGTGTGGCCGTGGCGGATGCGGCCCGAGCCCAACTCCGACTCCAACGCCGATCGTTAGTCCTACTCCTACTCCGTCGCCGACTCTACTTCCGACCGCAACTCCAACTCCGACCGCGCCGATTCACCGTTAAAGGACAGTTTGAACCCCGGAAAAGAACCGCTAGCTGGGCGGCAGGTCCGGCTACGGCAATCTCACCGGCGGGGATTTAGAAGTTCATTCGTCGGGAACCGCTGACGCGCTGCCGATGACAGCGCTGTGTTTTTGGGAGAGATTTGTGCCCCCATGGCCAGCAAGGAGCATATCTATACCCTCGGTATCGAGGAGGAATTCGCAATCGTCGATCCCGAGACGCGCGAGCTGCGTTCGCACATTCAGGAGATTCTCGAAGGCGGAAAAGTTTTGCTCAAAGAGCAGATCAAACCGGAGATGCACCAGTCGGTGGTTGAGCTCGGCACCGAGATTTGCCCCGACATTAAATGCGCCCGCGAGCACGTGGTCGATCTTCGCAGCAAACTGGCAAAACTCGCGGGCGAACGCGGGTTAAAAATCGCATCGGCCGGCACGCACCCATTCTCACATTGGCGGGATCAGCTGATCACTGAAGGGGAACGTTATCAGCAGATCCTGCGGGACATGCAGACCCTGGCCCGGGCCAACTTGATTTTCGGTTTGCACGTCCACGTCGGTATTCCCAGTCGTGAGGCAGCGATTCACGTCATGAACCAGGCCCGCTATTTTCTCCCGCACATTTACGCTCTCTCGGTCAATTCGCCGTTTTGGGTCGGACGCGATACCGGCCTCAAAGGTTATCGATTAAAAGTGTTCGAGCGATTTCCGCGCACCGGAATTCCCGACGCCTTCGAATCGCTGTCGGAATACGAGGATTACTGCAAGCTCCTGGTCAAAACGGGTTGCATCGACAACCCGAAAAAAATTTGGTGGGACATCCGGCTTCATCCCGTTTTCGACACCCTGGAGTTTCGAGTCTGCGATGCTCAATCCCGGGTCGACGATACCCTGGCAATCGCGGGTTTGATTCAGGCGATTATTTCGAAGTTGTTCAAGCTTCTCCGCCGAAACACTACCTTCCGGCTTTATCGGCGCCGCTTGTTAGACGAAAATCGCTGGCGGGCGACGCGTTATGGTATTGACGGCATGCTCATCGATTTCGGTCGTGAGACCGAAGTTGAAACGCGTAGTCTGCTCAACGAGCTGCTCGAATTTATTTCAACCGAGGTCCATGAACTTGGGAGCCAGCGCGAAATGGCCCATATCGAACGGATTATGCGCGAGGGCACCGGGGCCGACCGACAGCTTGCCGTATTTGCGAACAACCAGGATATCAAAGCCGTCGTCGACCAAATTGTTGCTGAAACTTACGAGGGCCTGAACATCGCGTAGCAATTACTGCTCGTGATAATTCCAGAGAAGGCCGCCATCCACGAATAGAGTCGTGCCCGTGATGTAATCGGCGCCGGTTGAAGCGAGGAACACAACTGCATCAGCAACATCGCTCGGCTTGCCGAGTCGCCGCAACGGAATGTTTCCCATCAGGCCGCGCAGCTTCGCCGGATCGTTCAGCAGCGCGCGGTTGATCGGCGTTTCAATCGCACCCGGCGCAATCGAATTCACCGTGATCCCGAAAGGCGCCAGCTCAATCGCCAGATCACGGGTCATCATTTTCACGCCGCCTTTACTCATGCAATAAGGAGCGAAATGGGGGAAGGGCAGCTCTTCATGGACCGAGCTGATGTTAATGATCTTTCCCGGGCGCTTCGTCTGCATGAGGTGCCGAACGACCGTCTGGGTGGCGAAAAACACTCCTTTTAGGTTCACGTTCAGCACCGCGTCGTAATCCTGCTCAGTCACATCCCAGCAGTCAGCGCGCTTTTCAATTCCGGCGTTATTCACCAGGATGTCGATCTTTCCGAAGGCTTTGATTCCGTTAGCGACGAGGGATTGGATTGCGGTCACCGAGCCCAAGTCCGCCTTCACCACAATCGCTTTGCTGCCGGCGGCTTCGACAAGTCTTTGCGTTTTCTCTGCGCCATCGGCGTGGGTGTGATAATCGATCACAATCCTCGTGCCCTCTTTCGCGAGTCGCTCGGCAATTGCTTGTCCGATCCCTTCGCTGCTACCGGTGACGATCGCAACCGTTTCCTGAAGAACCATCTATTATTGAATCGGTTTTGCCGCGGACGATGCGTTTAAACCTGAACGGCTAAAGCCGGGGCGAGGGGCGATTCCTTTACGCGGGCGAATGTTCGAGAAAATGAATGGAATCGACACTGCAGTTTTGGTTGCGACCGACCCGCTTCTGCCAATCCGAATTATCGTTGGAATAGCGCTAGTCGCGGTGATTGCGACGTTTATTCACGTCCTCTGTCACTTACGCCAGATCAGGCGGACGGCCGAGCGCGATAATCTTGTGCCGAGCGCAGTCGGCCCGCGCGATAACCTCGTCCTGATGGTTTGCCTGATACCAGTGATCGTCGTTTCGCTGCTGCTTTTTCTGGTGCTCAAGACGTAAGTGGCCAAACGCGGGAACAGTCCCTCTTAATATATATACGGGAAAAGCATTGCCCTTGCGCCCGGAAATGGCCTCATCGACCCGCTATCAGTGGATGGTGACAAGAAGGCGTTTTCGCGCCATTCTGGATCACTAAAAATGCCTGACCGTCTGACCATTGATACCATCGATGCCGAGCTCGCGCCGGGCGCGCGTAACGCCCTTCGGGTCTGCCTGCAATTACAACCCAACGAGCGCATCACCATCATCACCGATGAAGCAACCCGCGACATCGCGGCGGCGTTGCAAGCCGAAGTCGAAGAAATCGGGTCTGACCACGCGGTGTTCGTGTGGGAGAACTACGCATCACGGCCGTCGCCGCACATGCCGGAACGGATTCTTGAGGATCTCGCGCAATCACAGGTCTCGATCTTCGCCGCGCAAAGTCAGCGGGGCGAGCTCGCCGCCCGGCGCGACATGACTACGGTGGTTGACCGCCATCATATTCGCCACGCCCACATGGTGAACATCAGTCGCCAGATCATGATGGAAGGGATGCGCGCCGATTTTCGCGAAGTCGACGCGTTGAGCGAGCGGCTGGTCCAGCGCGCGCGCCGGGCCAGACGAATTCGGTGCAGTACTTCGCGCGGTACAAAGTTTGAAGGCGAATTCTCGCCGAACCTAAAGTGGTTGAAGACCAGCGGAATTATCAGCGCTGAAAAGTGGGGAAACCTTCCGGGCGGGGAAATTTTCACCGCTCCGATGAACACCAACGGTGTCTTCGTCGTCGATGGTGTGGTCGGCGATTATCTTTGCGCCAAGTATGGCGATCTGCAGGAAACTCCCCTCATGATCGAGGTCCGCGACAATCGGATCGTCGATCTGCGCTGCGAGGACAAGGAGTTACGCGAGGAATTTCGCGCCTACACCAGCACGGATGAAAACAGCAATCGCGTCGGTGAATTCGCCATCGGCACCAACACCGCCTGCACCCGCGTGATTGGAAACATTTTGCAGGACGAAAAAATCCCAGGAATCCACATTGCTTTTGGTCATCCCTATTCCGAACACACCGGCGCCGATTGGAAGTCGAAGACCCATATCGATTGTGTCGGACGCGATTTCGATATCTGGTTCGACGACGAACCGGTCATGCGGGCCGGTAAATTCCTCGTCTGATGAAAATACCTGTCGGCGCGATGATCGTTTCGATCTTCGCGATCATCTGGACCGCGGCGGGCGCAAGCAATCTTGGACGACGCTGGTTTGTTTCGCTCTTGTTTATGTCGATCTTGGCTTCATTCGCGGTGATTTATGCCGGCGCCAGGATGCAGCCGGCGCATCCGTTTTCCTTCAACGCGAAAGTCTACAGTTTCTCGATCTTGTTCGAGGTGGTCCTGATCTTCTTCGGTGTTGTTTTCTTGCGAAGAACCGGACGCAAAGAGCTGTTGTTACCGGTCATTTCGATCATCGTCGGTCTTCATTTTATCGGGATGGTCTGGGCGCTGGGCTCAAATCTGTACTGGTGGGTCGCCGGGGCGATGTGCCTCGTTCCGATTATCGCAATGTCCGCTTTGCGGCGAAATCTTTGGGGACCGGTGGTCGGAATCGGTTGCGCGGTGATTTTGTGGTTATCCGCGCTTGGTGCGTTCTTCTAGAGTGGACCAGGAGCTTCGAGCGAAATTCAACGCCGACTTCACTCCGGAGAAGTACGCGGCGTTGTTACGGTGCGTAAACGAAGCGACGAAGTGGCCGGCTGATTTCCGGATTTCGGAAACCCCGGTCTTTTTGACCCGCGAGTTCACCGATGAAGCGGTCTTTGCCGCGAACGAGATCGCTGCTCAGACTTTGACGCCGGAATTCAAGAAGCATTCCGCATCTGCGATCCCGCCGGGGCTGGCCGTGCCGAACGAATCAAAGCATCCGGAGTTTTTGATCATCGACCTTGCCGTTTGCAAAGAAGGTGATCGCCTTGTGCCGCGATTAATCGAAATGCAGGCGTTCCCAAGTCTGTTCGGGTTTCAATTCATGTTGCTCGGCTGCATGCGCAAAGCGTATCCGGCGATCCCGGGCAATTGGACGTCGTCCTTTGGAGGAATCCGAGACGAGCAATATATCGGGATTTTGGGCCGCACGATCCTCGGGGAAGCGAGCCGGGAGAACGTGATCCTGCTTGAGATCGAACCGGAAAAACAAAAGACGCGGATCGACTTTTCGGCAACGGAAGCCCTGCTGGGAATTGAATCAGTTTGCGTCACGCGGATTAAAAAGTGCGGACGTCAGTTATTCTATGATCTGGATGGGAGGGAAACGCCCATCGAGCGCATTTATAATCGGGTCATATTTGATGAGCTCCAGCGCAGGCCGGATCTGAAATTGGATTTCAGTTTTCAGGACGAACTGGAAGTCACCTGGGTCGCGCATCCGAACTGGTATTACAAAATCAGCAAACACTCCCTGCCATTTATCAAGACCGCGCACACTTCAGCGGCTTTTTTTGCCGACGAACTTCCTCAAGGCGAAACGGTCGACAATTACGTTTTGAAGCCGTTGTATTCGTTCGCCGGCCTCGGCGTCGATATGGAACCCACGCCTGGAAAGATCGCCGCGCTGCAGGATCCCCACCAATGGGTCCTGCAAAAAAAAGTCGAATATGCGGCGTTTGTCCCGACGGTCGACGGATCAAAATCAAAAGCCGAATTGCGTATGATGTTCGTTTGGTCGGAGCAAGGCGAACCGGTTCTGGTCAATAATCTCGTCCGAATGAGCCAGGGCAAGATGATGGGAGTAAATTTTAACAAGGAGAAAACCTGGGTCGGTTCCAGCATCGCTTTGCATGAACGCTAGATGGATTGTTGGTAGGGCGACACTCTGTGGAGCCGCCCTCGAACGTTTCCCGACGGCTCGACGGAGTCTCGCCCTACCAACCGCCTGCCTCCTACACTGCACGCGTCTTAATGTTGATCTCCGATGTCAGCGTCTGATGCACCGGACACTTGTCCGCGATTTCCATCAGTTTGATCCGTTGCTCGTCGCTCAGGGCGCCCTCCAGATGAATTTCCATCTCGATCCGGTCGATCCTGCCTTCCTTGGTTTCACACTCTTCGCAATCCTTCGCGTGAATCTTGGAATGGTGCAGTGAGACGGTGATACCTGCGAGCGGCCAACTCCGCTTTCGCGCGTACAGACCGATCGTCATCGACGTGCATGCGCCCAGGGCCGCGAGCAGCAGATCGTAAGGCGACGGCCCCGTATCGGTGCCACCGTAGGAGGTTGGCTCATCTGCGATGAGATGATGTGATCCAAGCTCCAGCTTTTGGGCGAAGCCATTCGCATCGCCCCGAACAATCACGTGGGCCGCTGTTAATCCGGCCACGTTGTTAAACTTTTCCTTTCATCATTTCACGCACGTCGGCCGAGTTGTGCACCGGAATAATTTCGAAGTCCATCAAGTCTTTCCAATGGTCGATCCACTGCTCGAGCAGCACGAAGTCGCCGGTCTCCATTATTTGCCAGCACGTTTTCAAATGGTGATCGATCCAGCTCGAGATGTAATTCAAGCCTTCAGGCATCATGCGTCCTTTTTCATCGAGCCGTTGGTAAATCGCGGGCGCGTCCTTGAATTTCTCGATCACCAGGTAATGCATGACCGATTCTACTTCGTCTTCGCATAGAGAAGCGAATCGAGAATTTGCGCGTCTTTCAGCACGTTGTTCCGAAGCCGGCCTTCGAAGACGAAGCCGGACTTTTCCAGAACGCGAGCCGAAGCAGGATTATTGGCGTAAGCGCCAGCGAAGATCCGGTTGAGGGAGAACTTTTCGAAACAATAATTCGCGAGAGCGGTCACAGCTTCAGTCATTACGCCTTTGCCCCAAAATTCCTCGGCGAGCCAATAACCAAGCTCCGCTGTATGCTTATGAACATCTTCACCGAGTCGAAAGCCTATCCCGCCGGCAGCAGAGTCATCGATCTCGATGCAAGAATTCTTTTCCGGTTGATTACTCGTCGCGCGTTCGATGAAATTCCGGGCGTCCGCGATTCCGTAAGGGTGGGGAAAGCGGTCGCGCACATTCAGCCACCTCCGACGATTGTTGGCACGTTCGGCGAGCGATTCTGCATCATTCTTCCGCCAGTCGCGAATTGTGCAGGGCTCGAGTTTTAACTCCATCTAATTGTGCGGCTGAGAACAGCTGCCGCTCCATCTATTTCAGTTCGTCGTTTGTCTCCGAGAACGCCTTCACCGCAAATTCCAAGTCTTCACGCGAATGCGCGGCGCTGACCTGGACCCGCACCCGCGCGGTCCCGTGCGGCACGACCGGATAAAAAAATCCGATAACGTAAACGCCTTTGTCGAGCATGCGGGCCGCGAACTTCTGCGATTTCGCCGCGTCCCCGAGCATGATCGGCACGATTGGATGCACACCCTGCTTAATCGTTAGGCCGGCCTTGCTGATTGCTTCGCGGAAATATTTTGTGTTGGCTTCCAACTTGTCGCGCAATTCGGTGGACGCGGTCAGTAATTCCAACGCCTTCAGGCAGGCCGCGACAATTGGCGGAGCGACCGTGTTGGAGAACAAATAGGGACGGGAACGTTGCCGCAACAGGGCGACAATTTGTTTGCGGCCGCTGGTGAAACCGCCGCTCGCCCCGCCCAGAGCTTTTCCAAGCGTGCCCGTGATGATGTCGATCTTGCCCATCACGTTGCGATATTCGTGCGTGCCACGGCCGCGCGGGCCGAGAAATCCAGTCGCATGCGCGTCGTCGATCATGGTCAACGCGTCATATTTTTCGGCCAGATCGACGATCGATTCCAACTCGGCGATCGTTCCGTCCATCGAGAAACATCCATCGGTCGCGATCAGCCGGAAGCGAGCGGCGCCAGCTTCTTTCAGTTTGGCTTCAAGATCATTCATGTCGTTATGCTTGTAACGAAAGCGCTGCGCCTTACAGAGCCGGATACCGTCGATGATGGAAGCGTGATTTAACTCATCGCTGATCACCGCATCTTTTTCGGTGAGGAGGGTTTCGAACAGTCCCCCGTTTGCGTCAAACGCGCTTGGATAAAGAATCGTGTCTTCGGTCCCGAGAAAAGTTGTCAGAGCCGCTTCGAGTTCTTTGTGGATGTCCTGGGTGCCGCAAATGAATCGAACGCTGGCCATGCCAAAGCCGTGATCATCGAGCGCTTTCTTCGCCGCTTTGATGAGCTCGGGATGATCGGCAAGACCGAGGTAATTATTCGCGCACATGTTGAGGACGCGTTTGCCGCCGGCGACGGCGATGTGCGCATCCTGGGGGCTGGTGATCACGCGCTCGGTTTTGTAAAGGCCCTGCGACTTTATTTCCTCGATCGTTTGGGAAAGCTGCTTTTCGAATTCGGCGCGCATGAAACAGTGTTAATCAAACCGCGCCCGATGCAAAACTACTCTTTCCAGCCTTGGGCGACGAGCAGGGGAACGTTTTCTCCATCGTTAACTCCCGCCATTGGCTCGATCACCACCTGGCCGTTTGTCACGTGGTCATTGAGAAACGAACCGATTTCCATCGACCAGTACGACATGTACCCCGCCCACCCGAAATAAGGATTTGGGGCCGGACCCAGTCGCGGCATTGCCGGGTCGAGCGGACGCGCACCGCCGACGACCCAAACTCGATGACCCGCTTGCAAGGTTTGCTGGATCGCCGACCGCACATCGCTCAGCGGATCGGATTGGACCATTTTTGATTTCATCAGGTCGTAACGGTGAACACGGTGCTCGCTCATTGTCGGTACGGTGATCCAGGGCGTCGGGCCATGGTAGTAGCGGTAAAACGACGGCGCGAAATGCCATGGATTAACCACGATCAAGTCGTTTGGCGCGGCTTCCTCTTCGAGTTTTTGCGCCAGAATGTCGATGTCAGTCAGCCGCTCCTGCGCAACGCTCCAGAGTTTGAGCGGCAGAAAAAACAGGGCAGCCGCCGCAATGAGAATCCTGGCAATCCGAAACCATTGAGCGCGCGAAAGAATGCCGCCGGTCAGATCGATTGTGCCGGCGACAACGCACAGCAATGGAAGGTAATACCACGGGCGGGTCGCATAACTCAGGATTTTCAGGAAAGCGTAGTAGGCAATGATCGAGAAGGCGTTTGCTGCGATCAGAAACAACAGTAATCGCGCTTCAGGCGACGACTTTTGATGGCGCAGAATCGACCAACGACAGAACGCCGCGACGACCGTTAACGGTGCGGCCACGTACCACAAGATTCCGGCGAGCACGGACTTTTCTTGGAGGGCCAGCTGCAATTTCTCCCAAAGAGAGGCGAGGTCGACCGGATACTTCAAAACAATATTCCAGTCCGCGCTCAAATAGGAGTGGAGATACGGAGCGAACGAGAGTGCGCAGATTGCGCCTGACAGGCAAACGATCCCCGCTGCCCGGAATTGTTTTTGAACTGCAAGAGCGACAATTGCGGACGCGCCTATCGCCGCGATTAATGGGACAGCGTTGATCATCATTTGGACCGAGCCGATTGCGGCGACGGTCGCGAGAATTGCGCTTCTTACTGTCGGCTGGCGAATCGCTCTCGCGGTGAAGCCGATGGTTAAGATCAGGAAGACGCAGCCAAGGCCGTAGCCGCGCAACGAAGTTCCCCACAGCAAAAACGTCGCGTTGAGTCCGAAGAGCGCGAGGAAGAAAATCGGGCCGCGATCCCCGATGGACCGCGAGTTGAACCATGCCGACCCGAGCAGGGCAAGGCCGACAACGAAACCGAACCAGCGCAAACTTGGGTCGCTCGCGCCGAACAGTCCGGTGTATCCGCGAATCAAAAGTGGAAACGGAACTGGAAAAGCTTCGTGCTGAAAATTGGCGACGATCTCGCTGATTGTCGGTGATTGGGCGAGTTGAAGAGTGGCGGCTTCGTCGCGCCACAGCGCGCCGGTGTGGGTCGCGCGCATCGCCAGAAAAAGTAAAACCACCGCCGTGAGCAGAATAGCGAGGGGCCATTCCAATCGCCCGAGGGGCTCGATCTTTGGCAACGGAGAAGACGTTGAAGCGCCGGGTTGAGCCTCTTCAGTCATCGGTCGCTATTTGTAAAAGAGAAAACAAAGCATGCCGATCCCGATCACGGCGTAGAGTGTTCGATATCGGACCTGAAACCGATCGACGATGTCGGGCTGGAGGCGACCGCGAAGCGCCCGCAACGACCAATAAAGATGGAGCGGATAGAACACGGCTGCGAAAATACTCAATGGCCGCGGAACGAACCGGAACCAGCCCAGTAAAAAAAGACACAGATACGCGAAGGTGAAGAGAATGAGTCCGGCTATGAAGGTGGCCCGTTTGCCGAAAGCGACCGCGTTGGTGCGCGCATTAGTTTTTTGATCGAGCTCGAAATCGCGCACTTCGTGATTGAGATGACCGGCGGCAAAAGTCAGGGCGAAAAACAGCGCAATGAAGACGCCGCGTTGGTCAATCGACATGAACACGGCGTAGCCGAGCAGAAAATGAAAGATGCCGCCTAACAAATGCGGGAGGGAAGAAGCGATTGGTGTTCCTTTGAAATTTAATTTCGGATGTGAATAGAAGAATCCAAGGAGGGCGACGATTGCGCCAAGGACCACCACGCGAGAGTTGATCAAGGCGAAAACGAGCAAGCCTGCGATCAGGAGAAAAACCGAGAACCAAAACAGACGCACGGATGAAACGAGCGGGTCCGGTGCTTTCAGGCCATGCGCGATATCGGCCCAGTCGTTCAGGGTAAAAACGTGGGCGACGAGGAGGAGACTGCCGATTAAAAATACCAACAGCGTTTCCAGATTCGAACGATTGATCGTTCCGATAGAAAACAACGCGCCCATCAGCGGCGTTCCCTGAAGAACCAGCACTTCGTCAAAACGAATGTGGCGAAGGAGGGCGCGACTATGCAAAGGCGTGTTCATTATCGGGCGCGATATTTCGCGAGCACTTCGATCGCGACCGCGGTAGAAAGCGCGCGCGAACCGTAGTTCAGGGGTTGGACCGCTCCGCGATATGCCGGCGCGAGCTCCCAACCGCCATCGGCAGATTGTCGCGCCAGGAGGGTTTTGACCGCGCGGTCCAGCGCTTCGCCGCGATAATCGAGATTCAACAGGGTGAGCGCGCCGAAAGCAGTTTCAAGATCGTTCCCCCACGAGCCATCGGGATTTTGCATTGAGAGAATCGAATCGCGAATTTTCGAAACACCGGCTTCAAGACATTTCACATTTCCTTCCCGATACGCTCGTGAGAAAGCGTGGGAGAACATCAAAGGCGACCGGTAATAGACCGTGCCCCGGCGGAAATTATCGTTCTCGATTTGGGCGACAACATAACTGCAAACAGCGTCGACATTTTCGTGGGCCAATCCGAAAAGAAGAAGCGCGTTGATGTTGACCACAGTGTCGATGTTGCGACTGTCGATGTTGACCCAACCCGACGGCGGGCCAATCCAGGTGGTGAATAAACCATTTTCGTTCCGGCTGGCCCGCAGCGCATCGAGCGCAGCCGGGGGGATTGGCGTCCCAAGTCGTTGCACAGCAGCCCAAGCCACCGAGGTGTCGTCAACGTCCGGAGAAATTTTCAGGTCGGTGCCTGTTCCGTAGTAAGACCAGACGCCTGGCGGTTTTCGCTGGGCCGCGAGGTAGGCGGCTGCGCGTTCTTCGGTTCCGCGCGCGCTCGTTGATTCCCGGCAAAACCACAATGAATAAAGCACCTGGGAAGCTGTGAAGACGGCGTCGACCGGAGTTTTCTGTTCCGGCGCGTCGAGGTGCCAGCACTCGGTGACGAATCCGCCCCCGGTGGTTTGACTCGCGGCCACGAAATCGAGTCCGTTTTGGATCGCGAACGCACATTGGACACGAAGCTCGTCGATGGAAGATCGACCCGAGGAAAACGTGGCGAGATAAAACATCGCGATCAAAACGACGCGTCGCATGCCGCGGGAATTAGTAATTCGATCAGGCGGTGTCAAGGCAGCGAGGCTTTCAATTGTTGAAGGAAGATCAGTCCCGCCAGCCGCGCCCGATCAGCAATGGCACATTTTCGTTTTGGTTGATTCCAGACATCGGCGAAAGGACGACCTCGCCATCAATCACGTGCTGTTTAAGAAACGCACCGAGCTGGGTCGCCCATGAGTAATCATACATGCCCGAGTCCCAACCGAATTGCGGGTCCGGCGCCGGTCCTAAAATGAATGGCTGACCTTCCTGAGACACTTGGGCGCCGCCGACCAGCCACACTCGATTTCCTGATTGCAGCGTTTCTGAAATCGCGGATCGAATGTCTCCCAGCGCGTCCGGTGTTTGCATTTTCGCGATCAACAAATCGTAACGGTGAATTCGTTTCTCGGAGAGCTCGGGCAAAGTCATCCACCGCGCCTGGCCATGATAGTACCAACTGAAACCGGGCGCGAGAAACCAGCGATTCACGATGATCAGATCGCCATCGCGGGCGTAAGCTTGCAGATTCCGCGCGAGCAAATCGAGATTCGTCTCCCGCTCAATAATTTTCGGCCACGAGAAAACTGGCAGCACCGCGGCCAAAACAATCACCAGAATCAGTCGAGCCATCCGGACCCAGGCAAAGTGGCTGAGCAGGCCGATGATCAGTTCGGCCCCGGCGGCGAGCACACAAAGAAGCGTTAAGTAGTACCGCGTTTCAGGGATGTTGTGCAGCCTCCAAAGAAAAACGAAATACATCGGCAGGGCCAATCCGATCGCGATCACTGTAAACGCGAGAAGGTCTCCGACGCCCGCTTCCCGACGGGACCGGTCGGCAATTATCCAAACGGCCGCGACCATCGAAACCGTCAGGATTCCGAGCCAAATCCAAGGCGCGGCCCCTGGAGGACCTCCGCAGGCCAGCATGAATTCGCGCCAAAGTTCGGTCGCAGTTGTTTTTCTTTGCAAAGCGACAACCCAATCGCGGATTTCGAAATAAGTCAGGAATTTCGGGACGTAGGAGAGCGCGCAGATCGCGGCCACGGCGCAAAGCGCGAGCGACCACTTGAATTGCCGGCGGAAAAGGCAGACGGCGAAGGCCGCGAGAAGGAACGCAGGAATCACTGCGGCAGGAAAGTAGAGCGATTGCATGCTTGCGATGCAGCAAACGAACATCCAGATCAATCGGAACATCGTTGGATGGGCGACGAAGAGCAGAGTTAATCCAAATGACAGGGTGACCAGAACCGATCCGAGGCCGTAACCGCGGACCCACGTTCCTACGGTGAGAAAGGTGACGTTGAGTCCTACCAGGGCGGGCAAGATCAACGGCACATCCCCACGAAATCGCGCGTTAAACCAGGTAACGGCCAACAATGACGCGCCGACCGCAAACCCGAAACAGCGCAGGCTGCCATCGCTCGTTCCAAATACACTTGTGAAGACGCGGACAACCGTTGGAAAAAGAATCGGGAACGACGTGAATTTCAAATTGTGCGCGATGTCGGCGAAGGTCGGCATTCGGGCGAGCTCGAGCGAATCGCATTCGTCCCGCCAGAGGGCGCCGGCGTGAGTGACGCGAACAAACAACAAGAACAGCACCAGGGCTGAGATCAAAACCGCCACTATCCACTCGGCGTATCTGATGAACTTCGGATTCACTTCGGTGACACGGATTATGTCTCGAAAAAACAAAGTTGCGAGGCTGTGAATAAGTGTTAATAAGTTCAGCGATCTGCCTTGACCCACGCTGAACTACGCAGCCTCGCCCTGGCCGTTCTCGCGGCCTTCCTCGCAATCATTCTCTTCAGTGGCTGCGAAACTGGTGGAACCGCTCGGACCCTTCCGCCCTACCAGGCGCCTATCGCGAAGAGCGATTTTCAGAACGTGCGCACTACGGCTTATACCCACACCGAGGCGGATCATCGCGAGTTTAGCAATCGCAACGCGCTGGGGGGAGAATTGCACGCCGCCAGTCCGGCCATT
>JAICWQ010000063.1 GCA_025934755.1 Chthoniobacterales bacterium | reverse complement strand
GGAGCGTGCCTGGACTGCGCCCATGTTTTTGTCCGGGTTATCGAGCTCGAAATTTTCGTTGGACCAACTCGATTTCACGACCTGCCAGGGATAGGCCGCTGGAACGGTCTCGTGAATGATAATCGCCGCTACGGCGCCTTTCTGGGCCGCGATCTCGTATTTGTAGGTCCAGCGGCCGTAATAGGTCATCGCTTTCCCTTTGAACATGTTGTCGTCGAGCTTCGACGGATCTTTCGGATCGGGAACGGCCGGGTCGTTGATCAACATCAGAATGGTTTTGCCGCGGACGTCGACGCCTTTGTAATCGTCCCAGCCATATTCGGGCGCGACCACGCCGTAACCGACAAAGATGATGTCGGAATTGGCGATCTTAATTTCATTCTGGAGACGGGCGGACGACGCGACAAAATCATCCGCGGGTTTCAGTTCCATCGGGGGTTTGCCGTTCACAACGAGTTGCATCCTGGGGTTACTTTTGATCCCGGCGAGCGGCACTTCCTGAACGTAAGTGCCATCTGGATTTCCCGGCTCCAGTCCGATCGCTCTGAATTGGTCGGCGATGTATTTGGTCGAGAGGTCTTCGCCTTTCGATCCGGGTGCGCGGCCTTCGAATTCGTCCGAGGCGAGAGTCTTGATGTGAGCGAGGAGCGCGTCGGGGGTGATGACGTCGAGGGCGGGCTTGAGTTTCTCGGCGACTTTGTCCTCGGCGAGGAGGGAGAGAGTGAGTGAAAGGAAAGCGAGGCCGCAGAGAAAGCGTGTATTCATAACGAGAAGAGTTGTAGCGGTGCTTGGTCTCAAGCCCCGAACTAAGAGGATAGGCGCTTGGCACAAGCGCCTCTACAACAAATTCTAGTGCGCTTCTTTCGACGGTCCGGCCGGCGCCTTCTTTGTGTCCCCGGCGCCTTTGACCCCGATCTTTTTCAAGAACGGCTCAACCGATTGCCTGCGGCCGAGAAATTTTTCGATCGATACCGTGACGTCGCGGCCATCACCTTGCTCGTAGATTTCCTTCCGCAATTTCATGCCCGCATTTTTGTCGAGATATCCCTGAGGCGCTTTTTCGAAAACCGTCGCCATATCCGCGGCGATCGCATCGGCCCAGGCGTAACCGTAATAACCGGCGTCGTAGCCATTCATGTGGCCGAAATAGGTCACCATGGTCGTGCTCGGATCGATCGGAAGAAAAACTTTTTCGAGAATTGGATTCGAAATATCTACGCAATCCCATTGGGCATTTTCAGGATGGGCGTCGTGCATCGCCAGATCAAGGGACGCGAAGGCGAACTGGCGCCGATAAAAGACTCCGGCGGTCGCTTTCTTCGCGTCGTTCATTTTCTTGATGAGGTCTGCCGGGATCTTCCTGGATGGATCGCGATAATCCGCGGCGAAAGTGTCGAGCACTTTTTTGTCCCAAACCCAATTTTGCAGCATCTGGGACGGCGCTTCGACGAAATCGCCGGGGACGTGGGTCCCGCCGAACCTCCCGTATTTTGCCCGGGTGGTGATTTCGTGGAGGCAATGGCCGAACTCGTGGAAGAGCGTTTCCACGTCCGAATGGGTCATGAGTGACGGCTTGTCCGCGCTCGGAGGGGGAAAATTGCAAAGCAACGCGCAAACCGGGCGTTGATATTTTCCGTTGGCCAATTGTTTGCCACTGATGATTCCGAATTCGGCGAAGTGATTGAACTTTCCTTCGCGCGGAAACATGTCGAGATAGAACATGCCGAGCGGCTCGCCGGTGGCGGAGTCGGTCACCATGTAAAGCTGGAGATCGTCGATCCATTTGTAAGGCGCGGCGATTTTTTCAAACTTCAGACCGAAGATGTTCTGGTAGATGTTGAACATTCCCTCGAGCACTTTTTGGAACGGGAAAAAGTCGCGGAGCGCTTCCTTGTCGACGGCGTACTTCTGCTTCACCAGCTGGTTGTCATAGTAACGCCAATCCCAGACGCCGATTTTCGCGTTCGGATCTTTCGTATCCGCGGCCTTCATTTTCTGAAGCTCGGCCACCTCGGCGGCGAACTTCGGTTGAATTCCGGACACGAGATCGTCGATGTATTTTTTCGCGCCGGCTCCGGTCTTGGCCATTTTGACTTCGGTCTGGTAATCGTCCCACGATTTATAGCCGAGCCGGAGGGCGATCTTGTTGCGAAGATCGAGCATCTGGTTGAGGACGGTGCGATTGGTGTCCTTGGCCAGGGAATCGTGGACCACATAAAGTTTCTTGCGGGTCGTTTCGTTTTTGGCGTTTTCTTCAACGGCGATGAATTGCCAGGTGACGTTGGGGAGAACGGTGTAACTGGCGGTTGTCACATCCGTTCCCGGTGGCGGACTGTTTTTAACTCCCGGCGATTGCAGAAAGCTGTCGGGTACGCCGTCGAGCTCGGCCTTGGTGAAAACGACCGGAACTTTCGCGTTCACAATGTTGGTGTCGAAATCGGTGCCGAGCTTGGCCAGCTGTTTGCGCAGGTCTTCAACTTCTTTGCGTTTGGCGGGCGGCAAATCCAAACCGGCGCGGCGATAATCGCGCATCGTTTCGTCGAACAGCTTTTTGTCTTCGCCGGAAAGTTTCGGCTTGGTGTCGGCAAACGCCTTCAGCGCCTTATAAACATCTTCGCGATAATCGATGCCGACCACCCAGTCTTGAAACGTTTTGAACGCGTTCTCGGCCGCCTCGCGTACCTTCGGATCAGTACTCGATTCCTTGATCACGACCGCTCGGTTCGCGGCATTACCGGCCTGCCAGGTCAGATCATCCAGCGCGACGACCGTGTTCTGAAACGTGACTTTGCCGGGGTCCTGCGCGCCGATCTGATCGAGCGCTTTGTTGGCATTGTCGATTGCGTTTTTCATCGCGGATTCGACCGCTTCCGGAGTGTGTTCCCAATCGGGGAGGGCGAGTACGGCATTGGCTTTCGCCGCCGCCGCCGCAAAATCGTCGACCGTTTTCAGATTTTCAGCGCGGAGAGTAAGAGAAAGAGAAAGAGCGCAGAGAAGCAAAGTGGTTTTCATAGATTTCCTCAGGTCAGAGAGGCCACAGATTTACACACTCCTTCGCTAAAAGCTACGGCGATGCAGGCAGATTTACACAGAAAACAGACGGAATTTTGCTGAATCTGAGTTTCATCTGTGTTCATCTGTGGCGAGATGATCGATAATTTCCTACGCGCGTTCATTCCGGTGTTTGTCGCGATCGATCCGATCGGGTTGGTCGCAATTTTCATGGGACTCGGCACGAACGCGTCTCACCAACATCGCGGACACCAGGCACTTCTTGGATTGCTGACCGGATTGTTGGTCGCGGTCGGCTTCATTTTTCTCGGCAAAGGAATTTTCGCCGCTCTTGGAATCACCGTGGCCGATTTTCAGGTCGCGGGCGGATTGATCCTGCTCGCTCTCGCCGTGCGCGAATTGGTCGGTTACGGGCGCGCCGATCGCGATACTGACAACGAGTTCGGAGTTGTGCCCCTTGGAATGCCGTTGATCGCCGGACCAGCATTGCTCACGGCGCTTTTGATTTTGGTCGACAGCGTCGGGGTCGTGTTCACGTTGCTGTCGCTAATTGTGAATCTCGTGATCGTGGCGCTTGCGCTCTGCAACGCCGAGCGATTCGCGCGATTAATGGGCAGACAGGGCCTGCGCGGGATATCGAAAATCATCGCGCTGCTGCTCGCGGCAATCGCGATCAGTCTGATTCGGCGCGGCTGGCAGACCCATTAGCCTCTGCCTGGTCGCTCGATGAAACTTACATGTGCGGCTGGCCGGGCATCGCGCGCTTCAGCTCGGCACCTTTATCGCCGTGCTGGTAGCGGTAATTCAATTCACCCTCGATAGCGTAGATTTCCTTCTGCTGATCGGAGAACGCCTCGCCTCCATGGTGAATGAATACCGGTTCTCCCCGGTGTCCCGGCAGGTTTGTTTGGGTCTGCGGAATCTGGCGATAGAGATCGAGCCGGCGTTGCTGCAACTGCGCCGTAGACCATTTCTTAAATGGCGAATTCGCCGGCGAATAGGAACCGGGTCCGGTTGTTTTAGGACCGACTGGCTGACCGTTGCCGGGCGTTCCCTGGCTGTAGGCGGAGGCCGCGACAACTGTGGCGATTGCGACTGCGAGTAATGTTTTCATAAGTCTCTGTATAGGATTCGTTTCCTGAGCGGTTAAAAGGTTCAAATATTCAACCGCGGACCAGGTCCGACGTTGCGGAAGATTTGCTCGCTTTTCCAGTGGATTAGGCTCTATTCCCGGTCCAACCTTCTGCTGGTTTGACACGTGTCGGAGCGTTGTTAACGTCCCGCCCTAATTTTTATGAGATTTCCGCTCGCTTTAACGTCGAAAATCGCTGCCTACATTGTTGGGCACAAGCTGCGCGGGACGAAGAAGTTCGCCACCGTTTTGCAGCTCGAACCGTTGCACACCTGCAATCTGACCTGCACCGGTTGCGGCCGAATCCGCGAGTACTCGACCTCGATGAAGGATGTGATGCCGCTGGAGGATTGTCTGGGCGCAGCCGCGGAATGTAACGCCCCGATGGTGTCGATTTGCGGCGGCGAACCGCTGATTTATCCCCAGATTGAAGCGCTGGTCAACGGCGTGCTCGAGCAGGGCCGGATCGTTTACATCTGCACCAACGCGATGTTCATGCGCAAAAAGATGCGCGAATGGATGGCAAAAGAATTGCGAAATGCGAATCGCGAAAGGCGAACTGAATTGGAAGAAAAGCTCGAGGGCTTGGTTTCCAAAGGGCTTGTTTCGCAAAAAGACGCCGACGTAATTCGCAATCCGCAAACCGCCATCCGCGACCACGTGATTGCGCCGAGCAAGTGGATGTATTGGAACGTCCACCTCGATGGGCTCGAACGCATCCACGATTTGATCGTTGAGCGCGAGGGCGTGTTCAAGGAATGCATTCTGGCCATCAAGATGGCGAAGATCCTCGGCTATCAAGTCGCGACCAATACCACGGTCTACAAAGAAACCGACATGGATGAGCTCGAACAAATGTTCGATTACCTTTCCGATCTCGGCGTCGACGGCCACACCATCACGCCAGGTTACGATTACGACGCGGCGAAAAAGGACATGGTCGCGAGGTTGAACCTGCAGCCGGAGAATTTTTTCCTCACCCGCGATCTGACGGTGGAGAAATTCCGCCGAATGGATGACTGGATGAATCGCTACACGTTCTTTGGAACGCCGGTCTATTTCGAATTCCTGGCGGGCAAACGCGATTTGACCTGCTCAGCCTGGGCCATCCCCACTCGCAACATCAAGGGTTGGAAGGCGCCGTGCTATTTCATGACCGACGCCGCTGGGACGAACGGCACCGGCCACTATGCCAGTTATGGCGAGCTGCTCGAGAAGGTCGACTGGGAAAAATACGGAGTGGTGGATGGAGTTGCGCGCGATCCGCGCTGCGAGAATTGCATGACCCACTGCGGCTACGAGCCGACGGCCAGCCTTGGATTGCACGCCCAGCCCGGCGACACTTGGAAGACTATAAAGTTTAATTTCGGCGCGAAACCGAATTCAACGGGCCGCGGCAACGAAATTCTCGCTTTCAACGGCGTTAGCTCAGGCAACGGTCATTTGACCGGCAAACAGGCGCAAGCCGAAACCGCGAAAGCGAGTTGACCGGTTGAAGAGTTGAATGGTTGAATTCGACCATGAGCGACTTTGTTGATTCATTCGAAAAGTTGCGGGTTTGGAATGATGCCCGCGCTTTACACAAAAACGTTCACGAAACGACCAGGCGATTCCCGGGCTCTGAAATGTTTGGGTTAACGTCACCAATGAATCGTGCGGCGGTTTCGATAGCGGCGAACCTGGCGGAAGGAAGCTCGCGAACGAGTCGCAAAGACCAGGCACATTTCACCCAAATTTCGTACCGTTCGTTGACCGAACTTGCTTGTTTGGGAATTCTTGCCACGGATGTCGCGCTTTTACCGAAGGAGCGCGAACAATCATTTCGCAGCCCGATTGACGCAATCGCCCGGCAACTGATCGCCTTGCGGGAGTCGCAGCTACGGAACTGAACCTTTCAACCTTTCAACCGTGCAACCCGTAAACCGAATCATTGCATTGAGAAGCGCGGAGGGTGAGCAACCCTTCGTTGCAAAGGATGCGGACCTTTCGGATGCGATCGGGCGCGCCCAGCAGAACTTGCTGCGGCAGCAACACCAAGATGGCCATTGGTGTGGCGAATTGCTCGTCGACAGCACACTTTGCTCCGACTTCGTGCTATTCATGCATTGGCTCGGTGAGGTCGACGTTACTCTCCAGGAACGTTGTGCCCGGCACATTTTGAAACGCCAGCTGCCGGACGGCGGCTGGAACATTTATTTTGGCGGGCCGAGCGAAATCAATGCGTCGGTTAAAGGCTATTTCGCGCTTAAGCTCGCCGGTTATTCGCCGGATCTGCCGTTCATGCGAAAAGGCCGCGAAAACATTTTGCGACTCG
This sequence comes from Chthoniobacterales bacterium, assembly GCA_025934755.1. GTDB lineage: Bacteria > Verrucomicrobiota > Verrucomicrobiia > Chthoniobacterales > UBA10450 > AV40. The sequence continues at coordinate 7,618 of JAICWQ010000063.1, read as the reverse complement.
GCGGCGTCCCTCGGATGAACACGTTCAGCAAACTTTATCTGGCGTTGCTCGGGCAGTTTCCGTGGAAATACCTGCCGACCATTCCGGTGGAAATGATTTTGCTCCCGAGCTGGGCGCCCTTTCACATCTACAAGATGTCGTCCTGGAGCCGGGCGATGCTCGTTCCGCTCGCGATCATCAACCATTTCAAGCCGACGCCGTCGTTGCCTGGAAACAAGCACCTCCACGAATTGTACCCCCTTGGCACCGAACAAGGCGATCTGCGGTTGCCCCGCAGCGAGAAATTCTGGACCTGGCGCAATTTCTTCCTCCGGGTCAACGATGTCCTGAAAGTTTTGCACCCGCTGCGAATCAGCCCAATGCGCAAACGCGCGTTGGAAGAGGCCGAACGTTGGATGCTGGACCGAATCGGCGAGGGGAGTGACGGATTGGCAGCGGTTTATCCCGCGATGCTCAACTGTATGATCGCGCTCCGCGTTCTCGGTTATCCGAAAGAGCACCCGGTTTACAAGAAGGCGACCAAAGATTTCGTCGGACTGTTCGTGGACGATCCGGACGACTTTCGCATTCAACCTTGCCTCTCTCCGATTTGGGATACTGCGATCAATTTGATCTCGCTGGCTGAATCGGGCATGCCGGCTGACAATCCGGCGTTGCGTCGGGCGGGGAAATGGTTGTTGGACAAGGAAGTGCGGATCCGCGGTGACTGGATGCATAACAATTCACATCGCGAGGCGAGCGGGTGGGCATTTGAATACAACAACGTTTACTATCCGGACGTCGACGACACCGCGATGGTGTTGATGGCTTTGCGACTCGCTAAACCGGAGAATGACTCCGAACTGGCGAATACTTTTCGGCGCGCGCTGGACTGGCAAATGAGTTTCCAATGTCGCGATGGCGGTTGGGCCGCCTTCGACAAGGACGTTACGACGCCGTGGCTGGAGGACATGCCGTTCGCCGATCACAACGCGATTCTCGATCCGACCTGCAGCGATTTGACCGCCCGCACCTTGGAGCTGCTCGGCTACATCAATTTCAATCCCAAAGTCCGCAGTGTTCGCGACGCGATCCAATATTTGATCGATACCCAGGAACCGGACGGTTCGTGGTATGGACGGTGGGGCGTGAATTACATTTACGGAACGTGGCAGGTGCTGCGCGGGTTGCGCGCGATCGGTCACAACATGACGGAGGACTGGATTTTGCGCGGTCGCGATTGGCTCGAGAGTTGTCAGAATGACGACGGCGGCTGGGGTGAGACCTGCGCCACTTACGAAAATCCGGCGACGAAAGGCATCGGCAGGAGCACCGCGTCGCAAACCGCATGGGCGCTCATGGGCATCTGTGCGTGCGGCGATTTGAATCGCACCAGCATTCAACGTGGACTGCGTTTTCTATTGAGCACCCAGAAGCAGGACGGTTCCTGGGACGAACCGGAAATCACCGGCACCGGGTTTCCGGGAGTGTTTTATCTGAAGTACGACATGTACCGCCAAAATTTCCCGCTCCTCGCCCTCGCGACCTACGTGAATTACCGGAACGGGTTCATCACTCAGCCGGGATTTTATCAGGCATCGAGGTAGCGGCGATTGACCTCAATCGCCATGGCGGTTCGGCGAACCGCCGCTACCATTGACCGCAATTCAGTGCGGCCTAACGTGTTTGTATGGCATACGAACTACCAAAATTACCTTACGCCTACAACGCGCTCGAACCGCATATCGACGCGCGGACGATGGAGATCCATTACACCAAGCATCATCAGGCGTACATCACCAACTTAAACAACGCGATCAAAGGCAACGCCGGCCTCGAACAGAAATCGGTCGAGGATTTGATTCGCGATTTGAATTCTGTTCCGGAGGACATTCGCACGGCCGTTCGGAACAATGGCGGCGGTCACGCAAACCATTCGTTCTTTTGGAAAATCATGGGCCCAAACGCCGGCGGCGAGCCGAAAGGCAAACTGGCGGACGACATCAAGTCGACGTTTGGCGGATTCGATCAGTTTAAAGAAAAATTCGCGGATGCGGGGGCGAAGCGATTCGGAAGTGGATGGGCCTGGCTCATCAAAAATAGCAGCGGGAAGTTGGAAGTCGTTTCCACCGCGAACCAGGACAGTCCGCTGATGGGCAAAGGTGTCGCCGGAGTTGAAGGCACGCCCATCCTCGGGGTCGACGTCTGGGAGCACGCCTACTATCTCAATTACCAAAATCGCCGGCCTGATTATATCAAAGCCTGGTGGAACGTGGTGAATTGGGACGCGGCGGGCAAGAATTACTGATAAACGACGGCGCCTCGCGCAAAGAGTTGTAGAGGCGCTTGTGCCAAGCGCCTGTTTATTTTGGTTCGGCGTTTGACACAAACGCCGCTACAACAATGGCTTACCTAAACGAAAATTATCTCAAGCTTCAGGCCGGTTACCTTTTTCCTGAGATCGCACGGCGGGTCCGCGATTTTTGCGAAAAGAACCCGGATGCGGCCAGGAAGTTGATCCGTTGCGGCATAGGTGACGTAACGGAGCCTCTGCCGCAAGCCGCGATTGACGCGATGAAGACCGCGGCTGACGAGCTCGGGCACCGCGAGACTTTTCACGGTTACGGTCCTGAGCAGGGTTACGACTTCCTGAGGTCGGCAATCGCGCAGCACGATTTTCGCGACCGCAAGATCGACATTGCTGACGACGAAATTTTCGTTTCCGACGGATCCAAATGCGATTGCGGTTTCATCCTGGACATCCTGGGCGACCAAAACAAAGTCGCGGTGCCCGATCCGGTTTATCCGGTTTATGTCGACACCAACGTGATGGCCGGGCATACCGGCGCGCCGAGGAAAGACGGCAGTCACGAAGGGATTGTTTATCTTCCGTGCACCCGGGAAAACAATTTCGTTCCCGAACCGCCCGGCGGCGGCCGGGAGCACGTCGACCTGGTTTATCTTTGTTTTCCCAATAATCCCACCGGCGCGGTGGCGACGCGCGAGCAGCTCACCAGATGGGTCGCGTACGCTCGCGAACACGACGCGCTGCTGCTTTTCGATGCGGCCTATGAGTCGTATGTGTCCGATCCTGACATCCCGCACTCGATTTTCGAAATTCCTGGGGCCCGCGAACACGCGGTCGAGCTTCGCAGCTTCTCCAAGATCGGTGGATTCACTGGGGTCCGTTGCGGTTTCACGGTCATGCCGAAGACCGTGCTTGCTCGAACGGAGTCAGGAAAGAAATTGCCATTGCATCCGTTGTGGCATCGGCGGTGGAGCACAAAATCAAACAGCGTGAGTTATCCCGTGCAACGCGCGGCCGAGGCGTTGTATTCCGGCGAAGGCCGCAAACAATGTCGCGCGTTGATCGATCATTACATGGGCAACGCGAAAATTTTGCGCACAGCGTGCGAAGAGATCGGTTTGAAGGTTTATGGCGGCGAAAACGCGCCATATGTCTGGGTCAGGACTCCGGCCGGCCTAACGAGTTGGCAGATGTTCGACCGGATGCTGAAGGAAATTAACGTGGTGATAACGCCGGGAGCCGGATTCGGCGCCCAAGGCGAAGGTTATTTCCGGGTTTCGGCGTTCAACAGTCGTGAAAACGCCGAAGAGGTCGCGCGACGGGTGAAAAATTTGAGGTAGGGGGCGTTGCCCCCAACGAGTCCGAGCCGGACTGGCGTTGCGGGCGATTGAGGGCAATCGCCCCTACCTTCCTCTTGCGATCTATCTCAGGCGCGTCACATTCCCGCCGGAGAACCCCGGGTGGCCGAAGAGAAACAAGATCTGCTGCAGCTGTACCGCTTTTGCTTTCTGATGCTGGCTGATGCCGCAAAAGCGCAGGAAATTTTTCACGCCACCCTCCGGGAAGCAGCACAACAAGCGGCGAACGGTGAGGCGCCGCGCGACCGGCTATGGTTCTTTCGAAACGCGCGCTGGCGCTGTCTGGAAGCCGGCGAACAGGGCTTACAAGCGGAGGAGGCCGACCTTGAACAGGAAGAGCTCGCAGCAGGGGCGGCATCACAGATCGAAAAGCTCGAGCCTCAACAGTTGGCGGTCTGGATTGCGGGAGCGCCTGATCCACAACGATCCGCCATGGCGCTGTTTTATCTGGATGAGTTCAGTTATCGCGAATTGCTTTCGGTGACGGAATTAAAGCCGCCCGAGTTATCGAAGTTACTTCGCGATGGCCGGCGGCAGTTTCAAGCGTGGCTGGACGCAACCATCCCAGCGGGTCAACCATGAGCACAGCAGCGCAGCTTTCGCGACGCGACAAGGTCCTCATCCATTGTGCGCCGATTCGCGAAGATCGCGTCGATGACCGTGCCCTTCGCACTGCAGTGCATCATGCGCGCAAGACCGAGGCCTTTGCGGTCCAGCAGAGCTTTGACAAAGCAGTAATCGCATTGGCCCGGGCCGTTCCGATTCCAAAGGAAATCATCGAATGGGTACCGACTGAATCGTTTATTGCGACGCCGCGGCGGACTTGGAAGAAGTACGTGCAGAATCCGGTGTTCCTCGCCACCGGGATCGCGGCACTGGTGATCGCGGTGATTTTAATTTTTCAGCTGGTCGATCGACTGAACCGGTTTCCGGGCGAAACAACCGCGCGCCGCTTATTGACCACGGCCGGGTCGGCTCATGCGATGATGCTTGACCCGGTGAAGACCGACGCGGGTGGAATCGGCGACTACCTATTCATGAAACACCGGCTTTCGCATTACGACGTTCCTCCGGAGTTCGCGGAGCTGAAAACAATCGGCTGCCGGGTGTTCGACGACGAGGAAGGCCAGCGGGTTGCGCAAGTTTGGGCGGTTGAAAAGAAAATGCAGTTTTTTCTTTTTCCGGCGGAGCGCGATCCCAAAACCGGCGCGGCCAAACATTTCACCGGTTGGCGTTATGTCGATCAGGACCGTTGGACGGGTGTGGTGAAAGAACAGAACGGTGTTTGCTTCATGGCCGCGTTGCGTGGGAACGAAAAAGATCTCGCGCCTTACGTTTCGAAGAAGAACGAGTAAGAGGTAGAGGCGATTGACCTCAATCGCCATGGCGGTTCGGTGAACCGCCGCTACCTTTATCTGGCGTCGTTGACAGTGCGCGACCACGAATAAACGTTGTCGCCGTTTGATTCGCCAGGGTAGCTCAGCGGTAGAGCAGCCCCGAAGGCTTTCGGGGTTGGTCGGTTGACCGAATTGGGCTGCTCTATTAAGAAGTTTTCGACGCCAGGGTAGCTCAGCGGTAGAGCAGGGGACTCATAAGCCCTTGGTCGGGAGTTCAATTCTCCCCCCTGGCAATTTTTCATATGGCGTGGGTTTACATTCTTCGTGGTTCTTCCGGTCGCCACTACATAGGTTCAGCTGTCGATCTTGATGCTCGATTTGCGCAGCATTTGCGCGGCCATACCGCGACCACCAAACGTCTTGGAAACAGGCTTGAGATCGTCGCGAAGAAAGAGGTCGCTTCGCTCGGCGAGGCTCGGAAGTTGGAGTGCATCCTAAAGAGAAAGAAAAATCCGAGGATCGCAATTTATCATTTGCAGAAGTGAGCAGCCCCGAAAGCTTCGGGGTTGGCCGGGAGTTCAATTCTCCCCCCTGGCAGCTTCTGAATTGCCAATCGCCAATTTCCAATTGCCAATTGAATTCGGAGTTGGACGTTCAGCGTTGAGCGATTTTCTGCAATGAACCAGGAGCTCGAGAAGTTTTTCGCGCGGGGAAATGATTATTGGCTCGCCCGATTCGTTATTCTGCGGCTGCTCGGTTTTGTTTATGTGATCGCGTTCCTGGTGGCGGTGAACCAATTAGTGCCGCTTATCGGCGCTACAGGTTTGACGCCGGCCCATGATTTCCTTTCACGGGTGCACAGTCATTACGGCTCGCGTCACGATGCGATGTTGCACATGCCTTCGCTGTTTTGGTTCGGCGTGTCCGATCTCGGCTTGCGGATCGTCGCCTGGGCAGGCCTCGCCTTGTCCCTGATTGTTCTCGCCGGTTATGCCAATTCGATCCTGCTTGCCCTGCTTTGGATTATTTACATGTCGATCGTGCACATCGGGAACATTTGGTACGGTTACGGTTGGGAAATCCAACTGCTCGAGACCGGATTCCTGTCGATTTTTCTCTGCCCGCTGATCGATCCGCGCCCGTTTCCGAAATCGCGGCCGCCGATCTTGGTGTTCTGGCTTTTCCGGTGGCTCGGATTCCGAATCATGGTCGGCGCCGGTCTGATCAAGTTACGGGGCGACGATTGTTGGCGGAATCTGACCTGCATGTATTACCACTACGAAACCCAGCCGATCCCGAATCCGATCAGCCGCTATTTTCATTTCCTGCCGCACTGGTTCCACAATCTTGAAGTGCTGTGGAACCACTTTGTCGAATTGATTGTGCCGTGGTTTTCATTTGGTCCGCGAACCGCCCGGCATATTGCCGGTTTGTTGCTCGTCCTCTTTCAAATCATTCTGATCTTCAGCGGAAACCTGTCGTTTCTGAATTACCTGACCATCATTCCGTTTATCGCTTGCTTCGACGACACCTTGTTGCGTCGTGTCCTGCCGAATTCACTCGTGAAACGGGCGGAAAACGCAGCGAATCAATCGCAACCATCGCGGATTCGCAATGGAGTCACGATGGCATTGGCCGCTCTGGTTGTTTGGCTAAGCATTCCGACGGTGATGAACCTCGTCGGCGGCCGGCAATTGATGAATTACTCGTTCGACCCGCTCGATCTGGTGAATACTTACGGCGCGTTCGGGACGGTGGGCCGTGAGCGCGATGAAATCATTTTCGAGGGGACCGAGGACGCGGTCATCACCGGGGAAACGAAGTGGAAGGAATATGAATTCGTTGCCAAACCCGGCGATCCGAATCGGCGGCCGCCATTTATCGCGCCGTACCAACCGCGGATCGACTGGCAAATCTGGTTCGCCGCAATGTCCACGCCCGCCGAATATCCGTGGACCCTTCACTTCGTCTGGAAACTTCTTCACAACGACAAAAACACCTTGTCCCTTCTCGCCAACAACCCGTTCCCGGATGCGCCGCCAAAATACGTCCGGGCGCGCCTGTATCGTTACCAATTCACGCCGCTCGGCGAGAAAGGCTGGTGGAAACGTGAACTAATCGGCGAATGGCTTCCGGCATTGTCCGCCGACAACGAACAGTTGCGCCAGTTGCTCGCCGCCAAAGCCTGGCTCGATTGAATGGGTCACAATCGATTGCCAATTGTGATTGACACTTGGCTTCAGCCAGGTGATTACCGGCGAAGTCAGGGAAGCCGTTTAAACGCCCTTTCATTGCGCTGTTGAAACGGCACCTCGCTGAAGCGCGGTGTTAATCGGAATGTTTCGAGATCGCGGCCGGGGAGCGGCTACAATCCTCGTTCTTTTAAACGTGCGACCGTATCACGCATCATGCGGTAGCCGAAGTGACCTTGCGGCACGCGAAGCAGTTCCGAGCCCCGCCATTTTTTATGAATGGCTTCGATGTCGTCCGGTTGCGCGATCAAATCGAAATCGCCGGAGACAAAAAGAACGCGCGCTGGATCGCACACGGGATCGGTGTGTAAAGGCGAACTAAGATGAAAATGCCGAGCCACCAGGTCCGGAGCGATTTTTGCGCGGTGAAGTTTGCGTCGCATC
>JAICWQ010000186.1 GCA_025934755.1 Chthoniobacterales bacterium | reverse complement strand
CCTGGATGTGAGCTGGCTCGGCGTGCCGCGAGCATCGGTAACTGAATTGAAGGGCGGGGACGCCCGGCAGAACGCGGAGACAATCGAAGCGATTTTATCCGGAAAGATTCGCGACGGGAAACGCGATATGACGCTCGTGAACGCGGCGGGAGGATTCGTGGTTGCCGGTCTCGCGAAAGATTTAAAGGAAGGAATCGAACTTGCGCGCGAAGAAATCGACAGCGGCCGTGCCCTGGAAAAATTGCGCGAGTTACAAGGCTCTCGCCCATAAAATCAAGAGGCGCGATGGAATCGCCCTACAATTCCGCGGCGAAAAGCTCCGTGTAAGTGCGGTCGAGGGCCCGCAATAACCCGAGCGCGATAACATTGCGATCCAACTGGCTGCGGCGAACGATTGCCACTGAGGTCGCCCGTCCGCGGAGTTCTTCGGAAAAATCCCCAGGGGCATGGTTCACGTTCAGACCGATGCCAACGACAGCAACGTGGTGGGCGCCTGGTTGGGCGCGCATTTCAACGAGAACTCCGGCGATTTTTCGGTCGCCGATGTAAACGTCGTTCGGCGGTTGCACGGCAGCGGAAAGATGGAATTCATCTTGCAGGGTCTGGGCAATTGTCTGGGCCACCCACATTGTCAGCCGCGCCGATTCCTCGACTTCGAGCTTCGGCCGAAGCAAGATCGAAAACCACAAACCCTTTCCGGAGGCGGATTCCCATTCGTTGCCGCGTTGACCGCGTCCTGCGTTTTGATGTTCGGCAAAAACGCAAAGGCCTTCCGGCCAATCTCCCGCCGCCATTTGCGTGATGACGTCGTTTGTCGATTCGGCTTGTTCGAGCACAATGACTTCGCGGCCGATGATGAGTCCGCCGCGCAATTTCTCGGCCCGAAGTCGCTTACGCACCGGCATCGGTGATATCGAGTGAAAAATCGATCGCGCGCGCCGAATGGGTGATTGCCCCGATTGAGATGTAATCAACCCCGGTCGCAGCGATTTGCCGGATGTTCTTCAGGGTAACGCCACCGCTCGCTTCAAACTTCACTTTGTTTTTGCCGAGCGCGATGGCCTCGCGGATTTGGGCCGGGCTCATGTTGTCCAGCAGAATGACGTCAATTCCGCCGATTGCCAGAAACCCGTGGACTTGTTCCAAGGTGTCGGCCTCGATCTCGATTTGGATTTTCGGTCGCGACCCGCGGACCTTGCGGACGGCTTTGGCGAGCGCATCGAAATCCGTCGTTGCCGTAAGGTGATTATCTTTAACCAGGACCATATCAAAAAGACCGAAGCGATGATTGAATCCGCCTCCGGCAACGACCGCCGCCTTCTCCAGCGCGCGCAAACCGGGAGTTGTCTTTCGCGTATCGAGAATTTTCACGTGGTTGTTCGCTGCGGCATCGACAAACTTTCGAGTCGCGGTTGCGATCCCGGACAGCCGTTGCAAAAAATTCAACGCGACCCGCTCCGCTTTTAGAATTGAGCGGACCGCTCCTTCAATCTGGATCACGTCGTCGCCTGGTTTCACTTCGCTGCCGTCGTCCCGAACGACTTTGACTTTCAGCGCAGGGTCAACCCGCTGAAAAACTTCTTTGGCGGTCGTGGCGCCGGCAACGATCGCCCGCTCCCGCGCCACAATCTGCGCCCGGCCGTGGGCATTTTTCTCGACAAAAGAATCGGTTGTGACATCCCCGTCGCCGATATCCTCATGCAAAGCGATGTCGATGGGGTCGGGAACAGAGGATTTCATACGCGGTTCGCCACCTTCGGCGCCTGATAAATGCGCCGGCCGCGAACGTAGGTTTCGAGGTTCGCATGCGGTCCGCTGCGATAAATGCAAAGCGCGACGACATCTTCGGGAGTCAGCCCGACAATCGCATTGCGATTTTGTGGATAGGGAAGAAGCGCCTGCAGGTCGATAACGATCAGATCGGCCTCCTTGCCGGGGTCGAGAGTTCCGATCGCGGTATTTTTTCCCAAGGCGCGGGCGCCGCCGCGAGTGGCAAGATAAAGCGCTTCGCTTGGTCGAAGTGGACGCAGATTCGGTTCGTAAGCCGTTCGTGCCTTCTGAACTTCGATCGCCGCGCGCATTACCTGCCACATGTCCAATTCAGGACCGCCCGCAACATCGGACCCGAGTCCGACGTTAATTCCCGCCTTTAGGATCTGGTCGAGTTTCATTAAGCCACTGCCGAGAAAGAGATTCGAGCTTGGGCAATGCGCGACACTGGATTGAGCTGCGGCAATCGCTGCGATTTCGCGCGGATTCAAATGAATGCAATGACCGAGCATCGTCCGCTGAGTGAGGAGCCCGCACTTTTCATACACGTCAGTGTAATCGCGCGCGGTCATGTGAAGATGACGGACTTTTTCCAGTTCTTCACGGTTCTCGGCCAAATGAGTTTGGATATAGGCGCCAAATCTCGCCGCCAGCTCGGCCGCGCCCCGCATCAACTTTTCCGAACAGGTAACCGCAAACCGCGGGCTAAAAGCGTAATCAAGCAACCCGTTCTCCGCCTTGTGCCATTTCCGGCAAAGCCGTTCGCTTTCCAACAGCGAGATGGAAAGAATTTTTTTCGGCTGGGTTTGTCCGTAAGAACCATGGTCCATCATCATTTTGCCGAGAATGGTCCGAACGCCGCTCCGACGCGCCGCCTCGAAACCGATGTCGCAGCTCTCTTCGTAAATGGCCGCGTAGGCCATCACCGTGGTAGTGCCGTTTCGGGCGAGCTCATGAAAAAACCGTGGTGCTTCTTCCCGCGCTTTTGGCCCGGTGAATTCGCGCTCGACTGGGAAGATATGCTGCCGGAGCCACGGCAATAGCTCACTCTCCCCCCGCGCCACCGCCGAATATTGCGGCAGATGGGTGTGGCAATCGATTAGCCCCGGAAAGATCGCGACCGGACCGAGGTCGGGCCATTGAATCGAATTAGGCTGATGCAGCCGGCGCAGATCGTCGTAATCGCCCACCGCCGCGATCCGGCCGTTTTCGATCAGAATGGCGCCATTAGGCCGCGCCCTCAAACTACCGAAATCGGGGGCGTCGATCAGAAAACCACGCAGGGCGAACCGGCTAGTGACGCTTTGCATAAACCGCGGGCAATATCAGAACATTTTGGCTGGGTGAGCGGCAACACCGCAGTTGTAGCCATGGCCCTGTGGGGCGTCGTTTGGCAAGTGCGTTGGAGAAATCGGCCACAGGCCGGTGGCGACAAGTACAAAAAAAAGATTCGGGCAGCGCACGCCAAGGAGAAACAGCAAATACGAAAAACGTGCAACCGCCCGAATCGCCTTAACCTGTTAAATTGGACAGCGGGCGGGAGCCGGCGTTCGAATTTTTTACGATTTTTTCGGACGCGTGCAAAATCAACTCCACGAAAGACTTACAGTTTAAGCTCAACCTGCTCTGAACTGCCCACCTTTTCCGCCTCCGCTTTCACCTCCTGGAGCAGCGACTTGAATTCACATTTCTCCAGCTCTTGGATCAACCCCGCGTAATCCGGTTGGATTTTCAGGTCGTCAATCCCCAACGGCAGGTCCATGTGGCAATCGAGCTCGACCATTTTCCGGTTGTCCAGGATTTGATCGCGCGCTGCGATAAGTTTCACTCGCATCTTGTCGCTTTTGACCTTGTCGAGGTTGGCTAACAAACCATCGAGTCCTCCAAATTCGCGGATCAACCCGCTCGCCGTCTTGCGGCCGAGCCCAGCAACGCCGGGAATGTTATCCACGGAATCGCCGCTCAGCGCGAGAACGTCGCCGATCATTTTCGGCGGGACTTCCCATTTTGCAGTGGCTTCCTTTTCGCCCAGCAACGCGAATGCATCTTTCGGCGTGGCGAGGTCGGCTTTGGCGGTGGTGTAGACTTTCACGCAAGGCCCGATCAACTGGTAGAGATCCTTGTCGTTGGTCGCCAAGATCACTTCCATTCCTTTGCGTTTGCAGGCGGCCATCGCATAGCAGCCCATCAGGTCGTCGGCCTCGGTGTTCGGCAGCGAGATGTTCTTGAACCCGAGGAGCGCAGTCAGCTTGCTTTGAATGAAATCGAGCTGCGGCACCATCGGCAGCGGCATTTCCTTGCGCGTTTCCTTGTAGGCCGGCTGTAATTTCACCCGCCGCTCCGGCATGCCTTCATCCCAAAATACCGCGCCGAGCTCCGGCTGAAGATGCTTGATCATTAACCGCAGCGTTTTGGTGAAACCGAAAATCGCGTTGGTCGGCTCGCCCCGCGAATTGGAAAGGTTAGGGATCGCGAAAAACGACCGGTAAACGTAGTAATGCCCATCTATTAAGAGCAGCTTCATTTGACTAGACAGGATTCACTGGATTCGAAGGATTTCAAAATCGGAGTGCGCCCCTGCGACAAATCTCGCTGTTCATCCTGTAAATCCTGTCCAATTATCAAGCAATGTCCGATCAGTGGATCATTCGAGTTCAGGAAAAGGATTACGGCCCGGCCGATCTCGAGACGCTGCGCGAATGGAAATCTGATGGCCGGGTGCTGCCCACCAATCCGGCGCGACCGACGAATGCCCAGGATTGGCAGACGGCCGCAGAGATTCCTGGCCTGTTCCAGGTCGCGCCGCCGCCGGTGCAGGTTGAATCCAGAGATCACGGGTCCGAGGTCACAGGTCAGGAAAGTCAAAGTGAGGCGCCGACTCGGAATATTTTGATCGAAACCTTTCGCGTTTATTTCCGCGGGTTCTTTCAGTTCCTTGGTTTGTCGCTCCTGAGCATCGTGCCGATCGTGTGCGCGGAGTTGACCAGCCGTTTCATCGACACCGCCCCGGGCGTGAACGTCGATTTGCGCAGCCTGGTCGCGGGCGCATTTGGATTTTGTATGAGCTTGCTTT